>JBBRHF010000102.1:0-15159 GCA_038223055.1 Actinomycetes bacterium | reverse complement strand
TCACCCCGCCGATGAGCTCCGGCGAGCCACAGGCCCCCATGCCCCGCCCCCCGCGGCCCGGATCACCTGGAACCGCGCCGAGCGCGGCGACCCGGGCGACGACCGGCGCAACCCCCGCCAGCGCTTCTAGCGGGCGCCGGTCCGGCTGCGCTCCCTTCGAGGCACCACGCCGCGGACGTTGACGCAACGGCCCGCCGCAGTAGTGGTTTGGCGAGGTGTCTTTCAACGCGTCCAACAACCGTCCAGACGCGTCTTTCAAGCTGTCGGATGCGTCTTCCAAGCGCCCTGGAGGGGCGGAAGCTGCCCAATCGGCGTCTTCCACCAGCTCCCCACCCCGCTCCCCACCCTGCTCCCCACCCCCCGTGGGGAGCACAATTGGGCGGTTGACCTGCGGTTTTAGGGCTGCTCCCCACGCTCCCCACCCTTGGGGGCGGTAGGTCGCGCGTGGAGGTGCACTCTCGGTGGGTCCTGACTGGCGCGGGATGTGGGCTCGGAATCTGGTCCCGGCGGGGGTGTCACAGCGGGGGGCGTGGCGCCACCTTCCTGTGGTATGACCCGAGTGCGGTGCGCGACGTCAGGATCCGACACGCCGCGAGGCGGCGCCTACCTGATTCGGCATCGGATTGCCGGTAGACATGGTGCATGGCTGGAGCGCGTAAGGGACGACCGCCCAAGGGCGATCGGGAGCCGATGCACGTCCGGGTGCCCAAGGTGCACAAGCGGCTCTACGAGCAGGCCGCGGCCGACGCCGGGGTGTGTCTCGGTGACTACGTCGCGATCATCCTGGCCCGCGCCCACGAGCTCGACGAACCGGACTACGTCTTCCCGCCGATGCATGAGGAGGTTCTGCCCCTGGGTGCCTGAGCGTGCCCGACACAGCGAGAAGCCCCCCTTTAGCTTGACGGCAACGGGGGGCCTCTCGAGGAACTACCAGAGGTGGGGTTTCCCCCACCGGAGGTTCTGCATGCCCAGGATACCTGGTGGCGCGCTCAGAACCAGTGTTCTCCGTGAACGCGTGTCGCGGAAGCTGGGCTCGGTCGCCGCGGTGGACGCGCCGTGACCGGCGCGCTCGCTGGCATGCCGGTCGGCGGCGGCGCCGGCAGGTCCTCGTTTGACCGGGTGGTCGACGCGCTGCAGGCGCGGACCGGCCCGACCACGGCCACTAAACCGATGGAGGTCAAGGCCCGCTGCCCGGTTCACGATGACCGCACCCCGTCGTTGTCGGTGCGGTGGACCCGCGGGGACCGCGGCGGTCTGGTGCTGCTCAACTGCCATGGCTGCGGCGCCCGGGCGGTCGACCTGGTCGAGGCGCTGGGTCTGAGCATGGCCGACCTGTTCGATGAGCCGCTGCCGGCGCGGGCTGGGGCGTTGCGCGGTCGGGCCGGGCGCCCAACGGATCAGCGTCGAAGCGGCGCCCGCCGGGGCCGGCTGGGTCGGCTTCCTGCCCTGCTGGCCGCGCCGGGCGACCTGGCGCCGCCCGACGCGGTGCACGAGTGGGTGACGGTCGCGACCTACCCCTACCTGGACGCGGCTGGGGGCCTGGTCCAGGAGGTGGTGCGCGAGGAGTGCACCGCCTGCCCGGCGCGGCACAAGACGTTCCGGCAGCTGTTCGTGGTCGGCGGGGCGCGACGCAAACGCAAGCCGGACGGGTTCGTCCCGGTGCTGTACCGGCTGCCGCAAGTCCTGGCTGCCGTGGCCGCGGGGCAGCCGGTGTGGCTGCTCGAAGGCGAGAAAGACGTCGAGACCGCGGAACGGCTGGGGTTGGTGGCGACCACCAACACCGGGGGTGGGCGGGGGTTCCCGGGCGAGCTCGCGGCGGTGCTGCGGGGCGCGGACGTGCGGGTGGTGCTCGACCGCGACGACGCCGGCTGGGACCGCGGGGTCGCGCTGCACCAGCACCTGGGCGCGGTCGAGGCGACGGTGCGGCTGTTCCTGCCGGCGACCACCGCGCCCAAGAGCGACTTCACCGACCACGTCGACGCGGGGGAGAACCTGGGCGATCTGGTGCCGGTGCATGTCGAGGAGGTGGCGGCCTGGGCGGCGCTGGCCGGGGCGCGACGCAAACACCTGGCGGTCGAACAGGCCCTGGCCCAGACCCAGGGTCAGCTCGCGGCCGCCGAGGACGCGGTGCGTGCCCGGGACCAGGACGCGGCCGCGGAACACACCCGGTTCGCTCGGCGCTGGGCGTCGGAGACCGAGATCCGGTGGGAGGCGCTGCGGGGTCTGGTCGAGGACGTCCGCCAGCGCGCGGTGCGGACCGGGACCGAGTGGGCCGGCGAGGCGATCGAGGTCGCGGCCGGGGTGCTGCGGCAGGCCAGGACTGCCGCGCGGGCCGCGCACGACGCCGCGGGCGTCCCGGTACCGCCCAGCCTGGCCGACGACCCGGGCACCGGGCCTGGCACTGGCGACGATCCCGGAGGGGGGCACGACGGGGACTGGGACGCCCAGCACACCGGTGAGGCCCGCGCCGGGGTGGCGATCCAGTCCCCGACGTATCGGATCGTCAACCGCCACATCGTGGAGGTCGTGTCCCCCGATCGGGCCAAGCGGGGCCGCCGCGAACCCGACCCGGCCGACGGCGAGGAGGGGGAGGAGACCCTGCGGCGGGTGCTCAGCCTGGACGTGCAGATCGTGGAGATGGAGTACCTGGAAGACCCCGACACGGTCGATGTGGACGCGCCGCGGCTGCAGGGCCGCCGTGCCCGCGAGGAGCAGCGCGAACTCAACCCGCCGGGTCCGGCGGAGCTGTCCGCGGTGACGGTCTGCTACACCGACCCGGCCAACGGGGACCGGTGCACGCTGCGGGTGCCGGCGGATGATTACCGCGACTGCGGGTGGGTGGAGAGCCTGCCCGGGCCACCGCAGTACGACTCCAAGCCTTCCGGGCTGGCCAAGCTGCGGGACGCGATCAAGGCTGTCAGCACCGGGATCCGGCGCACGACCCGGTACCGGTCGACCGGGTGGCGCCTGCTGGAGGGCCGGTGGTGTTTCGTGCACGCCCAGGGCGCGATCACCGCTGAGGGGGTGCGCCCGGTTCCGGTGCTGCTGACCGGGCCGCTGGCCCGGTATGACCTGCCCGACCCCAGCGAGGACCCGGCGCGGTTGCGGGCGGCGTTCCTGGAGCATTCGGCGGCCATGTTGACCTTGTTGCCGGCGCGGGTCGCGGCGCCGCTGCTGGGGCACGTGTACCGCTCGGCGATGGGCCCCAACCCGTGGGTGTTGGCGCTGATCGGATCGGCCGGGTCGTACAAGACCTCGATCGCGTCGCTGGGCATGCACCACTGGGGTGAGCTGTGGGACCGGCGGAAACCGGCCAGCAGCATGAGCGGGAACGGGGACACCCTCAACGCGCTGAGGATCAAGCTCAACAGCGCCAAGGACGCCCTGTATTGGGCCGATGATGTGGCCCCGACCCGGGACTGGGCCAGCGCCCAGAAGACGTTGGAGGAGTTCGCCCGACTGGTCCACAACGGGGAGCAGCGCTCCCGGTCCACCCGCGACGGGCTGGCGGTGCTGGACGGGACCCCGCCGAGGTCCAGCGCACTGATCACCAGCGAGGTGATGCCCCGCCCGGGGTCAGGTGCGCAGCGCATGCTGGTGGTGCCGCTGCAGGCCGAGGAGACCGACCTGGAGGCGCTGATCGCGCTGGACGGGGAGGAGTCCCGCCACGGGAGGGCGCTGCTGATGGCCTCGATGCTGCGGTGGCTGGCAGGGAACCTGGAAGCGACCCGGGCCCGGTGTCTGGGGGAGGCCGCCCGCTACGCCGAGACGCTGCGCGAGGCGGGGGAGACGGTCCGCCAGGCCGAGGCGGTCGGGCACACCTGGGCCGGCTGGGTGTGCGCGACCGACTTCCTGCTCGAGATGGGCGCCATCACCGACCAGGAGCGGGAGCAGGTCTTGGCCCGGGTGGACCAGGGGCTGCGCGACGCGGTCGAGGCCAGCGCCGACCCGGACCTGCCGACCCGCACCGGCGCCCGGGTTCGGGAACTGATCGTGCATGCGCTGCGGACCGGGATCGCCTACGTGGAGGACGTGCGCTCCGGGGACGCCCCGGGCTGGCCGCTGGCCGGTCGGCTGGGGTGGCGGCGCACCCCGATGGGTCGCGACGAGACGGGCGAGACCCGCTACCGGGTGGAGTCCAAGGGCATCCGGTTCGGCTACCTGCTGGATGACCCCGGTGTGGCCGGTGGCCGCCAGCTGCTGGTGGAGTCCACCGCGCTGGACCAGGTCCTCAAGGCCACCGGCACAGCCATGGCCGACGCCCCGCAGCTGGACCGGGGCACCGCCCTACGCGCCCTGCACGACGAGGGGGTGCTGATCGGGGAGAAGCGGGTCAACCGGCCCGACCGGCTGACCGTGCAACGCACCCTGCACTGCGAGGACAACCGCCGGGCCAGGGTCACCGCGCTGCGCCTGGGCGCCCTGCTCGGCGACGACCCCGACGCCGGGGAAATCGAGCCTGTCGGCGGTGGCCCCGATAGTGGCCCCGACACCACAGCCCGAACCGGGGGATGGGGTTTCGGCCCCGGCCCGAGTGACCCGACCAACCAACCTGGTGTTGACGATTCGCAGCACCAACCGTTAGGTTCGGAGACACCAGATCAGGGCCTCACCAGCCCTCAGCACGAGGAGCTCCCCGTGAGCACACGCATCAGCGACGCCGAAGGATTCGCCGCCACAATCGGGCACCCCGACCGGACCGAGCCGTGCCTGTTCTGCGGACTGCGATGCGGGGTGTTCTTCCTGGAGCTGGCGATCCACGTCCCCTGCTGGGAACGCAGCACCGCCGCATCCCGCAACGCCGCCATCGCGGCCCGACACACCCCACCACCGGACACGTCACCAGCCCCGGCCCCCGCCCCCAAACCGATGCAGGACCCGGCGCAGGCGCACGCCACCGGCCCGGACCGCCCAGTCGACGCCGCGCCGCGCGCGGCCCGCCCGGCCCCGGTTATCCCGCCAACCACGGCCCCGGCCGGGTCGCCTCGGGACCCACGGGAGCGCACCATGGCCGGGGGTTACGCCGGGCCGGCCGCGGTGCTGCACACCGACGGGGTGTGGCTGCCCGACGGCACCCGGATCGATGTGCCCGACCCGCTGCGCCACGTCGGGCACATCGCCGAACTGGTGGAACGGCTGCGCCTGGGCACCCAGGTCACCAAATGGCGGGCCGAGCCGGGCCAGATCTGGGTGACCGGGGCGGCGGCGGGCGCGCTCGGGCTGGACGTCGACGCGCTGCCCGCGGACCCCACCAAGCGGGTCGAGGCGGTCCGCGGGCTCACCCGTGGCACCCCGCTGGTGACCGGCGCCCTGGATGAGGGCTGGCAGGTGGGGAAGCCGGGGGACTGCCTGAGCGCCTGGACCAGGGTGTGGCGTGGGGAGGCCCGCGGGGTGTGGGTGGCCCTGATCCCGGCCATGAACGCCGACCCGCTGGAGATCCCGGTGCTGGGCGACACCCCGGCCCCGGGCACCCTGGCGCAGCGGCTGACCCTGTTCGCCGGGGCGCTGGGGGCGCCGTGGGCGATGAGCCCGAGCAGCACCGGGCTGGACCTGATGATCAGCCTGCGGGCCAAAGACCGCGACCGGCTGTTCACCCCACGCGAACCGGTGCCGCCGGCCCGGATCCCCAACCTGGAGAACGACCTGAACTGGTCCCGGGTCCCCACCGCGCAAGAACAGGCATGCCGGTTCGTGCATGCCTATGACCGGGGCGGGTCCTACGCCGCCGGGATCGCCGGCCTCGAGCTGGGGATCGGCCCGGCGGTGCACTACCCGCAAGGTCGCCCGTTCGACGCGAAGCTGCCCGGCTACTGGCAGATCGAGGTCCCCGAAGCGGGGGACTGGCGGATGCCGCACCCGCTGAACCCCCGCGGGGCGCTCCCGGCCCGACCGGTGTGGGTCACCACCCCCACGTTGGCGTTCGCGATCGAGCTCGGGCACGAGGCGCCGATCCTGAGCGCCCACGTGTGGCCCGAGCACGCCCGGGTGCTGGACCCCTGGTACGAGCGGGTCCGCGACGCCCGCACCGCCCTGGACGTCGCCGATGTGAACGCCCAAACAGCGCGGGACCTGCTCAAGGTCGTCTACACCCGCACCATCGGGATGCTGGGCAGCGAGGAGTGGATGCGCAACCGGCCCGGCTACGCCCCCGACCGCCGCCACCACATCGTGGCCAAGGCGCGGGCGAACATCCTGCGCCGGATCGTGCAGATCGGGCGCGCCGCCGACCGGTGGCCGGTGGCGGTGACCGCGGACACCCTGCTGTACGTGTCCGACCAACCCGACCCGGTCGACGCCTGGCCCGGTAAACCCGCCCAGCTCGGGCGCGGATTCGGCCAGTTCAAACCCGAAGCCTCCGGGCTGCTGGTCGAGCAGCTGGCTCACCTGAACGGGCGGGACTACCGCGGCAAGGAACTCCTGGACCACGACTGGGCGCCACCCGAGGTCGCCGCAGCGGGGCGGGCATCGTGACCCCGGCGCGCCAGCCGGTGGCCGGGGAGGTGTCCTACCGGGGACACGGCACCGGCCCAGGCGGGGGCGGGCGGCTGGTCACGGTGGAACGCGACGGGCAGATCCTGGGCGTGCTGCGCCACGTGGCGCGCCACTCACCGACCGGCATGTCCTGGGGCTACACCGGTTCCGGGGCCGCGGATCTCGCGCTCAGTCTGCTCGTGGACGCCCTGGGCGAGGGAGCGCGGTGCGGAACCTGCGCCGGGCGGGGCCGGATCGCCCTGCCCCATCTGGGCGGCGCAGGCGCCCCGGTGGAGCCGTATGACCCGCGCCGCCACGACCCTCAGGCCGGTGTCGCTGGTGTCGGTGTCGAGGCGGGTTGGGATGTCACCGGCTGCTGGGACTGCGATGACGGCCTGGCCTCGTCGCCGTACCAGGCGTTCAAGTTCGAGGTCGTGGCCGGCCTACCCGAGCAGGGCTGGGTGCTGGCGCGCGGGCAACTGCTGGACTGGGTCACCGCCCATCGGCTGGTTGAGGGCGGCTGATGGACAAGCCCGGGTTCACCCCCGGCCTGCGCCAGACCCTGTTCGGGGCGTTGACCGGGCGGTCCGGTGACGTGACCGGGCGACGTGACGGTGACCTGCGGGCCATGCTGCAGGCCGCCTACGGGGAGGGCCGGCGCCCCGGGTCGGTCAACACCCGGGCCGCCGCGCAGGCGCTGGGCGTGGACATTCGGTCGGTGCAGCGCTGGGTGCGCGGCACCAACGGCGCCAGCCCGGAGCACCGCAAGACGATCGCGAAGAAGGCCAAGCAGGCGGCCAGCACCCAGCGGGGCCGGCGCGCGGCGGCGGCCAAGGTCCGGCAGGGGCCGCTGGCGCGCAACGGGGCCCGACTCTCGATCCGCGGAGAGCAGGGCCCGACCCGGGCCGGGGAGGACTACCGGCGGTTCCGCAAGGTGGATCTCCTGCTCGCACCCGAGGATGTCGAGGGGATGCTGTCGGCCTACGAACAGGGTGGCGACCAGGCGGTGGTGTCCTGGATGGAGGGCCACTTCGACCAGGAGTACGTGGCCGACTGGGGCTTCGACAGCATCACCGAGATGGAGTTGCGCGACCCCGGCGAGAACCCCGAATGACCGCCAGCCGGGCCGGACGGGGGCCGCGGTGGACCCACCGGCGGCTGCGGTGCGTGGTCGGAGTGGCCTTCGGAGTGAACTCCCGAGGCCAGCCCCATACGGCCACCGCCGCCGCCGCGCTGGGGGTCAGCCAGCGCACCGTGCAGCGCTGGCTACACGGCACGGACCGGACGTTGGCCCGGTTGCCCGCGGGCCGCCTCGAACAGATCCAGGCCGCGGTGCGGCCCGACCCGGAAAGCCTGCGCCAGGAAGAGATCACGGCCCGCTACGCCCACGACGCGATCGCCGCGAGCGCGGCGCCCGCGGGCACCGGAGTACTGCCGGCGTGGCGGCAGCAGAAGTGGCTCGAGCCGCACCTGGTGGCCGTACTCGAGCTGGCGGGCGGGCTGCGGCAGGTGGCGATCACCCGGGCCTCAGACCGGGCGATGCCCGAGCTACGCAAACGCGGCAAAGTCGTCAGCCACACCACGCTGGGCACCCGCTTCCACGCCACCGCCCTGGCGGCGGCGCTGCTGACCCAGCTCGACCCGTGGCGGGTGATGACCCCGCCCGGCGCGGTCAAGCAGGGCCGCACCCAGACCTGGGTCGCCGACGCGCCGCCGGTGACCCTGCACGACCTGGCGGTCACACACCGGCTGCGTTGACATCCTCCCGGCCCGTGAACGGCCGGGATTCCAACTGCTATGCGACCTTGGGAGGTCGAGCGAGTTGAGGTTCGCGCTTCACAGACCGGGCCGACTTCGCCCTGTCTCCACGCGCTGTCACGGCATGCCCTGCCGCGATGTTGCAGGCTGCGTTGACGTCGGCGTGGGCCTGGTGCCCGCACGAGGTGCACACGAACCGCGCTTGACTCTCACGCGATCTGGGGTCCACCACCTTGCAGGCGTTGCAGGTCTGCGACGTGTACGCGGCCTTGACGTGCTCGACCCGGCCGGGGGCCTTGTGGCCCAGTCGGGCCACAAGGCTGGTCCAGCCGGCGGCGAGGATGCCCCGGTTCAGCCCGGCCTTCTGCCGCACGTTGCGGCCCGGCGCGTCGACCGTGCCCTTCGCGGAGCGGGTCATGGCAGCCACGTTGAGGTCTTCCACGCGGATCACGTCGAAACGGCGGGCCAGGTCGGTCGAGGTCTTCTCCACCCAGTCCTTACGGCGGTCCGCCTCCCCTGCCTTCACCTGGGCGATCTGGGCCTTCACCTTGGCGCGGCGGTTGGACCCGCGGCGGGCCCGGGCCAGGCGCCGTTGCAACCGCAGCAGCCGTTCGGCCTCCTTGGGCCTCAGCCCGGCCGGGCTCGAGACCACGCCGGTGGACAGGGCGACCGCGGCCTTCACACCCCGGTCCACGCCCACGACTTCCCCCGTCCCGGGTGCGGGGATCGGGTCCGGGATCACGGCGAACGCGATGTGCCAGCGTCCGGCCCGGTCCAGGGTGACCCGGTAGGACTTCGCGCCGGGCAGGGCACGGGTCCGCCGGAACCGGACCCACCCGACCTTCGGGACCAACACCGAGGACCAACGACGGTTGTCTCGCCGGACCCGCACAGCCTGCGGACCGACAATCCGCAGCCCCTCATGGACGCCTCCCTTGCGCCAGGTCGGGCGCCGGTGGGTGCCGGCGAAAAAGTTGCGCCACGCCTGCTCCAAGTCGCGCAACGCCTGCTGCTGCACGGTCTGGGACCCCGCCGCGAGCCACGGCTCGGCCTTGCGGGCCGCGGTCAACTGTGCGGACTGAGCGTTGTAGCCCGGTGTCGGCCCGCGCCCAGGGCGCCACATCAGGCGTTGCTCCAACCCCAGGTTCCACACGAACCGGGCCTGCCCGGTCTGTTCCAACAGGAGGACCTTTTGCTCAGGTGTCGGGTAGAGACGGAAACGGGCCATGCGGCACCGTATTCGCAGGGTCCGACAGAACACCCGGTGTCCGATCCGCAATCAGCAGGGGCTTCCTCCCGGCCCTGAAGGACCGGGTTTCCGCCCCCGATTCATGATAAGCACCTTCCCCGCAGTAGAGCCGGCCCGTATGCGCGGCCGACGCGGGCAGATCGCAAGCCAGAGGAGGGCAGTCGTGGTGCGTAGCCGCCGGGTCGACCCGGACTACGTCGTGGACCCCGACCGGGGTTCCTCGGCGGTGCCGGGGACCAAGGAAGCCAAGCTCGTGGACCCGCCCACCTTCCGGGACCGGGGCGCGGAACGCGAGGGCGCCCGTGGCCTGGACCGGGACGTGGAGTCGATGCCGGGTCTGAGCCGCCAGCAACGAGACCGGGAACGGGCGATGCCCCGCGCCGCCACCGGGGAGATCGCGCATCCGCGGATGGAACGCACGCTGCCGGCACCCGGGCAGGTGCGCCAACCGCTGAGCTCACGCCAGCGCAAGGCCCGGTCGGTCGCGAAGCGTGCCGTGCAGGACCGGCTGCCCGCCACCCAGTACACGGCGATGACCCGCCTGGTCTCCCAGCCGCTGCGCTGGCAGCAGCTCAACGACGCGCTCTCCGACGCCACCGGGGACGCCCAGGTCCTCGACGACGCCGCGCGCACGGGGGTGGCTCGGGTCGATCGGGCCGTGCAGGCCTACGAGCGGGCCAACAACCGCGGCCACGTGATCTACAGCAACCTCAAGATGCCCGCGGCGATCAACCGCAGCAACCTGGAAGGATTCCTGCGGCGCAACTTCACTGCCGGCACCGTGGTCGACTTCGACCGGTACACCGCCGGCGCGCACACCCTGCACGAGATCGAGCCGGCCGACCCGGCGGCGCAACGGACCGCGGTGTTCGAGATCCAGACCCGCCGCGGCATGTACCTGGGGCGCTCGGACAGCGTCGATGACACCGCTCACCTGCTGCCCCGGGGCCTTCGGCTGCGGGTCACCGGCACCCACCAGGCCACCTACCAGCGCCCCGACGGCAGCACCGGGAAGCGCCAAGTCATCCAACTGACCGACATCACCCCGACCTGAACCCCAGCATCCAGGAGCGAAATGATGGGCTACATCGACGCGCAAGGGCGACCCGAGATCGTCATGCACCCCGACATCGTGCGCGGCGGCGCCGCGTACCGCATTCAGCAGGCCCCGGCCGAAGATGCGGCGGCGGGGGACCGGCCGACCCCCACCGGCGCCAGGCGGGCGCGGCGAGCCGCGGTCCCCACGCCACCAGAGTCCGCGGAGACCTGAAGTACACCCGGTCGCGGCGGAACCGGGCTTCCAACTGACTCAGCTGCCCGGTTGCCGCCGTAGCGTTGCTGTGCCCATTGCCGGGTGTAGCTGGTCCCCTCTGCCTCACCGAGGGCGTCCGCGATCTGCCGCCAGCTCAGCCCGGCGCGGCGGGCCATCGCGACGGCCTGCGGGCGGCGGGTTGGTGGAGCTGCGATGAGTCGATCCTGCACGCGGCGGATCCGGCGCCGCGGGTGGCGGGCGAGCCAGCGGTCGACCGCCGGCGCGCTGAACACGGTCCGGCCACCCGTGTCGGGTCGCGGGGAGGGGGAGGGCATACCGGCGGTGACCCGGGTCCGCGTCGTGCCGCGGTGGCTGTCCGCGCGGGCGGCGCGCAGCGTGGACAGCGCGGGTCGCACTCCCAGCGCCAGCTCGATGCGGTCCGCGAGGTCGCAGTAGGTCAGCTGCTCTCCTCGACGAGCCGCCACGCGACACACCTCTCCCGAACACCTGCTTGTTGGTTGACAGTTCGCAGCGTCGCCGGGCATGCTCTCAGATCAACGTCGATTTGCCACGTCGACACCGGCCTGACCAGCCGGAGGGCTCGAAGGGAGCGCCATGACCACCATGGCAAACACGCCGCGACACCCGTACGCTGGGGGCACTGCGAGCATGCAGGTTGACCCGGAGGCACCACCCCCAGAGGGAGGCGCCTCCGAGTCGTTTCTGCCGGTGCCGGTGCTGCCGGGCGCGGCCTGCGCCGGGACGACCGAGCTGGACTGGGTGCCCGACAGCGAACGAGACCTGGTACCCGAGCCGATGCGCCGGCTGTGCGGGGCCTGCCCGAGCAGGACCGGCTGCTTGCGGTGGGCGTTGGGAGCCCGTGCCGAGGGGTATTGGGCCGCCACCACCACCGCGGACCGGGAGCAGATGGCTGCGGAGGCGTCGCTGAGCGTGGGTCGGGCCGACCAGCTGCAGGCCGGGCGTCGGGCACAAGCAGCGGCGGCCGACCAACGGGATCAGGCTGGCGCGCTACACCCGGCTGGACAGGGCAGCCTGCGGTGGTACCGCCGCGGCGGGTGCCGCTGCGGGCAGTGTCGCCGGTTCAACTCCGAGCGGCGCGCCGATGAGCGCGCGCGGGCGGGTCGCAGCCGGCACGCCCGCACCGTCGCGGCATGATCGGGGCCGAGACGACGACGATGGGGAGGCCGATCCCGGTGCTGCTCGAGCGGCCATGGAGCAGGGTCAAGACCCCCGTTGCCATCCCCGATCCCCTCGGGCCTGCAGCGCTCCTGAAGTTGGCTTTGGAGGACTTCGCCGTGTTGGTGCGCGACCACTTGGTGCCCCGCGATCCCGGCGGCCCTGAACGGGACCGGTGGGAGCAGCTGTGGGTGCTGCTGGGCCGTGACGACCAGCTCGCTGAACGGGTCTACGACGTGCTTGAAGACTTCCTCGACCAGGCCGAGCAGGCGCTCGCTGGCGGCGGGCTCGATGAGCACCAGCGGCGGCGGGCGCAGAAGTTTGCGCGGTTCTGCGAGGACAGTTGGCAGCGGCTACGCGTGGAGGACGACAAGCCGCTGGGCTGGGCCGGGAGGGCCGGCAGCGGTTTCAATCCTGCAGCCCGCAAGGTCATCGAACAGCTCGTCGACGCGATCGCGGAGCACCGGGCCGCGGTGACATCTGCCGGCACCGTCCGGCCCACAGACCGTGAGCTGTGGAAGGCGCTACGCGATGTCGGTCTCGACCCCGAGGCCGGTCGCCGTCGGCGCAGCTGATGGGAGTCCACAACGACCGGGCGGGTTCTCCGGGCACCGCAACTCACGAGCCAGCCCCTTCTCAACCCGAAGCAGCCGAAGGTGCTGGCGGTGGCCCCCCAGGACCACGCACTACCAGGGTTCTCCCAACTGCCATGGCGGTGGAGCGCACTCGGAAGCAAGGGTTCTGACAGGATCGGTGGGGTGCCCAAGTCGCGAGGTCGCCGGCCGGAACGTCGGCCACGTCGACGTCCCGTTCGCCGCCAGCCGGGCCGCGCGCTTGGCGACGTTGAGCAGGTGTTCGCCGACCCGCGGGCGGCGGTGCGCGCCTTGTTCGCGGACGATCCGTCGCTCGGATTGACGCTGACCGGGCCGCTGCCGGCGCTACCGACCCAGCGGGCAGTTCCGTCAGGCAGAGTGCCGGTCGTGCTGTTCGAGCCGCCGCTCGCGGTGACCTTGGAAGACGACGCCGGACAGCAGCGTGACGCTCACTGTGAAGCGGCGATCACCTTCGGGATGCTCCGTTGTCTGCCGGGTCCGGCGCGCGCGGAGCAGGTGCCCGGCTGGACGGTGCGGCAGACGGACGTTGGTCTCGAGCTCGCCGTCGGCGGTGAGACCGTCAGGGCGCAAGGCCCGGTGGACCTCGAACCGGACTGGCTGCGCGCCGCCGAGACCTACCAGCAGGTGGTAGTCCTGTACGGGCCCCTGCTGGGCGTGCGCGTTCCGTCGCGCACCACCGCGGCTGGCTACACCGATATAGAGCGGCGCACCGAGTTGGACCAGGCTCGGCGTGCTGGACAGGTTGCGTACGGGGTACTGAAGTGGGTGCCTTCGGGGGTCGAGCCACCCGGCTTCGACCTGCTGGACCTGAGCCACCTCGGCATCACGCCGCCGGTGTTTGCGTTCCCGCTGGATGAGTTGCTCGCGCAGGGCGGGCCGGAGGTGTTCGGGTTCGAGCACTTCGGTAAGCGGGACCCGGCCGTGCCGCTGCCGATGACCGACGCGCTGGCCGTCGATCTGCACAAGGGTCTCCACGACATCGACGTGCTCGACATGCGTCATTTCCGGACCCCGGCGGAGCCCCCACTGCTGGTCGGTCTCCGGAGCCCTCAGCCGCGCCCGGATACCTTCGACGCGCGAGCCGCAGCCGAAGGCCAGGTTCTGTTGCTGGCAACAAGCCTGAACGTACGGACCCACGCCGTCGCCGACGTGCTGATCAGTTCCTACGTCTGCCTCGCGCCGCTACTGCTGCGCGCCTACCCCGGCGGTATCGGCACCCGACCTCCGCCCACCGAGTAGGCGCCAACCAGCCCGAGGCTTGGAGGAGAGTGCTGCCACTCATGGATAGGGCAGGGTCGGAGCTGCGCCCCCGACCCCAGGCTGCACCCTAGGCAAGAGCGCACCAGAACAGCCGGTCTGGCAGTTTCGGCGCGCGAGCCGGAAGATAGACGCAGCGTCGGCTCCCTACCGCGCACCCTGCCGCGACCTGGCTCACGGAGGTGGCGCGGAAGCCGTGGTGAGGACGCAGGCGCGGGATGCCGAGCCTCGCGGCGTGGGTGTGTTGGCGCGCGCAGAGTGGGTCCGAGTGCGGCATGCTCGACCGGTGCCGCCGTCCTCTTCTGCCCTGCTGACCCTGGTCCGGTCACTTGCCAGGCGCGTGCCAGGTCGGACCGAGGCCAACGTGCAAGCCGATCTGCACCACTTCTTGCTCACCGCACCGTTCCAGTTGGGTGAGGAGCAGCTCGACGACGTGGTGCTGGAATCTCCAGTGGGGGACCGTCGGCGCATCGACGTCGAGGTGGGCCGGTGCGTGTTCGAGGTCAAGCGGGACCTGCGTAGAGCCGGGGTCAGGGTCGACGCGGTCGTTCAGCTCGCCGGCTACGTTGCCACCCGGCAAGAGCAGACCGGCCAGCGCTACGTCGGGGTGCTCACCGACGGCACCGAGTGGTCACTGTGGCGGCTCGACGACGGCGACCAGCTGGTGCATGTCAGCACGCTGGAGCTTCCCGCCGACCCGGACCGAGGCGGCGTCGAGCGTCTGGTGGTCTGGGTTGAGACGGTGCTGGCCACCGACACCCAGATCCGGCCGACCGCGCTGGAGATCGGTCGGCGGCTGGGGGCCGGCAGTCCCGGTCATGAACTGGACTACGCCGATCTCGCGCGGCTCTACGCCGGTCACCGGCAGCGTCCCACGGTCGCGCTCAAACGCCAGCTGTGGGCCAAGCTGCTCACCACCGCGTTGGGCACCGCGTTCTCGGACGAGGACAGCCTGTTCGTCGAGCACACGCTGCTGGTCGCCACCGCGGAGATCATTGCGCACTCGGTGCTGGGGATCGATGTGACAGCGGGCGGGGTCAGCGCCGCCACCTTGCTGCGGGGAGGTCTGTTCGCCGATGCGCAGATCGGCAACGTGGTCGAGGACGATTTCTTTGACTGGGTCGTCGAGGTGCCCGGTGGTGACCGGTGGGTGTCCGCGCTGGCCCGGCGGGTCGCCCGGTTCGACTGGCACGACGTCGACCACGACGTGATGAAGACCTTGAGGCTTATTCACAATGTGGTTCGGTAGAACTCCAGTCCAATGACCGCGGTGATTGTTTCGGGGAATGTTTGGATCGGCCGGCGGTAGTCGGTGTGCAGGATCCTCCAGGTTTTCACGTGGTTGGCGATGGTGCGTTCGA
>JBBRHF010000101.1:0-15207 GCA_038223055.1 Actinomycetes bacterium | reverse complement strand
CCGAGCCCACCGGCTTGCACCTCGTCCCAGCTTGTGCCGGCGCCCTCACCTTCCGGCTTGCTGTGCCGGGCCGCGCGGCCCACGCCGCCCGGCGCAGCGAAGGGGTCAGCGCGATCGAGAAGTTCCTGCCGGTGTGGGCTGCGCTGGCCGGGCTGGAGGCTCGTCGTAACGCCGACGTCGATCCGCTGATGCAGCGCTGGAGGATCCCTTACCCGCTATCGATCGGCCGGGTGCGGGCCGGCGACTGGGCCTCCAGCGTCCCCGACCTGCTCGTGGCGGAGGGACGGCTGGGTGTGGCGCTGGACGAGACCGTGGAGCACGCCCGCGCCGAGCTGGAAGCGGCCGTCGGCGAGGTCTTCGACGGCGACCCGTGGCTGCGCGATCACCCGGTCACGGTGCAGTGGTGGGGGGGCCAGTTCGGGCCGGGGCGGTTGCCGGCGGGCAGCGACCTGCCGGGCCGGGTGGCGCACGCCCACGCGATCGCCGGCGGCGGGCCGCAGCAGACCTGGGGTGCGCCCTACGGCAGCGACCTGCGGCTGCTCGCCCGCGGTGGCATCCCCACGCTGCACTACGGCCCGGGTGACGCTGCGCTGGCGCACTCGCCGGACGAGTCGGTGCCACTGCCCGACGTCCTGCTCGCCGCCCGCACCCTGGCCGTGCTCGCGCTCACGCTGGGTGGAGCTGTGGACGAGGCGCCCTGTGAATCCGGGCCGGTCTGACACGCTCGATCTCCGCTACCTCGGACGAAGGACGGTGTGCAGGTGCGAGCAACCGGGTGCCTGCAGGTGCGACGGGGCCGGGGGCTCGGGTGATCCGACCTCAGCTCAAGCCGGCCCTGCGGCGGGTGTGGCGAGATTCCACGACCCTGCAGCTCGGCCTCGATCCCGAGCACGCCGTGGTCATCGGCGGTCTCGACCCGGCCGCCGTGGCACTGGTCGACAGCCTGGACGGGAGCCGCGATCTGACCGGGGTCCTCGCCGGAGCCGTCAGGTCGGGCCTCGAACCCGGCCGGGCCAGCGCGCTGGTGGACTTGCTGCGCCGGGCGGGTGTCCTCGAGGACGTCAGCGCCGACCATCGCGTGCTGCGCTCGCTGAGCCGCGCCGAGCGTGAGCGGCTCGCGCCCGACCTGGCCGCGGCCTCGCTCACCCACGATGACGACGCCGGCGGGCTGGGCGTGCTGCGCCTGCGCCAGGCGGCCTTCGTGGCCGTGCACGGCGCCGGGCGCATCGGCGCGGCGGTTGTGGGGTTGCTGGCTGCGGCCGGGCTGGGCGCCGTGACGGTGGTCGATCCGACGCCGACGTCACTGGCCGACACCGCACCCGGTGGCCTGCAGGCCGATGACGAAGGGCTCCGCCGACAGGATGCGGCGATGCGGGCGGCCCGCCGGTCGGCTCCTTCGGTGCGGCTCGCGCCGCCGCGGGGGCGACCCCTTCCCGACGTGGCGGTCGTGGCCGAGGGCGCACCTCCTGGCCTGCCTGACGATCTGGTCCGCCAGGGCGTGCCCCACCTGTTCGCCGCCATGCGGGAGAACACCGGAGTGATCGGCCCGTTCGTCGTGCCCGGCCGCTCGTCCTGCCAGCGATGTCACGACCTGCACCGGTGTGACCGCGACCGGGCCTGGCCGAGCATCCGGGCCCAGCTGACCAGCAGCGACGCGGCAGCCGCCGTGGGGGGCACCGCCGCCGGTGCGGTCCGGGCCTGCGACGTGGTCCTCGCGGCGACCGTGGCCGGGCATGTCGCGTTGCAGATCCTGGCGTTCATCGACAGCGGCCGGGACCCGGCGCCGGTGCCGACGGTGGACGGGACGATCGAGATCGCCCAGGGCGGCGGTCGGCTGCGCCGGCGCTCCTGGTCGGCCCACCCGCTGTGTGGCTGCGACTGGACCGCCGAGGACCCGTCGGAATGACCGGCGGGCGCCCCTCGACGACGTACGACGTGGAGGTCGGTCTGGCCGCTGTTGCCCGTCGCGCGCGAGATCGTCACGCCGATAGGCGAGAATGGCCCGACCATGTCCGACCTGCCTCGTCGCGCCGTCACTCGCTCCGCCAAGCTGGCTGGCCTGCCGCTGAGCTACGCCGGTCGGGCGACCCTCGGACTGGGGCGGCGCCTCGGTGGCCGCCCGGCCGAGTTGGTGGCGGCCGAGGTGCAGACTCGCACTGCCGAACAGCTGTTCCGGGTGCTGGGCGAGCTCAAGGGCGGGGCGATGAAGTTCGGCCAGGCCATGTCGGTGTTCGAGGCGGCGATGCCCGAGCACCTTGCCGGGCCCTACCGCGAGACGCTGACCCGACTGCAAGAGGCGGCGCCTCCGCTGCCGGCCCGCACCGTGCACGCCGTGCTCGCCCGCCAGCTCGGCCACGACTGGCGCCAGCACTTCCGCGACTTCGACGACCGTCCCACCGCCGCCGCCTCGATCGGGCAGGTGCACCGGGCCGTGTGGGCCGACGGGCAGGATGTGGCGGTCAAGGTGCAATATCCGGGCGCCGGCGAGGCCCTGCTCTCGGACCTGAACCAGATCGGCCGGATGAGCCGCCTAGTCGGCCTGCTCGTGCCGGGCCTCGACGCGAAGCCGCTGGTGGCCGAGCTCAAGGCGCGGGTGGCGGAGGAGCTCGACTACCAACTGGAGGCTCGCAACCAGACCGCGTTCGCGACGGCCTACCACGGCGACCCGGACCTGTTCGTGCCGAAGATCGTGGCCTCCGCCGACCAGGTGCTCGTCAGCGAGTGGGTCGACGGGACCCCCTTGTCGCGCATCATCGCCTCGGGGGAGCAGCCGCAGCGCGACCGGGCCGGGCTATTGCTGTCCCGGCTGCTGTTCTCCGGCCCCGCTCGGGCGGGGCTGCTGCACGCCGACCCACACCCCGGCAACTTCCGGTTGCTCGACGACGGCCGGCTCGCCGTGCTGGACTTCGGCGCCGTCAACCGATTGCCCGACGGGCTGCCGAAGCCGATCGGCCCGCTGCTGCGCGCCGCGCTCGAGGGCGACGCAGCGACCGTGCTGGCCGGGTTGCGCGAGCAAGGCTTCGTGCGACCGGCGATCGAGCTCGACGCGCAGCGCCTGCTCGACTATCTGGGTCCGGTCCTCGAGCCCATCCGGGCCGACCACTTCCAGTTCACCCGTGCGTGGCTGCGCACCCAGGCGACCCGCGTGGCCGACCCCCGGTCACCGGCGTATAGCACCGGCTTCCAGCTCAACCTGCCCCCCGACTACCTGCTCATCCACCGGGTCACGGCCGGCTCGATCGGGGTGCTGTGCCAGTTGCACGCGCGAGCCGCGTGGCGCGACGTACTGGAGACCTGGCTGCCAGGCTTCGTCCTGGGCCGGCGGAAGCGTCCGGCCGCGAAAGCGCCGCGGGCCACAACGAAACGGCCGGAACGGCCGGCCTGACAGGCGGACGGGGCCGACGCGTCCCCGGATGGGGCCGGTCTCACCACCACTCCGGGTCCAGCCGCCCCGCGATGGAGCGAACTTTCTCCCGGCTGCACCGGTCGCAGTGGGTCACGCTGCGACCGCCCCGCTCGACGGACGTGCTCCCCGTCAGCGGGAGCCGCGAAGCCGCCGCACCACACAGCGCGCAGGCGACCTTCGCCCCGTCGTCCGCCATGACAGAACCTCCGATCGGACCTGATCAGGTCGACGTTGACCGGCCCCCATCCTGACCCGACCAACGCCCTGCCGGGCGAGCGGCCGCGAGCGGACCGTTCAACCGGCGTCGTATCTCATCATCTCCACCTCCCGAAACGCATCGTCGAGCCCGAGGTCGCCGACGTCGACACGGAGGCCCATCACCTCGAGGAAGACCACCCCCTCGCTCCCGCCGGCCGTGACCATGACGTCGACGTCACCGGCGGGGACATCGAGCCGGACACGGGGCGGCCCGTGCGGCGACTCGTCCCCGCGCAGCCAGAGTCCCTGGCAGCGCACCAGCGCCAGCACCTCGGCCCGGAAGGTGCCGGCGGCGGCGCGAGGCCCGGTCGCCGCGGGCTCGAGCCGGGCGGTGACGGCATAGCGCCACACCGGTCGGTCGAGGTCAGCGGCGATCCACTCCCCCGCGGCTGTGACCGGGCGGTCGACGGACCGCGCGAGACGGTGAAGCAGCGGGTCGGCGATCGAGAGGGTCCCCGCCCGGGCCAGGCGCGCCGCGCCCGCTGCGCCGAACCCGGGTCGCACCCCCGGGACCCGAATCCGGGCGTCCGGCAGGCCGGAAGCCGCCACCCCCGCCCCCACCCCGGCCAGCCCGCCGCCCACAGCAACCGGCCCGCCCCCCGCAGCCGCTGACCCGCCGCCCGCAGCCGCTGACCCGCCGCCAGCAGCCGCTGACCCGCCACGCAACCCGACCACCCGAACGCCCGTCGGACCCCGCTCGCGCAAGACGTCAAGCACACTCTCGCGCGGCCACCGGTCCTCACCCCACATCGCGGGCGGGCTCACGGTAAGCCTCCGGGTCGAGCCCGATGCCGTCGGGAATCAGCGGCGCCTCCCCGCGATAGGCCGCCCGGGTCACGTCGTCGTAGTCGCCCACGACGATCCTCGCGATGTTCGCCAAGGATTCCCCCCCGGGGTCGAAATAGCGCAGGTGATCATCTACGTCCATCCGCCAGCGGGACCGGCGGCGGTCCTCCGCCCGGAAGCGGACGGCCCCGAACGACGCGTGGCTCGGGTCCTTGCCGAACCGGTCGAAGTAGCCGACCGGGTCACGGCTGGCGCTGCCGACGAAGACGTGCGCACCGGGCAGGTGCAACCGGGAGGCCCGCTCGACGGTCATGCCCGGGCTGCCCAGGGCAACCAGGTCGGTGACCCCGGTGGCCCGCTCGCGCAACGCCGCACCGGCCGTCGTGCTGCCGTAGCTGTGACCCACCAGGGTCAGGTGCGGCGGGGAGGCGCGCGCTGCGCGCAAACCCACGAGGTCGCGCTCGAGCAGGTCGGCTCCCCGCTCGGCCGACGCGCGCCCGACTGCCTGCGTCCACGAGGGTGCGTCGTAGCCCATCCAGGCGATGGTCGCTGTCGATCTGCTCGGGTCTGCCCGCCGCCCCGCTGCAGTGATCCGGGCCGCGCTGGAAACCAGCGTCGACCACGACCGGCGCAAGCTGGCGTTGAGCCCGGGAACGATCACCGCCACGTTGTCGGCCGTGTCGAGGTCGCCCACCGAGATCGCGGCGCGACCTTCGCCGTCGAACGCCGCGGGCGCAAAGACCAGCAGGTGCGCCGTGACCGGTCGACGGGTCAGCGGGTCTGTCCCCCGGCGGGCCCGACGCAACTCCGCGGCCACGGCCAGGGCGTTGACCATCACTGGGCCACCGCCGATCCTCGTCCCGCCGGGCTTGCCTAAACCCGCGAGCATCCGCCGGAGCACGGTCTCGTTGGCCTCGCTGCGTGCGACAGCGGGCAATCCGTCCATGCTCCCGAGAACTGCCGGATGCGCGGCCACCGCCCGGGCTCTCTCACGGGTCGTGAGAAGTGACCACCACGCGCGCACCGCCCCCGGCGCCGCACCCAGCGGCGGCGTCGCGCCGGGGACCTCGGGCACCCAGCGAGACCTCTCGGATCGCAACAGCGGCAGGATGGCCAACGAACCCTCGATCGCGGGCACGGGAGTCCCTCCGGCCGTCGCGCTGGGCACGACCTGCGCGGCCAGGGTCGACAGGCTGCGCCCTGCGGCCCGAGCGGAGCGCCGCAGATCGTCGCAGATCTGCGCATAGCGCCGATGGTGACGGTCCATCGCGCCGAGCTCGCGGGACCACAGGTTCGCCACGAGCATGCTCCGGGCGAGGGATCGGCCAGCCCGAGCGACGAGGAGATCCATCTCCCGGGTGTGGGCTTGGCGATCCGACTCGTACGCCGAGCGAACCGCCACGACCTCGTCGCCACTGCGAGCCACCGCGTCTGCATATCGGTCGACGACCTGACTCGCCTCGCGAAGCGGACCCGCGGACGCCGCCACCAGCGAAGCCGCAGCGGCCAGCTCGGTCCGGCAAGACTCGGCCGCGGGGCCCTGCCAGGCCGGACCCAGCGTCGCTGCGGCAGCCCTGGCTGCCTGGTTCACGACGGCGGACCGGTCGGACAGCCGGCGCAACGCGGCTGCCACCGCGCGGACCGGGCCGGGTCCGTCGGTCGGGTCAGGGAACAGCTCAGCCGCGCTCATCGCCCGGCTCTCCAAGCGCCGCGCAGGAGGGACGCCGCGACCGCACGCTCGACCGCGCCGTAGACGGCCGCAGCCCGGCGCATCAGCCCCGACACCAGCTCGAGATCGAGAGCGACGAGCTCGAGCGCAGCCCGACAGGCCTCCGTCAACTCCGCCAGGCCGGCAGCCGCCTCGTGGCCCGGGGCAGGGTCGAGGCGGCGCGGCTGCGCCCCCGCCCGTCCCGTCGCACCGGCCAGGTCCGCCGCCGCGAGCGAGGCCGCCATGGCTCTGTCCGCGCCCGAGACGATGGCGTCGTCCTCGACCAGCAGTCGCACCGTGAGACCAATCTGTCGCCGGCACGCCGACCGGCCGGGTCCTCATCAGGCTAGGAGCACCACGATCTCCACAGCCCGCACCTGTCCACACGTGCTCACCCCCCGGCGGGCCCGTCACGGCAGCGGCGGCCCCGGAGCCAGCAACGGCTCGAACAGATCGCCGTACGCCTGCACTCGCTCGAGCACATCAGCCGCCTGGAAGCGCAGGTCCTCCGGGCCTGCCGCGCCGCGGACCTCGTCCCACCGCAGAGGCGTCGAGATCCACGGGTTCGGCCGCGCCCGCATCGAGTAAGGCGCGACGGTGGTCTTCGCACCGTTGTTCTGGCCCCAGTCAACGAGGACCTTGCCACCACGCACGTTCTTGGCCATCCGCGAGACGACCAGTTCCGGATGCGAGCGTTCGAGCCGCTTGGCCAGCTCATGCGCGTACGCCGAGGTGCGCGCCGGATCGGTCGGCGCAATCGCGGCGTAGACCTGCATCCCCTTGGAGCCGCTCGTCTTCGGGTAGACCGTCAGGCCATCCTCGGCCAACGACTCCTGGAGCAGACGGGCGACCTGCGCGCACTCGACGATGCCCGCTGGGGCGCCCGGATCGAGGTCGAACACCAGCAGGTCGGCGCCACGCACCGCGCCACGGGGTCCCACCGTCCACTGGGGAACGTGCAGTTCGAGCGCCGCCAAGTTGGCCGCCCAGATCAGGGTCGGCAGTCCGTCGACCACCACGTAGTCGATGGCCTCCCGGTTCAGCGTGCTGCCCGGCGCCGGCAGCCGCACGGTGCGCACCCAGTCCGGCGTCCCACGAGGAGCGTTCTTCGCGAAGAACCCGCTGCCTTCGACCCCGTCGGGATAGCGCTTGAAGGACATCGGCCGATCGGCCAGATGCGCGAGCAGCACGGGCGCGATCCGGGCGTAGTAGTCGATCACTTCACCCTTGGTGAACCCGGTCTCGGGGTAGAGCACTTTGTCCAGGTTGGAGAGAGCCAGCCGTTGACCTGCGACCTCGACCGTCGCCCGTTGCGCCACTCCGGCTCCCTTGCCCAGTGCTTCCCCCGCTAGCCATCCCCCATCCCGGGCACGATCATGCCGCGCCTCAGCGAGAAGCGCGGCCCCGGGCACGATCATGCCGCGCCTCCCAGGGAAGCGCGGCATGGTCGTGGCATCCCGATGCGGGGGATGCTTCTAGCGGCCGGCGAGAAAGATCCGGGTGTGTTCCCGCGCGACGTCGAGCTCGGCGCGCTGTTGGGCCCGAACGGCGGCCGACAGGCGTGCCTGCCGGTGACGTTCTCGGGCTCGCTCCAGGCGCGACGCGGATTGCGCGCGCGCCAGGTTCTCCGACATGAGCTTCATCTCATGACTCCTGTTCGCTTCGTCGTACAGATCGGACGGGATCCGCGCCGCGGTGTGCGAGCGAATCTCGTTGGTCGGCGTGGTCGGCGTGGTCGGCGCGTTCATGCGGCGACCTCGGTCTTGCGGGGACGGCCACGCGGACGCTTGCGTGGCACGACAGCTCCCTGGACGAGCCACTCGCCACCCCAGACTCCCCACGGCTCGCTGCGCTCGAGAGCGCCGGCGAGACAGGGAAGCCGGGCGGGGCAGGTGGCACATAGCGACTTGGCGTGCTCGACGTCGGCGGGCGACTCGGCGAAGAACAGTTCCGGGTCGTTGACCCGGCACGGAAGTTCCACATCGAGTTGCTCGGGCGCGGCGAACACGTCCGAGACGTGGTCGAGGACTGCGAGCTGCATCTCGGTCACCTCCTGGTGGACCAGTTGTTGAGGCGCTTGTGGGCAGAAAAACTGAAAAGGCCGCGGATCCCGGGTTCGGGTTCCGCGGCCTAGAGGTGCCGGCAAGGGTGGTGACCTAGACCGGTGGACTCCAGGAGCGGATCCCCGAGACGCCGACGACACCGAAGGCGTCGAGCGTCGGGACGACACCGAAGGCGTCGAGCGTCGGGACCGAAACGTGGGCGCTGCGCATGGGGCAGACCAAGAAGATGTCGCCGAGCGCGGACAGAGCGCTGCCCTGCATGCCGAGCACGGTGGCTGCGGGAGATGCGGGGTGGAACGTCGTGGTGATCTTCACGTCAGTCACCTCCTCGTCTGTGCGTGGCGGCCGGGCCGCTGACTTGCTCGGACCGGCCGGGAAAGACCGTTGCCGAAAGGTTAGGGGGTGCCCCCGGTCTAGTGCAATCGATTATTGCGATCCGGGTGAGATTGGCCGGCGGGCTGGTCGTCTAGCCGTCGTTCGCGGTGCAGATGGCGAGCACGTCCGCGCCGTACTTGTCCAGCTTTCCGCGGCCGATCCCGGAGATCGCGATTAGGGCCGCGTCGTTGGTGGGGTGGCTCTCCGCGATCGCCACCAGGGTCGCGTCGGTGAACACGACGTAGGCCGGCACGCTGGCGTTCTTGGCCTGCCCGGCCCGCCACTCGCGCAGCCGGGTGAACAGCCCCTCGTCGTAGGAGGACGGGCAGTCCTCACAGCGCCCGAGCTTGCGGGCCAGCACGGTGGCTGCCGGGCGCCCGCAGACCCGGCAGACCGCCGCTCCCTTGCGTCGCTTGGCCCCCGGCGCGCCCGGCGCGCCGGGGGCATCCAGGCGCGGCAGCAGGCCGTCGAGAAACCGCGACGGTCGTCGCGTCCCGCGACCGCCAGGTGCCCGGGCGAGGGCCCAGGAGACGGTGAGCCGCTCGCGTGCCCGGGTCACTCCGACATAGAGCAGGCGGCGCTCCTCCTCGACCGACCCGGGCGTGTCGGCGTAGGTGATCGGGATCATGCCGTCGGTGGCTCCGACGATGAAGACGGCGTCCCACTCCAGTCCCTTGGCGGCGTGCAGCGAGGCGAGGGTCACCCCGTCGATCGCCGGCGCGTGCTGGGCCGCAGCCCGCTCGTCGAGCTCGGCCACGAAGTCGGACAGGGTCGCGCCCGGGCGGGTCGTCGCGATGTCTTCGGCGAGCCGGGCCAGCGCCGCGAGGGACTCCCACCGCTCGCGCACGGCGCCGGCACCGGCCGGCGGGAATGCCGCCCACCCGTTGCCGCTGAGCACTCCCCGCACGGTGGCTGACAGGTCGGGGTCGAGCTCGCCGCTGTGCGCCGAGCGCGCCGCGCCGCCGAGCAGCAGCCGCGCCTCGCGGATCTCCGGCCGCTCGAAGAAGCGCTCGCCGCCACGCAGGACGTAGGCGACACCCTCGTCGGCGAGGGCTTGCTCATAGGTCTGGCTCTGCCCGTTGGTGCGGAACAGCACGGCGATGTCGCCGGCCTTGGTGCCGGCCTCGACCAGCGCGGCGATCCGCCGAGCGACGCCACCGGCCTCGGCGGCCTCGTCGGAGTATTCGACCAGGTCGGGAGCGGGCCCAGGCGGCCGCTGGGCGACGAGCTCGAGCCGGGTGCGCCTGGCCTCGGCGGACGCCTGCATGAGGGTGTTGGCGAAGGCGACCACCTGCGGCGTGGATCGGTAGTCACGCACAAGTCGCACCACCGTCGCATCGCGATGGCGACGGGGGAACCCGAGGAGGAACTCCGGTGACGCGCCGGCGAAGGTGTAGATGGTCTGGTTGGGGTCCCCGACCACGCACACGTCGTCGCGCCCGCCGAGCCACTGGTCCAGCAGGGCCTGCTGAAGGGGGCTGACGTCCTGGTATTCATCGACCACGAGATGCTGGTATTGCTCCCTGATCGCCGCCGCGACCTCGGGATGGTCGTCGAGCAGGCCCACGGCGTAGAGCAAGACGTCCTCGAAGTCGATGACACCGCGATCGCGTTTGACCTCCTCGTACGTCGAGAGCAGGCGGGTCACCATCGCCGCGTCCAGCCCGGCCGGCGGCATCCGGCCGGCCTTGCTCGCGGCCACCTCGTAGTCGTGGCGGGACGTCAGGGTCACCTTGACCCACTCGATCTCGCCGGCAAGGTCGCGCACGGTGGCTCGGTCGGCGCGCAGCCGCAGCCGCCCGGCCGCCTCGGCCACCAGCCCGGCCTTGTGCTCGGCCAGCCGTGGGAGCTCGCCGCCGACGAAGCGGGGCCAGAAGTAGCGCAGCTGGCGGAGCGCGGCGGCGTGGAAGGTTCGGGCCTGCGCGCCGGCGACGTCGAGCGTGCGCAGCCGGGCCCGCATCTCACCGGCCGCCCGCGCCGTGAACGTCACCGCCAGCACGCGCTGCGGGACGTAGACACCGCTGTGCACGCCGTAAGCGATCCGGGCGGTGATGGCCCTGGTCTTGCCGGTGCCCGCGCCTGCGAGCACGCACACCGGCCCGGTGAGCGCGGTCGCGACCTCGCGCTGTTCGGGGTCCAGCGCCGCAAGGACGTCGTCGGCGCGGTTGTCGGTCACCGCAAGATTGTGACAGCCCGCACCGACGTCGCGTGCCGGGAAGTCCCCAGTCCCCGGGCGCGTTGCAGGACACGTAGAGGCGGGCGATCTCGCGCCGCCCGGGGATGTTCTCGCTTGCCCAGCCTAGGAGAGTTTCGGTGTCCAGCATGGTCTCAGAGCCCGGTTCGGTGTCGGTGTCCGGCGCGGTCACGATCTACAGCACCGTCTGGTGCGGCTACTGCCGTCGCCTCAAGTCGCAGATGGACCGCGAGGGCATCACCTATGTCGAGGTGGACATCGAGCACGACCCTGCCGCCGCGGAGTTGGTCATGTCGGTCAACGGCGGCAACCAGACGGTGCCCACCGTGGTCTTCCCCGACGGCTCGGCGATCGCGAACCCCAGCCTGGCCCAGGTCAAGAACAAGCTCGCCGCCTGACCGACCTCCCCTGGCGGTCCGGCAGCCACGGAAGTGCACCGGCAATCGTCGTCGCTGCCGAGCAGAAGTACTCACGCGCTCAGGCGCTGGGCCAGCAAGGGTGGCGACATGATGACATCCCCGGTTCACTTACCTCCACGGTCGACCGCGCGGCGGCGCCTCACGCGTGCCATTTTGCTGGGGGGGCTCGCGCTCGTCGGTCTCTACGCCGTCCTCAGCGGCTTCCACATCGGCGAGATAGGCGCCCCCACGGACATCGGCGGCGGACTGATCTTGCTGATCGGATACGTGCTCATCACGGTGGCGCTGGCCCGACTGGCCGCAGACGTCCTCCGGGGTCGCAGGGCACGCAACCGCACGTGATCAGCCACGGCGCCGCAACGGGCCGCCCCCTCCCAAGGTCGTGAACGGCAGGGTGAACCCGAACTGTCCGTCATCTTTCCTCGCTCGCGGCCGCGCGAGGGCGGCTCGTGCAGCGCGCTTATCGGGGCGCCTAGTGGGGGGGCTAGGCTCCGCGCATCAAGCGGACAGCGACAAGCGGCGGACATGGATGGAACCGCTTTTCGATCTCAAGTGCCATTCTTGAGGGTGGTAGAGAGTAAGAGGCAGACGATCCCAATAACTCGTCAGGGCTGGGATCGCATTCTGGCGTCCGCGCTGGTTGATTTCAGCGGAACGCCGGTCGACACGGTTGATGTGCGCCTCATGGAGCTTGACCCGGATAACCTCGACGAAGAGTCTGCGACAATCATCGAGGATCTGTGCGGATGGGTTGATCCTGACGCCCCCGGTCGACACAGACTGCTGCTGAAGATCGATAACAACGTCGCGAGCGTCGAGCCGATGGACAATGTCGCAACTCTCACCGTAGACGTGTTGTCGCACTTGCAGGATTTCGTCATGGACGAACTGGGGGCTCCGTGGCCGGAAGTCGAGAATAGCGATCAGACAACTTCGGTGCTCGAGCCAACTCTGGATATCCGCGGTCGGCCCGGGTGGAAAGGGAAATACGGAATCGTGTGTCTGGTCGGCGAACTGAGGCACAGGCTGAAGCCGTGAGGCGGCCTTTCTCAGCCAACCCAGGACCGTCCGTCACGCGTCGCGAAGCTCGACGTACTGGAACCAGTCACGCACCTTGCGTCGCTTCCGCAGCCGCCAACCGCGCTCGGATCGGCCGTGGTGTGGCCTGTTCGGGTCGTCGTACTCGCCAGTCGTGGAGCGCGGGCGATTGTTGAGATTGGCCAGGGCGAACCGCAGGTCCGCCGCGGTCGCTCCCTGAGCGACCAGGCCGTCGGACACGGCGCGGCGCACGAAACGCTCGGCCAGGTGCGGGTCCGGGCCGCCGAGGAGCAGTTCGATTTCGAGGACGGCCACCAGGCCGATGAGCGCGACGGCGTCCCTCCCCTTCAGGGGATTCTTGGCGAAGCCAGGCTCTGGTATGCCGACAGGCGCGTCGCCTGTGCGGACTCGCCGCAACCGTGCGCCGCGGGGAGAGTCACCGTCTGGCGACAGCGAGCAGGTGGGCGCTCGCGGCGATCAGGGCCGGGTCCTGCTCGACCGCTCGGGCGCAGGCCAGGGCGCTCGGCAGCAGGGCATCGAGCCCGTCCATGCCGTGGGCGTCCACGGTGACCCACATCGGGCCCTCCACGCCGTCGACCTCGACGTCGACGAAACCGGCGCTGCGTACGTCCTCGCCCCGCTCTTCGGGCGGGTGGAAATATGCGGTGGTGAACCCGAGTCGTACGTCGTGCATCCCGGATGACACCACGGCTGCAAGCATCGGCGCCGCACGGTCGTCGAGCCGGCCCAGCGCAGCGGCGTCCAGCAGGCCGGTGTAGCGGGAGACCCCCGCTGCCGCCATCAGGGCGCCCGGCCGCGCGACCCGGTGCGCCTCCCGCAACGCGGCGTGCCGATCGGCGGCATCGACCAGGTGATAGAGCGGGCCGAGAAGCAAGACGACGTCCGCCGAAGAGTCTGGTTCGTCGATGCTGCGCGCGTCCCCGACGGCTGCGGTGACCCGCTTATCGCCCTCAGCCGCCTGCTGGACATGCTCGGGCATCAGGTCGATAACGCACCCTGACCCGGCTCGTGCTGGCGATCGCGCTCGACCAAGCCGCAGCCTGGCTCGCGGTCGGTCGCTGCCACCCGTGTCCGCAGCAGGCCGGCATCTTCCACCAACCTCAGGAAGCTGTCGGGGTAGAGCAGGCCCCTGGTCGGGTGGCTCCAGCGCACGAGCGCCTCCACGCTCTGAACATCTCCGGTGCGCAGGTCGACCTTGGGGTTGGTAGTGCAGGACGAGCTCGTCGTTGCTCAGGGCGACCCTCAGTTCTTCGAGTGTCCGCAGCCGGGCGGTGCCGTCCTCGTCCGAGCTGCCGAACAGATGGAGGCCACCCGAGGCCTTGGCCGCGTACATCGCACTGTCGGCCTTGCGCAGCAGGGTGCTCAGGTCGGCGCCTTGCTCGGGGAACAACGAGATCCCGACGCTGACGCCGGTGTGGACGGCCATGCCCCCGAGCCGGAACGGTTCGGCGAGTGACGCGCACAGCGTGCCGGCAACGGCAACGGCCTCCGCCAAGCCGGCGTCCTCGAGCAGGATCGCGAACTCGTCACCTCCCAGGCGCACGAGCAGGTCGCCGGCCCGCACGTGCGGACCCAGGCGTGCGCCGACCTGCACCAAGAGTTCGTCGCCGGCGTGGTGGCCGACGGAGTCGTTGACCTCCTTGAACCCATCGAGGTCAAGCATCAGCAAAGCCTGGCGTCGGCGTTGTGGAGCCGCGAGCCGTTCACCCGCCTGCAGATAGAGCATGCGCCGGTTCGGCAGCCCGGTCAGGTCGTCGGTGGTGGCCTGGTCCTGCACGTTGCGCACCATGCGAAACATCCGGACCATGACGAGCAGCACCAGGATCGTGGCGGCGACGATGACGGGGACGACCTGCAGCGCAAACCCCAGGGTCCGCGACCCGGCCCAGCCCGGCGCGACCAGGTCTCTGCCCCTCCCGGTCAACTCATCAAGAACATCGAGCGGCCCAGTTGAGCTCGGGGGCGGTGGGGAGGGGGGCTTGCTGAACCGGCCTGGCGGCTACCCGCTCTGCGCCAGGCCGGGGTCGGGGAGCGGTCCGCCGTACCAGTGCTCGATCAGCCGCCGCGAGATCGACACTGAAGGCGACGGGCGCACCGCTCCCGCCCGGATCGCCTGGGCGAGCCCGGCACGACTGAACCAGTGCGCCTCGGCGATCTCACCGTCAAACCGGTCGATCTCGACCGACTCCGCCGTGGCGAAGAACCCAAGCATCAGGCTGGATGGGAACGGCCACGGCTGGCTGCCCAGGTAGCGCACGGCGCCGATGCGGATCCCCACTTCCTCGGCGACCTCGCGGCGTACGGCCGCCTCCAGGGACTCCCCCGGCTCGACGAAGCCCGCGAGGGTCGAGAACCGGCCCTCGGGCCACTGCACGTGGCGACCGAGCAGGATCCTGTCCTCGGCATCGACGACGGCCATGATCACGGCCGCGTCGGTTCGCGGGTAGTGCTCACTGCCGTCGCGCTCGCAGCGGCGCAGGTGCCCGGCCGCCTCGATGCGGGTCGGCGCACCGCAGCGCGGGCAGTGGGTGTGCGTGCTGTGCCAGTTGGCCAGCGCGACGGCATGCGTGAGCACGCCGGCCGCGCGGTCGTCGAGTGCCCCGGCGAGCTCGCGCAGCCCCTGCCAGCCCGCGTCGTCCTCGGCGACCTCGAGTCGCCCGGTCAGGTCCACCGCGAAGTAGGCGACCGGCGCTCCGCCGTCGGAGCCGTCCGAGCCGTCGGAGCCGTCGACCCCGAGCAGGAACCGCTGGTCAGGGTCGCTGTCGGGCCGCCCATCGAGCACCAGGGACGGGGGTTCGCCCGACACGGCGGCGCGACCGGCCGCGACCTGAACCACGCGGGTGCGGGGGTCGTCCCACGCCGCGGCCAACCAGTCGCGGTCGACGCGATGGTGGGCCGCGCGGTCGACCACGCTTCGGGACAGCGCGAGATCGGTGAGG
>JBBRHF010000100.1:0-15238 GCA_038223055.1 Actinomycetes bacterium | reverse complement strand
GGGCACGCCGTGGACGACCTCGGACGTGCCGCTGCTCGACGAAGCCGCCGAGTTGCTCGGCGAGGACGACACCCACGCCCGTCTGGCCGCCCAGGAGGAGGCAAGCCGGCGGCGCGACGAGCTGGACTATGCCCGAGGGGCGCTGGAGATCCGCGGCGTCGGGGACATCGTGAGCGCGCAGACGCTGGCCACCCGCTTCGCCGACGCCGGGCCGTCGCTCAGTCTCGCCGAGCGGGCCGAACGCGACCGCAGCTGGGCCTACGGCCACGTGGTCGTCGACGAGGCGCAGGAGCTGTCCGCGATGACGTGGCGGCTGCTCATGCGTCGCGCTCCGCTGCGGTCGATGACGCTCGTCGGTGACATCGCGCAGACCGGAGCGCCCCACGGCGCCCGGTCGTGGAGCGAGGTTTTGGACCCCTACGTCGAGGGCCGGTGGCGCCTCGAGCAGCTGACGGTCAACTACCGCACGCCGTCGAGCATCATGGCGCTCGCGGCCGGTGTGCTCGCCGCCGCGGGCATCGACGCGGTCACGCCACAGTCGGTGCGCGAGGGCGACTGGGCCCCCACCGCCACCCGCATCGACCCTGGCGACGTCGACGCGATCATCGACGCCGTCCGGGCCGAGCTGGCGCTGCTCGGCGGCGGTCGCCTTGCCGTCATCGCGGCCGCCAGCGGGATCTCTGGCACGAGCGGCATCGCGGCCCTACGCCGGTCGCTGCAGGAGGCGTTGCCGCAGGCCTTTGCCAGTTCCGGCCGCTGGGCACTCGACTCGCCGGTCGCCGTGCTCACGGTGGCCGAGGCAAAAGGCCTGGAGTTCGACGCCGTGGTGCTGGTCGAGCCCGACGCCATCCTGCGCGCGTCGCCGCGGGGGGCCAGCGACCTCTACGTCGCGCTGACCCGGCCCACCCAGCGCCTGCGGGTGCTGCACAGCACCGACCTGCCGCCCGGGATGGAGGGACTCGGCCCGGCTGGCAGCACGGGGGAACGGCGCGAGCAGGGATGACCAGTGGCCGGGTCCTCGGGGTCGACGCCTGCAAGGCCGGCTGGGTGGGGATCGTCTTGGACGAGCATGCTCGGCTCGAGGCGCACGTCGCACCGACCATCGGGGAGCTGGTCGACACCGCCGAGCGGGGTGGGCGACTCGCGGTGGTCGGCGTCGACATCCCCATCGGGCTACCCGACACGGGGCGGCGAGCGGCCGACGTGCTGGCCCGGGCCGAGATCGGGCCGCTGTGGTCCTCGGTCTTCCTCACCCCGGTCCGCGCTGCCCTGGAGGCGCCCGACCATGCGACGGCCGTACGCCGCCACCGCGCCGCGACCGGCGAGGGCGTCTCGATCCAGGCGTTCAGCTTGCGGGTAAAGCTGTTCGAGGTCGAACGGTGGATCCGCGACGCGGCCCGGAACCGCGGTGCGCCGCTGCGGGTCGTCGAGGTTCACCCTGAGGTCGTGTTCGCGCGGCTGGCGGGCGCGCCCCTCGTCGTACGGAAGTCGCGGTGGGCCGGCGCCGAGCGGCGGCGGGCGCTGCTCGCGGGGGCGGGGGTGCACGTCGTCGGCGAGCTGGGTCGGGCCGGTGCGGTGGCCGGCGTGGACGACGCGCTCGACGCGGCGGCCGTGGCATGGAGCGCCCGGCGGGTCGCGATCGGACAAGCTTGCTCAATGCCGGACCCGCCCGAGGTCTTCGCCGACGGCCTCGAAGCCGCGATCTGGTGCTGACGGCGCCAGACCTCTCTTGCGTGATCGACGGCAATCGACGGGTGCGCGGGCGGGCTACCGACCCGCAGAGCCGCGAGTTGGGACCTGCGCGGATGGGGCGAAGGTCTCAAGGATCTCGTGGGCGCGCTCCATCGACGCCTCGGGGTCGGCCTCGGGTGAGCCGATGCCGGGGTCGAAGTTGAGGTCGAGGAACACCTCAGTCACTCCCGCGGCGCCGAGCCGGGCGAGGTCGGCCCGGACCTGTTCGGAGTTGCCGCGCAGCGGTTTGCGTCCCTGTCCGTCGACCGCGTCGACGGACAGGTCGAGGACGCCTCGGACGACGATGCGCAGCCCCTCGGGGTCGCGGCCCGATTCGCGCGCGCTGTCCTTGATGGTGGCGATGGAGGTTCCGACGGAGGTCAGGTCCTCCCTGCTGGCGGTGATCCAGCCGTCGGCGACCCGGCCGATCCGGCGCAGGGCCGCATCCGCGCCGCCGCCGAGAAGCAGGGGAGGGTGCGGAAGCTGAACCGGCTTGGGGTCGACCCGTGACGGCGGCACGGTGTAGAACTCGCCGGCGAAGGTGACCACATCATCGGCCCAGATGGCCCGCAGGCAGCGCACGAACTCCTCCATCCGGGCGCCGCGCCGCTCAAACGGCACGCCCGCCGCGGCGAACTCGTCCTGTGACCAACCCAGGCCAAGCCCCACGTCGAGGCGACCGCGGGAGACCTCGTCGAGCGTGGTGAGCGCCTTGGCTAGCACGATCGGGGCGTAGTAGGGGGCGTTCACGATGGCCAGCCCGAGCCGGACACGCTCGGTCACCGCCGCGACGTGGGCCAGAGCGACGATCGGGTCGGCGACCGCCCGGTAGACCTCCCCCAGACCGCCCTCGGCCGGGACGAGCAGCCGCTGAAAGGTCCACAGCGACGCGTAGCCCAACTCCTCGGCGCGGCGGGCGATCGTCACCATGTTCGGCCCGGTGGCCCAGCTGCCCGAGACCGGCAGGCCGAACCCCATCAGCGGTGCGGTCACGGCTCGTCGAGCCGGTGCCCAGCGAAGAACATCAGGTCGTCGCTCAGCAACTCCACCTGGATGCCGTCAGGGTCGCGAAAATACAGCGACTCGGGGATGCCCTGGTCCGGACCGCCGTAGGCGATGCCGCCGGCGTCCAGAGTGCGGCGCAGCTCGGCGTGGCGATCCGGTGGCACCGAGATCGCGATGTGCTGCACGCCGCCGATCGCCTCCGCCGCCGGCGCAAGATCGAGCCCCGGAAAGTCGAAGAAGCCCAGCAGGGTCGAGTTGCCCAGGTCGAAGAAGAAGTGCGACGAGCCGGGATAGTCACGGTTCTCGACCAGCTCGACCAGCGGAAACCCCAGCAGACCTTGGTAGAAATCGATCGTCCGCTCAGGGTCGCTGCAGATCAGCGCCACGTGGTGGATGCCACGACCGGGCGTCGCGGCACGCTCGGCCGCCGGTCGGAGGTGGGCCGCTCGCAGCTTGTCACGACGGTCCCGGACCGCACCGATCTGGTCCCCGGTCAAGGGCGCCATCGTGCCCTGCCTTCCATCTGTTCAGCCGGCGGTGGAGATGTAGCTGGTCAGGGCTGCGCTCTGGTCCTCGAGTTCGGTGATGCGGTTCTTGACGACGTCACCGATGCTCACGATGCCGCGCAGCACTCCGTCGGAGACCACCGGCACGTGCCGGATGCGCTCGTCGGTCATGATGCGCATGAGGACCTCGGTGCGCGCCTCCGGCTCGACCGTGTGCACGTCGGTGGTCCAGATCGCAGTGGTCGGCTCGGACAACGCGGCTGCACCTCGCTTGGCCAACGCGCGGACGATGTCGCGCTCGCTGACGATGCCCATGACCGTGGTCGTGTCCTCGGAGACGACCACCGCGCCGATGCCGTGTTCGGCCAGGATCGCGAGCAGGTCCCGCACGGTGGTGTCAGGGGTGACGGTGACCACCTTGTTGCCCTTCACACGGAGCACGTCGGTGATGCGCATGGTGCAAACCTCCCGGAGTCCTGGAGTCGATGGCGAGGGGGCGCCCCCGCGGCTCCCAGCCAGACACTAACCCGCCGAGGGTGCGGCGGTCACCACTCCAGACCGTGCAGAGCGAGGTCGGCCTCGGTCTGCAAGCGGCACACCGCGTCGAGAGGCCCGCGCTCGGGGGCCGGGATCTGCAGTGCCCGGCAGGCGATCAGCAGGACGTCGTCATAGGCGATCACCGCCGCCCGAAGCCGAGCGGCCAGTGCCGGTGCGTCGGAGCGGTCGAGCTGCTCGATGAAGGCCACCAGCCGCCGAAGGTCGGACTGGAACGCCTCGAGGGGCACCGCGTCAGTCTGCACGGGGTCAGGACGGCGACGAACCTTGCGCCACGCCCGGGAGACCAGATCGATCAGCGCGTCGGCGTTGGCGAACGTGCCCACGTGCAAGGTGGGCACGACAAGAAGCCCTGTCACGATCACCCAGACCAACGCCGACACCTCCCGCACGCGACCAGGCTCTCAGCATGACCCCACCAGCGCCGGGTTGCCACATCGAATTCCGGCTCGGGGCCGGCCCAGCCATCAGGCGAGTGGACCCGGGCGAGACGTGATCCGTCACCGGCGCAGCCGGATCAGCCCCTCCTGGGCCACGGAGGCCACGAGCCGCCCGTCCTGGGTGAAGATCCGCCCGGTCGCGAAGCCTCGCCCGCCCGAGGCCGACGGCGAGACCTGGTCATAGAGGAGCCACTCGTCCGCCCGGAACGACCGGTGGAACCACATCGCGTGATCCAGGCTGGCCGGCGACAGCTTCGGGTCGCCGATGTAGGTGTCGTGCGGGACCAGGGTGGCCGACAGCAAGGTCAGGTCGCTGGCGTAGACGAGAGCCGCGGTGTGCAGCCACCCCTCGTCGGCCAGGTTTCCGGCGGTCTTGAACCAGACCCGGGCGACGGCGGGATGCGCCGGGTAGGCGAGGCCGCCGCCCCCCCGGGAGTCACCGGCGTGACGCACGTCCAGGGCCGCCCACTCGCGGTCCCAGGCGTCGCGGTCCCGCTGGGTCCGCGCGGCCAGGACGCCTCCCAGGTCCGGGCAGTCCTCGGGGTCGGGCACGTCGGGCATCGCGTCGTGGTGCTCCAGGCCCGCCTCGACCGGCTGGAAGGACAGCATCATCGCGAAGATGGTCCGGGCGTGCTGGCGGGCGACGACCCGTCGGGTGCTGAACGAGCGGCCGTCGCGGGTGCGCTCCACGTCGTACACGATCGGCACCTTCGTGTCCCCGGGGCGCAGGAAGTAGGCGTGCAGCGAGTGGACCTCGCGTTGGGGCTCGACGGTCCGCACCGCGGCGACGAGGGCCTGGCCCGCTACTTGACCGCCGAAGACCCGCTGCAGGGACGTCTCGGGCTGGTGGCCGCGGAACAGGTTGTCCTCGATCATCTCCAGATCGAGCAGGGCGACGAGCTCATCGATCTGCGGCACGCAACCCATGCTGCCAGCCGTACGTCGAGCGGCCGGGGGCGCCCTGCCCCGCCGCCGAGCTAGCGTGGCGGCGTGATCCGGCCCTTTCTCGCCCCCAGGTGGCTAGCGTGGCACGGCGCCCTCGTGCTGGTGCTGGTCGCGTTCACCCTGCTCGGGCGCTGGCAGCTGGACTCGTTCGAGTCCTCGGGACGCACCCGAGGGTCCGAAGCCGCCGCAGCGCCGGTCCCGCTGGCCTCGGTGTCGCGCCCCGGCGGGCGGCTCGACGGCGACGTTGTGGGCCGCCGGGTCACCGTCTCAGGCGGGTACGACGCCGCCCACCAGTTGCTCGTCCCGCAGCGGCGCCTCGGCGGGCGCACCGGCTTCCTCGTCGTCACGCCGCTACGCACCCAGGACGGGGTCGTGCCGGTCAACCGGGGCTGGGTCGCGTCGGCGCTCGCACCGGGGCTGCGCCCCACCTCGGGCCGCGTGACGGTGGTTGGCGTTGTCGCGCCCTCGGAGTCCGAGGCCGACGCCCGGGTCGACCCGGTCGGCCGACTGCCGCCCGGGCAGGTGCCCTACCTCTCCACGGTGCAGGTGCTGGCGTCGCTTCGCTACCCGCCGGCCGAGCTCTATGACGGCTACGTGCTGCTGAGCGCGCAGCGACCTGTCGCCAACGCCGCCCCGCAGGTGGTGGGCAGCCCGTCCCGCCGGGGCGGTGTCGCACCCTGGCGAAACCTGGCCTATGCCCTGCAGTGGTGGCTCTTCGCCGGCGCCGCCGTTGTCTTCTGGTGGCTGGTGCTGCGCCGGGACGCCCGGGACCGCGCGACGGCCGCGGGCTACCCGCCGACCGAGAAGGCGTCCTCGCGGGCGGTCACCAGGTGAGTCACCTTGCGCTCGGCGACGAACGACGCGAACGGGATCGTGCCGGCCAGCAGGAGCAGGAGCGTGCGCCCGAGACTCCAACGAAGTTGAAACGCGAGCATGAACGCGGCGATGAGGTAGAGCATGTAGAGCCATCCATGCGCCACTCCGACAACGGCGACCAACCGGTCGTCGTTTCCGATGTATTTCAGCGGCATCGCCACGAAGACGAGTACGACGAGCAGCACGCCGGTGACATAGGCCATCACGCGAAAGCGCAGTAGGGCACCGGGGGTCACACGCGTCTCTTCCACGGCGGGAGCCTAGCCTCACCTGCACGCCGGGGGTGAGAACGATAGCTACTTTGCGCCTCGCAAGGCGTGGTCATCTGTTGTTGCTAGGTCGAACTGCCGGTCGCCGACGGGCTCGGGGTGACCGCGTCGCCGTCGGGGCCGTGGGGGCCGCCGTCGCGTCCGCCGAAGCGCTTGCGCATGGTGTCGAACAGCGACTTGTCGGCCACGTGTACGGCGGTCAGGCTGCTTCCGGAGCGGGTGGCCTGGACGGTGGCCGTGGCGTCCTTCTTGATCGTCGAGATGCCGTCGCGTGCGGCGTTGACCAGGGTGTCGGCCGTCACCGCGTAAGTCTGACTGAAGCCGTCGGCGCTCTTCAGGGTGATCGAGGTGGCGCTCACGGCGGTCACGGTGCCGCGCTGGACGACGATGGTCTGGTAGCCGCCGCCCGTCTTGGGCACAACGAACTCTCCGTGCACGGGAGCGCCGGCGACGCCGAGCGCGCCCATCCCCGGGCCCATGCCGCGCATACCGCCCATATGGCCACGGCGATCATCGTTCGGCGACGGAGACGGGGCAGCGGTGGCAGGGCGCAACGCCGCCGATGAGGCGGCTGCCGGCGCCTGGGAGGTGCCGCCATTCTGGGCCATCGCGACGCCGGTCGCACCCAGTGCCAGGCCGGCCACGACGGATGAGACGGCGATGGCCGCGCTTCTGTGCCGGAGGCGGCGAGCGGGGCGGCCGACCGGCTGGGACGCCGGGTCCTCTCGGGAATCGGTCAGGATGTCCATGACGACCTCTCAAGTTTGGTGCATGCGAGTGGAACGCCTTCACAGTGGCAGACGAACCTGCCAGCAGCCTGCGAGCAGCCTGTGAGCTGCGGCTAAAGTGCCGTAGAGGTGCCGCCAAGGCGCCCGCCGAGTCCCGGATGACGTGGTGGGCCGGTGTGCCGCGACTCAGACGCTGGTGGGCACGGCCCCGGTGCGGTGCAGCGGCAGGTGGACGGTGAATGTGGCGCCCTGGCCGGGAGCGGTGTCGACAGTGACCGTGCCGGCGTGGGCCGCGACCAGGGCGGCGACGATCGACAGGCCCAGGCCGCTGCCTCCCGCCGAGCGGGCGCGCGACGGGTCGGCCCGGTAGAACCGCTCGAACACCCGCTCGGCCTCGTCCGGCGACAGGCCGGGGCCCCTGTCCGCGACCCGGAGCAGCACTCCCCCGGCATCGGTGCCCACGGTGACCGCGACAGGAGTTCCGTCTGGGGTGTGAGTCAGCGCGTTGGACACGAGGTTGGCGACGACCTGGCGCAACCGGGCTTCATCGCCGAGCACGACCGGCGCCGGTCCGTCGTCGGCCAGCGCCAGGGTCACCGGCCGCCCCGGCGTGGTCGCCTCGGCGTCGTGGACCACGTCGCTCGCGATAGCCAACAGGTCCACCGGACACCGCTCGAGCGGGCGCTGCTGGTCCAGCCGGGCCAGCAACAGCAGGTCGTCCACGAGCAAGCCCATGCGTCGGGCCTGATCCTCGACCCGGCGCATCACGCTGGGGACGTCCGCCGGGACAACGGCGCCCTGGCGGTAGAGCTCGGCGAAGCCGCGGATCGAGGTCAGCGGCGTGCGCAACTCGTGGCTGGCGTCGGCGACGAAACGGCGCATGCGCTGTTCGGACGCCCGCGCCGCGGCCTCCGATGTCGCGCGGGCGTAGAACGCGTGCTCGATCTGGGTGAGCATGCCGTTGAGGGCCAAGGAGAGCCGGCCGACCTCGGTTCTCGGGTCGCGCTCGGGCACCCGCCGGGTGAGGTCGCCGGCTGCGATGGCTGCGGCGGTCTCTTCGACCTCGACCAGCGGGCGCAGGCTGCGGCGTACGACGACGTAGGCCACCCCCGCGAGCAGCAGCAGCACGACGACGCCGAACAGGATCTCGATCAGCACCAGCCGGTTCAGGGTGCTGTCCAGCTCGCCGAGCGAGATCGCACGGACCACCAGAACCGGCGTGCCCCTGATCCGCGATTGACCGACGACGACGCGCCAGTCCGGGCCCGAGCCGCGCGCGGGCACGGTAAACGGAGCACTGCCGGCGGCCAGGATGCGCCGGTCGGAGATGTTCGGCGAGGACACGGCCGGGCCGAAGACCTGCTCACCGATGGTCGCGCCATCCAGGGAGGCAATCCGGAGGTACTCCGCCCGGCTCCGCCCGAAGGGCGACGCGCCGTTCTGGTTCTCGGCCCGGATGTCGCCGATCGGCCCGGCGAGGTCCTGGTCGACCTGCTGGACGAGATAGCCGCGAAGGCCCGTTGTGACGGCAAGCCCCGTCGCGAGCAACGCGACCGCGACGAGGGCGAGCAGGGCCGCGACCAGCTTGATCCGCAACGGCGTCCGCGCCGACAGCTGTGCTGCAGATGCCAGCGGTCGCCGCAACCGGGAGGGAATTGCGGCGGCGCGGGCGGGGGGCAGCGCCTGGCCGGTCAGCGCCCCACCCGTCTGTGCCCCACCCGTCGGTGCCCCACCCGTCGGTGCCCCACCCGTCTGGGCCCCACCCGTCGGCGCCTCGCCCCTCGCCGACGAGATGGTCTCGGGAGCGCTCATCGACGGGTCGCTCGCCGATGGGTCGCTCACGAGCGGGGGATCCGCAGGACGTAGCCGACGCCGCGCAGGGTGTGCAACAGGTGCGGCTCGGTGGTGTCAATCTTGCGCCGCAGGTAGGAGATGTAGGACTCGACGACATTGGCCTCACCGCCGAAGTCGTAGTTCCAGACATGGTCGAGGATCTGCGCCTTGCTCAGGACGCGGCCGGGATTGTGCAAGAAATAGCGGAGCAGCTTGAACTCGGTGGGCGACAGGCCCACGAGCTCGCCGGCCTTCCATACCTCACGGGTCTCGTCGTCGAGCTCGATGTCGGCGAAGCGCAGCCGGGTGGGTTCGGGGTCGGCCGGAGAACTTCCCGACGCACGGCGAAGAACGGCTCGGATCCGGGCGATGATCTCCTCCAGGCTGAACGGCTTCGTGACGTAGTCGTCGCCGCCGACGGTCAGCCCCGTCACCTTGTCCTCGGTCGCGTCGCGCGCGGTGAGGAACAGCACGGGGATCGTGGTGCCCTCGCCGCGGAGCCGGCGGACGACGGTGAAACCGTCCATGTCGGGCATCATCACATCGAGGACCATGAGGTCCGGACGGAACCGCCGGGCCTCGGTCAGCGCCTCGGCTCCGTTGGTCGCGGTGGCCACGTCGAACCCGGCATAGCGAAGGCTCGCCGCGAGCAGCTCAAGGATGTTGGGCTCGTCATCGACGACCAGCAACCGGGCCGCTTGGCCGGGTTGCTGGTCGTCGCGCTGCGCGTGTCTCACGTGGGGATCGTCTCACCGGTTCTCAGGGACGTTGACCTTCTGGTCAACGCTGCCGCCGTCGAAGTCAGCTGGCGCTCCCGAGCGTCACGGTGGTCTTCTTGTCCTCGCCATTGCGCTGGTAGGTCACGCTCACCTTGTCGCCCGGGCGGAGGCTTCGGATGGCGGCGGACAGGGCCGAGGCGTCGTCGATCTTCCTGCCGTCGACGTCGGTGATCACGTCACCGGCCTGGATTCCGGCGTCATTGGCCGGACCGGACGAGGTGACCGACTCGATCAGGGCACCGCCGTTGGTGCCGTCACTGATGCGCACGCCGATGATCGCGTGGGTGGGCTTCTCGCCGCGGATCAGCTGGTCGGCGACCTGCTTGGCGGCGTCGATGGGGATGGCGAACCCGACGCCGATGTTGCCCGACTGGCCCCCGCTTAGCCCGCCGCCACCCACGGTCGCGATCGCGGAGTTGATGCCGACGAGGCGACCCTCGGCATCCACCAGTGCCCCGCCGGAGTTGCCGGGGTTGATGGGGGCGTCGGTCTGGATGGCGTCGGACAGGGTGGTGGTGCCCACGTTCACCGGCCGGTGCAACGCGGACACGATGCCCGAGCTGACCGAGCCCTCGAGCCCGAGGGGGCTGCCGATCGCGAGCAACGTGTCGCCGACGTGCAGGCTGCCGGCCGAGCCCAGCGTGATCGGCGTGAGTCCGGAGACGCCGCGGGCCTTGACGACCGCGAGGTCGGAGGCGGGGTCGCGACCGATGAGATCGGCCGCGGCGCTCTTGCCGTTGGAGAATGTGATCGTGATGGTTCCGGCTTGGGCTGCGGCCTCGATGACGTGGTTGTTGGTCAGGATCGTGCCGTCCGAGCGCAGGATGACTCCGGAGCCCTCGCCCGCACCGGCGGATGCGCGCACCGCGATCGAGACGACGCTGGGCTGGACGACGGCTGCCACCTTGGCCAGTTGCTGCGTGGGGCTGGTGCCTCCCTTGACCGCCTCGGCCGCGGTCGTGGTCACCGTGGTGCCGCGGTCGTCGTTGCGCAGCGCCAGTTCCGCCCCGGCGGCGCCGGAGCCGAGGGAGAGCACGAGGGCCGCCACGCCTGCCGCGACTGGCTTCTTCCAGCCGCCGCGGCGGGCGCGGCCATCCCCTTCCGCCGGCGGCAGGGCGCCGCCCGAGTAAGCGGGGACGCCGGGGCCCTGCGCGGCGGAGGCCTTGTCCCCGCGGTAGGCCGTGTCCTCGCGGTAGGCCGTGTCCTCGCGGTAGGCCGTGTCCCCGCGGTAGGCCGGGTCGAACGCGCCATACGCCGGGAGCGTCTGTGTGTCGCCCTGCGACAGCTCATCCGAGGGGTGCGTCGCCTCCGCAGCGGCGGCAACCTGATTCGCCTGGCCCGCGGGGTCCGGCAGATCCGGATGGCCGGCCAGGTCCGAAGGATCCGGATAGCCCGCCGGGTCTGGACCGGCTCCGGACGGCCCCGACTCCGCGGTCGCCGACTCCGCGGTCGCCGACTCCGGGACCGCCGACTCCGCGACCGTCGACTCCGGGTCAGAGGATCCCGGCGCCGGGGTGGTGTGCCACCACGGGAGAATGGGCTGGTCGTCGGGCTGCGAGGGACGGTCATCGTTGGTCATGACAGGAACTATGGCTGGACGCCCTGGAGGATTGCTGAGCGCTACCTGTGAGCCTGCTGGGAGCCCGACGCCGCCGCCGGCGCGAAGGTGTGGTCAGACGGCGCTCGACGCGGCCCACAGGTTGATGTCAGCTTCGCCCGCGTGCTTGTCGATCGAACCGAGCTCTTCCGAGCTGAAGACGGGCTGGTCCAGAGCGGCGAGGTTGGCCTCCAGCTGGGCGACGCTGCTGGCACCGATGATCACCGAGGTCATCCGCGGGTCGCGCAGTGCCCACGCCAGCGCCATCTGGGCCAGGGTTTGGCCGCGGCCACGTGCGATGGCGTCGAGGGCCCGAACGCGCTCGAGGCGGGCCTGGTCGAGCATGCCCGGGTCGAGCGACTTGCCCGCCGCGGCGCGCGATCCCTCGGGGACCCCGTCTAGGTAGCGGTCGGTGAGCATTCCCTGAGCCAGCGGGGAGAACGCGATGCAGCCGGCGCCGACCTCCTCGAGCACGTCGAGCAGGTCGGGCTCGATCCAGCGGTTGAGCATCGAGTAGGACGGCTGGTGGATGAGGAGCGGCGTGCCGAGGTCGCGCAGGATGGCGGCCGCCTCGGCGGTGCGAGCTGGTGAGTAGGAGGAGATGCCGGCGTACAGCGCCTTGCCCTGACGCACCGCGCTGTCCAGCGCCCCCATCGTCTCCTCGAGCGGAGTCTCTGGGTCGGCGCGGTGGCTGTAGAAGATGTCGACGTAGTCCAGGCCCATCCGGCCGAGGCTCTGGTCCAGGCTGGCGAGCAGATATTTGCGCGACCCGAAGTCGCCGTAGGGGCCGGGCCACATGTCGTAGCCCGCCTTGCTCGAGATGACCAGCTCGTCGCGATAGGGCCGGAAGTCGTCGCGGAGGTGCCGGCCGAAGTTGGTCTCGGCCGAGCCGTAGGGCGGCCCGTAGTTGTTGGCCAAGTCAAAGTGGGTCACCCCGAGGTCGAACGCGCGGCGCAGGATGGCCCGCTGGGTATGGACGGGCTTGTCGTCGCCGAAGTTGTGCCAGAGCCCCAGCGAGATGGCGGGCAGCTTGAGCCCGCTGCGACCGCATCGGCGGTAGGCGAGGGAGTCGTAGCGATCTGCGTGAGCGACGTAGGACATCGCCCGAGTGTGTCAGGCGGGCCGGTCAGGCCCGCGACCTGTGCCTCCCGGAGCCGTCCGGTGCCTCCCGGAGCCCGAGGGCGTCCAGCCGCGCCAGCAGGCCGATCCCGTCGGGCGCGCGAACCCGCAGCACCCCGTCGTCGCCCTGCGGCGGGTTGGTCGCGGCGGTCTCCGGCAGCGGCCCAGGTGTGCCGTGGGTGAGGACCTGCTCGGCCACGCTCAGCTCGCGGATCGCGATCAGCTCCACCCGACCCGGCGCGTCGGCCACTAGCTCGTCGTAGAGCACCGGATCGTGCTGGCCGTCGTCGCCGACCAGGGTCCAGCGCAGCTGCGGCAGCTCGATCAGCAGCCGGCGCAGCGCCGCGCGCTTGTGGCCACGGCCAGACCGGAACCACCGATCCGGTGTCGGGCCCCAGTCGGTCATCAGCAGCGGGCCGTCGGGGTAGTCATGGCGATGCAGGAAGTGGCGGATCGACGGTGCGACGTTCCACGCCCCGGTCGACAGGTAGACAACGAACGGCGGTTGCGCCGGTGGGTGTCCTGGGCGTTGCCGGGTCAGCCGGGCGAAAAGCTTGGGCATGCCCGGCACCGGGTGCCGGCTGGACTCCAGCCGGACGAAGGAGTTCCAGAAGGCCAGCAGCGGGCGCGGGATCGCGGTCACCATCACCGTGTCGTCGATGTCGCTGATCACGCCGCGGGTCTCGTCGGGCCCGACGATCCGGGCACGGGCGACCGCCTGGTGCGTCGTCGGGCCCGCGATCGGGATCGTCGCCCACCCGGCCGGCAGCCCGCTCGGCACGACAACGTCGAAATAGCCGCCGTGCGCGCTGCGCAGGGCGTGCCGCTCGGCCCCCACCTCAGCCACGACGTCCACCCCGGGCAGGCTCACGGCGAGGAAGTGCCGCCACCCGCGTACGTCGCTCCGCCGCTCCCCCGCCACGGCGGGGGGTCGCAGCACGACCCGGCCTAGCAACCGCACCCAGCCGTGGTCGGGCTCACTGGAGCCGTAGCCGGTGTAGCCGAGAACCTGAGGACGCCAGCCGCGGCGCCACAGCCCGAGAGCGAGTTGGCGCTCGACCGCCGCCTCAAACCGCGTCGCACGCGCCGACCACGACCCCTCCGGGCGGAGCCGCCACGTCACCCGCATCGAGTCACCCGCATCGAGTCACCCGCATGGAGTCACGTGCATGGAGTCACCTGCATGGAGTCACCTGCATGGAAGGGACGCTACCGAGCCGGTCGCCGTCAGCGCGAGGTCGCCGCGACCTTGACGCCCAACCCGACCAGCACGGTGCCGCTGGCCGCCTCGAACCGCCGACGTACGCCCGGCCGCCTGATCCATCCCCCGGCCCGGCGCACCCCCGCCGCCAGCGCGAGATAGAGACACGTCTCGACCGTGACCTGCACGAGCGCGAGCAGCGCCGTCGTCGCCAGCAGGGGGCGACCGTCGGGCACGAACTGCGGGTAGAACGCGAACATGAAGATCGCAGCCTTGGGGTTGGCGAGTTGCACCAGCGCCCCCTCCAGGAAGGCCCGCCGACCCGGACGCCGGGAACGGGGCGAGGTGTTCTCCGGCGCAGGCAGGCCCTGCTCGGCTGCCTCGTCTGCTCCCTTGTCCCGCCACGCGGCCAGCCACGCCCGCGTTCCCAGCCCGACCAGCACGACGGCACCGACCACCCGCAGCACGTCGTAGGCCGCCTGCGAGGCCGCGACGACCGATGCGAGCCCGGCGGCGGCGAGCAGCGCCCAGGCATAAAGCCCGGCCTCCAGCCCGAGCACCGTGGGCACCGTCTGGCGCAGGCCGCGCAGGGCCGCCCGGCGCACGATCAACGCCATCGCCGGACCGGGCGAGGCCGAGATCAGGACCACGGCGAGCAGGAAGGCCGGCAGCCCGGCGACGACGTCCACGACCACATCCTGCCCGACATCCTCGCGACCTCTCGTGGAGGCCACCGTGTCCTGATTGTGGCTCACCGCAAGGAGGGGGCTAGCAAGACGGAGGGGGCTCGTCGTACGAGTCAGGTGCTGGGAGCGAGGCCTAGGTCGCGGCAGGCCTCCTCCAGCGCCTCCAGCCCGAACAGGTCCGCGGGTCCGACCACCCCGCCGCGCGACGGCGGCTGCTGGGCCGCGCCCGTGGCGGCCCAGGCCAGCAGTTGCGCGGTCAGGTCATAGGGGCTGGGGCCCTCGAGCTGCACCCTCGCGTAGCAGTCGCCCTCCTCGGCGAGTGCCTCGGCCACAACCAGGGTGCGGGCGCCGGCCCGGGCCGTCGCGTCGGGTCCGCCGGTCGAGCCCTTGACGGCCCGAGCCGCCACCGCATGAGCCAGGGCACGACCTCCGGGCGGCACGGTCGCCAGCCGTAGGGCGAGGCTGCCGACCTGCGCGGCCCGCGAGAACCGGCCCATCCAGCCCAGGAAGACCTCGACGTCGGTGAGCGCCGAGTGCCGTTGAGGCAACCACAGGTGCTCGGAACCGGCCAGTGAGATGCCCTGCCTCGGCCGGCCGCCCACGTCGAACGTCGTGACCCGCGACGCCATCCGGTCCGCCACCAGGCGCCCGTCGCGCCAGGCAAAGGCCGGGTCGAGCATCATGCCGGCACCAGACGCGCTCGTGCCCCCACTGGTGGACCCCCGGCCCTTGATGAAGTAGCCGACCCGCACCCTCGTGGCCTGCGGCGCGGCCCGCAACGCCAACTCGGCCGCGAGGTTGCCGGGCACGTAGTCATAGCCGAACGCGGGCACCAGTGTCGCGCCGGTGCGGGCGGCCTCCGGGTCGAGCTCGTCGCGGACCCGCCGGATGAACGCGGGCTCACCGGTCGAGTCGAGGTAGGTGAGGCCCTCGGCGGCGGCGGCCCGGGCGGCCGGCATCCCGAGCCG
>JBBRHF010000099.1:0-15458 GCA_038223055.1 Actinomycetes bacterium | reverse complement strand
GGGCGCTGGCGATGCGGTTCCGGGACGACTACGCCGCGGCCGGGGTGCCGATGCTGCCGGTGGTGGCCGACGACGTCCAGGTCACCCGTCAGGTCGTGGTCTACAGCTGGGTGATGGTGGCCGCGTCGCTGCTGCTGTGGCCGGTCGCCCCGACCGGGCCGGGCTACGGCGTGAGCGCGCTCGTGCTGGGCGCCGCCTTCCTGCGCGAGGCCCACAGCCTGCACGCCCGAGCCGTCGATGCCGCAGCGCTCGTCGGTCCGGCCGGTCCGGCGCTCGCGCCGATGCGGCTGTTCCACTGGTCGATCAGCTACCTCACGCTGCTGTTCGTCGCGATCGCGATCGACCCGCTGCTGCCCTTCTGAGTTGCCCTGATCGATCCGATCGGGTCAGGAGGGCGCCCCGAGCCGGACGACGATGGTGGCGCCCCGGCCGGGCGAGGTGCGGATCTCGACGTTGCCCCCGGCCGCCACGGCGGTGCGCCGGACAATGTCCAGGCCGAGCCCGGTCGAGCCGGTGCGGCTTTCGCCGCGGGCCATCACATCGGCGTCGGCGAAGCCTGGTCCGTCGTCCTGTACGACGATCTCCGCGCCCCGCCCAGGCAACGCCCGAACGTCGACCGCGAAGCCCGTCCCGTCGGGAGTGTGCGAGAAGACGTTGCCCAGCAAGGCGTCGACCGCCGCCGCGAGGTCGCTCTCGTTGGCCCGCACCGGAGTTGGCCCGGCGGGCAGAGACAGCCGCAGCGACCGGCGCTGGTCTTCGGCGAGCACCCGCCAGAAGCCGACCCGGTCACCCACGACCTGGGTCGCGTCGCAGCGAGCCTCCACGCCCTCGCGCACCGGGCGCCGAGCCTCGCGGATCACCGCGTCGACCTGCCGGGTCAGGTCGTCCACGTCGGCCACCAGGCGCCCCCGTTCTTCCTCGTCGCCGAGGCCCTCGGCGTCCAGACGCAGCGCCGTGACCGGCGTACGCAGGCGGTGGGACAGGTCGGCGACCGCCTCACGCTCGCTGGCCAGCAGCTCACCGATGCGCGCGGCCAGCCGGTTGAGGGCGAGGCCGACCTCGCGGATCTCTACCGGGCCCCCGGGGTCGACCCGGGCGTCGAGCTCGCCCCGGCCGAGCCGCTCGGCGGTTCGGGCTAGCGCCGTCACCGGCCGGGTCATCGACCGGGCGAGTCGGTCGGCCACGACCAGCGAGATCCCGACCAGCAGGACGCCCAGAACCGCCAGCACCGCCCAGGCTCGGCGCACCCCCCGGTCGAGGATGGTGTCCGGCACCAGGGTGCTGATTACGGCTGGCCGACCGTCGTCGCGGAAGACCGGTTGATGGACGACGACGTCGCCCTTGCCCCGGACAGCGATCACCCTGGTCGACCGGGCGTCGCGTCCCCCCGGCGCAAGGGCCGAGGGTCCGGACTGGGCACCGAGCCGGGTCCCGTCCGGCATGTGGATGGTCACGACATAGCCGTTCTTGGCCACCTCCTTCGCCGCGGCCTCGATCGCCTGGTCGGTACCGCTGGTCACGATCGGCACGATCTGCTGGCTGAGGTTGGTCGCAGTGCTCTTCGCGTTGTCCGACGCGGCGGTGTCGATCAGCTTCGCGAGCGGCACGAGGAAGGCGAGCAGGACCAGTGTGGTGGTCGCCGCGACCAGGGCGGCGAGCCGCCGTCTCACGGTGCAACGAGCTTGACGCCCACTCCGCGAACGGTGTGCAGCATCCGCGGCTCGGTCGCCGACTCGCCGAGCTTGTTGCGCAACCAGGACAGGTGGACGTCGACGGTCTTGTCCGCCCCGCCGTAGGGCGCCTGCCACACCTCGGCCATCAGCGTGCGCTTGGAGACGACCTCGCCCGGGCGGGCGGCGAGGAAGGCGAGCAGGTCGAACTCCCGGGGACGCAGGTCGAGGATGCGCCCGGCCAGGATGGCAGTGCGGGTCCGCGGGTCGACGCTCAACTCGCCGACCACGAGCGGGTCAGCATGCTGGGTCGCGACGCTGGACCTGCGTAGGACAGCACGGATGCGGGCGTCGAGCGTGTCGGCGCTGAACGGCTTGACGATGTAGTCATCGGCGCCGGCGTTGAGCGCGTCGACCACCACCGCGTCGTCGTCGCGAGCCGTCGCCACGATGACGGGGACCTTGCTCACCGAGCGCAGCATGCGCAAAAGTTGGGCGCCGTCGACGTCGGGCAGGCCCAGGTCGAGCACGATGAGGTCCGGTGGCTGGTCGACTGCCTGCTGCAACCCGGTCATCCCGTTGGGCGCCGAGGTGACGGCGTGTCCCCGCTCGGTCAGGGACCGGGTGAGGGCGCTGCGAATGCGGACATCGTCCTCGATAAGCAGAAGGAGTGACACGAAGTGACCGTATCCCGCGAAGCCGACCTCCCAGCGCAACCCTCGCGTGAAGCAACCGTTAGTGTCGCCTTAATCACTGTGCGGCCAGACTGGACGGGTGAACAGACGACTCGCCCTTGTGGCTGTATGGGCCATTTTCGCCGCCGCCGCGGTCGGCGTCGGCTTCGGGGCGGCGCGCCTGGTCGCCCCCTTCGCCAGCACCTCCGCCGGCCCGCCCCTCGACCTGTCCGGCGTCTCGGGTTCCGCCAGCGTTCCCAGCACCACCGATTCCACGACCGCCCCGGCAGACCCCTCGACCCCGCCCACGTCCGCGAGCTCGTCCCCGCGAACCAAGTCGAACTCGCCGTCCGGGCACCCGACCGGTCCGACCGTCAGCTCCGGCCCCGCCCAGACCCAGCAGACCCAGCAGACCCCGCGGCCCCAGCAGTCTCGCCCCGGCCGGCATGGGTCGGCAACCCCCCGCAGCACCAGCCCGAGCGCCCAGAAGAGTCCGCGGCCCAAGCCGGCGCGTTCGACGCACTCCACCCCACCCCGCCGCACTCAGCCGGCGCGGCCCAAGCCGCCCCCCACCACCAGCAGCGGACGCAACACCCAGGGCGGCTACGTCCAGGCCCGCTGCGCCGGGGGTCTGGCCTGGGTCAGTGCCTCGCCGGCCGTGAACTGGCGGCTGGACGAGAAGTCCGCAGGCGGTTCGGCCCAGGCGGAGGTGCACTTCGAGGCGCTGTCCGCAGATGACACCCGGGTGCGGGTCACCGTCACCTGCCCCGGTGGCCCCCCCTCATTCTCGGTCAGCGTGACCGCTGGCGGCGGGGGTGGCGGAAACGGCGGCGGTGGCGGAAACGGCGGCGGTGGCGGGTCCGACGACACCGGCAACGGCTGACACTTCGAGCACGAGTCTCAGCGCCGCGATCCACACCAGACACGCCCCGAGGACGTGCACGCCGACGAGGACCACCGGCAGGTCCGTGGCGTATTGCACGTAGCCCACGGTCCCCTGCCCGAGCAGCACCGCAAGCAGCTGGACACCGCGGCCGATCGGCACCCGCGCGACCCGCAACGCCACCAGCAGCCCGCCAGCTAGACCGACCAGCAGAAACACGAGGTCGGCGTGGGCCTGGGTGACCTCGGTGAGGTCGAACGGCAGCCGGTGAGAGGCGGTCTTGTCCCCTGAGTGCGGGCCGCTTCCGGTCACCACGGTGCCCAGGAACAAGGTCAACGCGCAGACGAGCAGCAGCACCCGGCCGCCGAGCACCAGCTCGCGACGTACGGCGAGGCCGGTTACCGCGGTCGGTCCCGCAGCGCGCTCATGGGCCACGACGGCCACCGCGATCAGCCCCATGGACACCAGGAAATGAGCCATCACCATCACCGGGTTGAGCCCGGTCAGAACCGTCAGCCCGCCCAGCAGCGCCTGAGCAAAGATCCCGACCAGCAGGCCGACCGCGAGCCAGCGCAGGTCCCGCCGCCGCGCCCGCCAAGCCACCACGAGCGCCGTCGCCACGGCGGCGCTGAGCACGAACGTCAGCATCCGGTTGGTGAACTCGACCACCCCATGCACGCCCAGCTCGCCGGTGACGACGAGGCTGGTGTCGGTGCACCGGGGAAAGGTCGGGCAGCCAAGGCCGGAGGCGGTGAGCCGGACCGCGCCGCCGGTGACCACGATCGCGGTGTTCATGACCAGGGCCGCCAGGAACGCCCTGCGCAGGGTGGTCGGCCGTGGCCGCCACCGGCGCAGCAGTTCCACCCATGCGGCCATGCCGCCCAGCCTACGGGGACCATGTTTGAGGCCCGTTAGCGTCACCTTAGGGTTCCCTGACCCACGCTGTCGGCATTGTCCCGACGGGGGTCGGCAGAGTCGGAGAAGTGGCCTGATGCGCATCGCCTACGTGTGTGCCGACCCCGAGGTCGCCGTTTTCGGCAGCACCGGCGCAGCCGTGCACGTGCAAGAGGTGGTCCGTGAGTTGGTGCGCCGTGGCGCGAGCGTGCAGATCTTCTGCGCCCTGGCCGGAGGGCCACCGCCGGCCGACCTGCGCAACGTCCTCGTGCACGAGACCGGGGTGTCCGGCGGCAAGAATCTCGACCCGGTGCGCCACGAGCTGGACCTGCTGGGCGCCAACAGCGATCTGACCCGACAGATGGCTGCGCACGGACCGTTCGATCTCGTCTACGAGCGCTACTCGCTGTGGAGCCGGGCGGCCATGTCCTTCGCCTGGGCGGCCGCGATCCCCAGCGTCCTCGAGGTCAATGCCCCCCTCATCGATGACCCCGCTGCCGAGCAGCCGCTCGTGCACCGGGCCGCCGCCGAGCAGGTGCTCAACTCTGTGCTGGCCGAGGCAGACTCCATCGTGTGCGTCTCCGAGCCGCTGGCGGAGTGGGTCCGGTCCCGAACCCCGGCCCGGTCCGGCATCCACGTGATCCCCAACGGGGTCGATCTCGCCCGGATCACCCCTGCCGTCGAGCCGCTGGGCCGATTCACCGTCGGCTTCCTCGGGCACCTCATCGCCTCGTCGGGGGTCGAGGTCCTGCTCAGGGCCGTCGCCCGGGTGGAGGGTCTGCAGGTTCTGCTGGTGGGCGACGGGCCCGAGCGGGGTCCGCTGGTGGACCTAGCCGCCAGCCTCGGGATCGCTGACAGGGTCGAGTTCGCCGACCCCGTGGCACCCAGCGCGGTGAGCGCGCAGCTGAACCGGATGCACGTGGCTGTCGCGCCCTTCCCCGCCGTCGAGGGCCACTGCTCGCCGCTGAGGGTGTTCGAGTACCTCGCTGCCGGGCTCCCGGTAGTGGCCAGCCGGCACGGACAGCTCGTCGAGCTGCTGGCCCACTGTGAGGACTCGTTGCTGGTGCCGCCGGGCGACGTGGCTGCCCTGTCGCATGCCCTGTGCGAACTGCGCGACGGCCGCGACCTGCGCCAGCGCCTGGGCGCGGCGGCGCGAGTGACCGCGAGCGGTCACTCCTGGGCGTCGACCGTCGACCGCGTCCTGGACACCGTCTCGATCCGGATGATCTCGGCCAACCTGCGCCCGGCGAGGCAGCCCGTTTCCGCCGCGACCAGGTCGATGTCGTAGCGCCCTGGCCCACGACGTCACGCCCGGTCGGCGTGCGCGGGCCTGGTCGGAGGGTCCGAACTGGCGCTCAGCGGGTCGTTAACCGGCCAGCTCAGCCGCCGTTTGCCGTCCCCGGTCGGTCATGAGCCACCCGTCGGTCCCCCACTCGGGTGTTTGACAGCATGACGGGCCGCCACTGTCCACAGCGGCACTGTGCGTCAGCTTCGAACGTCGCCGGTCGTAGCCACGCGGTCTTCCTTCGCGCGACAGCCTCGACCAACCGCAACTGGTCGAGGCGGCGTGTTGCTCGGGGTGGTCAGTCCTCTACTCCCAGCGGAACGCCGCCGCCGCCGCCGTGCCTGCCGCCACCGCCCACGCGACGAGGACAGCGAGTGAACCCCAGGGCAGGCCCGCCCCGTCGCGCAGCACGTCGCGTAGCCCCTCCGACAGCGCTCCGGCCGGCAGCAGTTTGAACACCGCCCGGGCTGGCGCCGGGAACCGTTCCAGGGGTACGGCGATGCCACCCGCGATCAGCAGCAGCAGGTAGACCAGGTTCGCCGCGGCCAGGGTCGCCTCGGCCCGCAGCGTTCCGGCCATCAGCAGGGCGAGAGCGCTGAACGCCGAAGTCCCGGCCAGCACCAGAACCGCGACCGAGACGACCGAGAAGGCATTCCCGCGAGGGGACCAGCCCAGCGCGAACGCGACCGCGGCGAGCAGCCCGATCTGCAGCGATTCGACGGCGAGGACCGCGAGCGCCTTGGCTGCCAGTAGCCCCCAGCGCGGCAGCGGGGTGGCGCCGAGCCGCTTGAGCGCGCCGTAGCGGCGCTCGAACCCGGTGCCGATGGCCAGCCCGGTGAACGCGGTGGACAACACGGCGAGCGCGAGCATGCCGGGTGCGAGGAAGTCGACCCGACGCCCCCGAGTGCCCAGATCCATCACCTCGACGTTGGCGAAGACGACGAGAATGAGCACCGGGATGACCACGGTCAGCAGCAGTTGCTCGCCGTTGCGCAGGATCATCCGTACCTCGAGCCGGGCCTGGGAGCCGATCATCCGGGGGAGGGGTGCGGCTCCGGGCCGGGGCGTGAACGTCGCGGTCACGCCCGGAGCTCCCGGCCGGTCAGCTCCAGGAACACGTCCTCGAGCGTACGGCGATCGACGGCCAGCCCCTCCGGCATGACGCCCCGGTCGGCGCACCACGCGGTGACGGTAGCCAGCACGTGGGGGTCGACGGCGCCGGACACGACGTACTCGCCGGGTCTGGACTCCAGCACCGCGGAGCCGTCGGGGAGGCCCGCTCCGAGGCTCACGAGGTCCAGCCCGGGCGGCGCGGCGAAACGCAGCGTGTTCTGCGCTCCGCGCGCCATCAGCTCTCGGGGGCTGCCGCTGACGACCACCCGGCCGTGATCGACGACCACCACGTGGTCGGCGAGCCGCTCGGCCTCGTCCATCGCGTGGGTCGTGAGCACGACGGTCACCCCGTCGGCGCGCAGCTCGCCCATCAGCGCCCAGGTCGCGTGTCGGGCCTGCGGGTCCAGCCCGGCCGTGGGCTCGTCGAGGAAGACCAACTCGGGGCGCCCGACGACAGCCATGGCGAGGGACAGCCGCTGCTGCTGGCCGCCGGAAAGTCGCCGGTAGGGGGTGCGCCCGGCCGAGGCGAGGCCCAGGCGCTCGATCAGCATGGCCACGTCGAGGGGGTGGGCATGCAACGACGCGACGTGCGCGAGCATCTCGGTCGCACGCAGGCTCGGGTAGACGCCGCCAGCCTGCAGCATCACCCCGACCCGGGGCTTGAGCGCGGCGCCGTCGCGCCACGGGTCCAGTCCGAGCACGCGCACCGTGCCGGCGTCGGGGCGCCGGTATCCCTCGCAGATCTCCACCGTCGTGGTCTTGCCGGCCCCGTTGGGTCCCAGGACGGCGGTGATCGACCCGGTCGGCACCGTGAGGGTCAACCCGTCGACGGCCCGTTCGTCGTCGTAGGTCTTGACCAGGCCGACGATCTCGACGGCATGGTCGGGAGGGGACATTGGCGGTCAGGGGCGCAGGAACCGCGTAGCGGCCCTGTTTCCCCATCCCCCTTTCAAACCGTGCGTGCGGTTTTCCGGCATACGGCTGACCGACAATGACAGACCAGGATGCTCACCGGCGGAAGTGAGCGCTCCAGTGCCTACCCAGCCGGGACGCGCACCCGCTGGTCTGATCCAGCTTGCTGGATGCACCATGGCCATGAGTCTACGAACGTTGGGGTCTGCCCCTGACGAGCGAGTAGTGCGCGCCGTCGCAGCACGGCGATCTCGAGATCTCCCGTGCGCAGGCCAGCCGATCGGTCCCGGAAGACCGACTGGCGCACCTCCACCTGGACGTCGGGCCAGCGCCCCGCGAACTCGCGCAGCACGAGGGGGGATGATCTCGTTTTGCCGGCGTTTGGACACGATCTGCCGCCGGTCCTAGAGTGTGCCAGCCCCTTTCCGGGGGGCAAGTACGCATCACCACGGGACGTACGGATCCCCCACCTCCCCAGGAGCCGTCGCCATGATCATCCTCGCAGCCGACGACGTCATCACCCCACACGCAGGGAGCGGGCAACTGGTCTTCGCCGCTGTGTTCGGCATCGCGGTGATCGTCGTGCTGATTACGACCTTCAAGCTGCACCCGTTCCTGAGCCTCACGATCGGGGCACTGATCGTGGGCGCGATCGCCAAGCTGCCGATGGCCGACGCGGTGACCAGTTTCTCCAACGGGGTGGGCGCCACGGTCGCCGGGGTCGGCATGCTGATCGCGCTGGGCGCCATGTTCGGGCGGCTGCTGGCCGACTCCGGTGGGGCCGACCAGATCGTGGACACCATCGTCGGACGGGCCAGCGTCCGGACCCTGCCGTGGGCGATGGCCCTGGTCGGGGCGCTGATCGGTCTGCCGATGTTCTTCGAGATCGGCCTCGTGCTGTTGATGCCGGTCATCCTGCTCGTGTCCATCCGCTCCGGCCTGCCCCTCATGCGGGTCGGCATCCCCGCCCTGGCCGGTCTGTCGGTCATGCACGGGCTGGTGCCGCCGCACCCTGGGCCGCTCGTGGCGGTCGCCGCCCTGAAGGCCGACCTGGGTGTCACCCTCGTCCTCGGCGTGCTGATCGCAATCCCCACCGTGATCGTCGCCGGCCCGCTGTTCTCGCAGTTCGCCACCCGCTGGGTGGACGTGGCGACTCCCACGACGTTTGTGACCGAACGCGAGCGCGAGATGTCGCAGGCCGGTAGCGCCGGTGCCGGGTCGTCTGGGGTGGCACCTGCCGGGTCGGGCGGGTCGACCCGCTCGCTCGCCAAGGAGACCGACGGCCACGAGCCTCACGAGGCTCCCGAACCGAGTGCGCGGCGCCCCACCTTCGCCGTCACGCTGGCGACCGTGCTGCTGCCCGTCGTACTGATGATGGGCAAGGCTGTGGCCGACATCGTCGCGGACGAGGGCACCCGGTCCCGCACCGTGCTCGACTTCTTCGGTACGCCGTTGATCGCCCTGCTCATCGCCGTCCTGGTGGCCCTGGTCACGTTCGGCCGCGGCTCCGGGATGACCTCGACCCAGATGGCGTCCTCGCTGGAGAAGTCGTTGCCCCCCATCGCGGGCATCCTGCTGATTGTCGCGGCCGGGGGAGGGTTCAAGCAGACCCTCATCGACACCGGCATCGGGAACGTCATCGCCGACTACGTCAAGGACTCCAGCGTCTCTGTGCTGCTGCTCGCCTGGTTTGTCGCCGTGCTGATCCGCCTGGCGACGGGCTCGGCGACGGTGGCCACCATCACTGCCTCGGGCGTGCTGGCCCCGCTGACGGCCGACCTGTCCACGACCGAGACGTCCTTGCTCGTGCTGGCGATCGGGTCCGGCTCGCTGTTCTTCTCCCACGTCAACGACGCCGGGTTCTGGCTGGTCAAGGAATACTTCGGGGTCAGCGTCGGGCAGAACCTCAAGACGTGGTCGGTGATGGAGACACTTATCTCGGTCACCGGACTGCTCGGCGTCCTGCTAGTCAGCCTCGTGGTCTGATCGGAGCGTGAGCAGCGAACCGGTCGTGCTCGGCGTGGACATCGGCACCACCAGCACGAAGACCGTGGCGTTCGACCTCGCCGGGCAGCCCCTTGTCAGTCATGCCGTCAGGTACGACCTGCACGAGCCCGCTCCTGGTTACGCCGAGCAGGACCCGGACGAGATCCTCGCGGCGGTGGTCGCCACGCTTCGTCGCGCGGTCATCGACACGGGACGACCGGTGGCCGGCGTGTCGTTCAGCTCGGCCATGCACAGCCTGATCGGCTTGGACGCGCCAGGCACACCGCTCACACCCGTGATCACCTGGGCCGACTCGCGCGCCAGCGCCCAGGCCGAGCGCATCCGCGCGTCTGCCGGCGGTCTGGCTGTGCACCGGCGCACCGGCACACCGGTCCATCCGATGTCCCCGCTGGCCAAACTGGTGTGGTTCCGCGAGCAGGAACCCGAGCTGTGCGAACGGGTCGCGCACTGGGTCGGGATCAAGGACTACGTGCTGCTGCACCTGTGCGAGGCGATGGTCACCGACCACTCCCTCGCGTCGGCCTCGGGCCTGATGGACATCCACCGGCTCGGGTGGGACCCCGAGGCCCTCCAGCTGGCCGGCATCACACCGGAACAGCTGCCCGAGCTGGTCCCCACCACGACCGTTCTGCCCGGCCTCACCGCTACCGCGGCTGGGGCTACCGGCCTGCCTGCGGGCACCCCCGTCGTGGTGGGCGCCGGTGACGGGCCGCTGGCCAACCTCGGGCTCGGGGCCGTACGCCCCGGTGTTGCGGCCTGCTCCATCGGCACCAGTGGCGCGGTGCGGGTGATGGTCGACAAGCCCTCGGTCGACCCGATGGGCGCGGTGTTCTGCTACGCGCTGACGGAGAACCGGTGGGTCATCGGTGGGGCGATCAACAACGGCGGCGTGGTCCTCGGCTGGGCGGGCGACGCGCTCGCACCCGAGCTGGTGGGCGAGCCGGAGAAGAAGCTGCTCGACCTGGCCGCAGCAGTCCCCGCCGGCGCGGGCGGGCTGGTCATGCTGCCCTACCTGCTGAGCGAGCGGGCGCCGCACTGGAGCGCGGTGCCCCGCGGCGCGTACGTCGGACTCACCCGCGAGCACCGCCGCTCGCATCTCGTACGCGCCGCGCTGGAGGGCGTCTGCCAACAGCTGGCGCTGGTCCTCACCGCCATGCGCGCGGCCGGGAACGAGATCCACGAGATGCGCGCTACCGGCGGCTTTGCACAGAGCCCGTTCTGGCGCCAGCTGCTCGCCGACGTGCTCGGCATGGACGTGCATTTCCCGACCGGGCACGAGGGCTCCAGCTTCGGCGCAGCGCTGCTGGGCATGCAGGCCCTCGGCCTGATCGACTCGGTCGACGTCGCCGCCGATCTCGTCACCTTGGCGGAGGCGGTCCAGCCGGAACCGGGGGCTGCCGCGACGTACGCCGCACTCCGGCCGATCGTCGAGGAGCTCTACCAGGCGCTGTTGCCCACGTTCGGCATGCTGCGACGGCTCGGCCCAAGCCTGCCGTTGACACTGACATGACCGATCTTGCGTGATCATGGAGCGGGTCGGTAACGGACCCGCTGGACCGCCACGCGACTCGTCGTGTCCGCGGGGACCGCGTTCCCGCCCGGTTCGACCCTGCGCCAGCAGCGCGAATGGGGGCGGGTTTGCGCGCGGGGATGAATAACGACACACTGGCGTTGTGAAAAAGGTGGAAACGATGAGTGTGCTCCAGGCGCAGGCGGGCGCGCCGGTCGAGGCGACTTTTCCCGCCAGCATCCCTGCCCCCGCCAGCATCCCTGCCCCCGCCAACATCCCTGCCCCCGCCAACATCGCCGAGCACGGTCACGAGAGCCGCACCCGAGATCGCGTGGCGCGAGCCATCCTGGAGAGCGGGCCGTCGACCGCGGCGACGCTGGCCACCCGGCTACACCTGACCACCCCCGCCGTCCGCCGCCACCTGGACGGCCTGCTCGCTGACGGTCTGATCGAGGTCCGCGAACCGCGAGCGGCGGCGCACCGCGGCCGTGGTCGCCCGGCTAAGGCCTTCGCCGTCACCGACAGCGGGCGCGACACGTTCCACCAGGCCTACGACGACCTCGCGACCAGCGCCCTGCGGTTCCTGGCCGAGCACGGCGGACCCGACGCGGTAGCCGACTTCGCCCGCAACCGGGTGGCCGAGCTCGCCGGACGCTACCGCCCCATCGTTGACGCGGCCCCCGATGACCGTCGCGTCGAGGCCCTGGCTGAAGCCCTCTCGGCCGACGGCTACGCTGCCACCACCCGCTCGACCGGAGCTCCCACGGGAACCCGAAGCTCCGCGCTGGGGGAGCAGTTGTGCCAGCACCACTGCCCGGTGGCCCACGTCGCCGAGCAGTTCCCGCAGCTGTGCGAAGCGGAGACCGCGGTCTTCGCGGCCCTGCTCGGCACCCATGTCCAACGCCTCGCCACGATCGCTCACGGCGACGGCGTCTGCACGACGCACATCCCGACAGGCCCGACACTCCCGACACTCCCGACACTCTCGACAGTCCCATCGCACCGGAGGCCTTCATCATGACGACCATGCCCGACACCGCGATCAGTCCCGCGCCGACCGAGGCGCACCCCGAGCTCGAGGGCCTGGGCCGCTACGCGTTCGGCTGGTCCGACTCCGACGCCGCGGGGGCCACCGCCCGGCGGGGGATCGACGAGGACGTCGTACGCAACATCTCTGCCCTGAAGGACGAGCCGCAGTGGATGCTCGACCTGCGGCTCAAGGGCCTGCGCCTGTTCGGCAAGAAGCCCATGCCGACGTGGGGGTCGGACCTGTCCGGCATCCACTTCGACAACATCAAGTACTTCGTGCGCTCCACCGAGAAGCAGGCCGCCACCTGGGACGACCTGCCCGCGGACATCAAGAACACCTACGACAAGCTAGGCATCCCCGAGGCCGAGAAGCAGCGCCTCGTCTCCGGCGTCGCCGCTCAATACGAGTCCGAGGTCGTCTACCACCAGATCCGCGAGGACCTCGAGCAGAAGGGCGTGCTCTTCCTCGACACCGACTCGGCGCTGCGCGAGCAGCCCGAGCTGTTCAAGCAATACTTCGGCACCGTCATCCCGGTGGGAGACAACAAGTTCGCCGCGCTCAACACCGCGGTGTGGTCCGGTGGCTCGTTCATCTACGTCCCCCCCGGCGTGCACGTCGACATCCCGCTGCAGGCCTATTTCCGGATCAACACCGAGAACATGGGCCAGTTCGAGCGCACCCTGATCATCGCCGACGAGGGCTCGTCTGTGCACTACGTCGAGGGCTGTACGGCGCCGATCTACTCCTCCGACTCCCTGCACTCCGCGGTCGTCGAGATCATCGTGAAGAAGAACGCCCACGTGCGCTACACGACCATCCAGAACTGGTCGAACAACGTCTACAACCTGGTGACCAAGCGCACGGCCGTCCACGAGGGCGGCCGGATGGAGTGGGTCGACGGCAACATCGGCTCCAAGGTCACGATGAAATACCCAGCCTGCTACCTGCTGGGTGAGCACGCCCAGGGGGAGACGCTCTCGGTCGCCTTCGCCGGTGAGGGCCAGCACCAGGACGCCGGCGCCAAGATGGTCCACTGCGCGCCGCACACGTCCTCGACGATCATCTCCAAGTCGGTCGCCCGCGGCGGCGGGCGCACCTCCTACCGCGGCCTGGTCCAGGTGCTCGAGGGCGCCTACGGCTCCAAGTCCACGGTCAAGTGCGACGCCCTGCTGGTCGACACGATCAGCCGCTCGGACACCTACCCCTACGTCGACGTCCGCGAGGACGACGTCACTATGGGTCACGAGGCCACCGTGTCCAAGGTCTCCGAAAGCCAGCTGTTCTACCTCATGAGCCGGGGCCTGACCGAGGACGAGGCCATGGCGATGATCGTTCGTGGTTTCGTCGAGCCCATCGCCAAGGAACTGCCGATGGAATACGCCCTCGAGCTCAACCGGCTGATCGAGCTGCAGATGGAAGGGTCCGTCGGTTGAGCCAGCAGGCCGCGAACATCAACGACATCACCGAGATCACCGGGGGCGTGCGCAACGGCGTCACCGCGGCCCAGGCTGCTGCCGCGGCTGACGTGCTCAACCCGGACACCGGCGGGTTCAGCGGCAAGCCGCACGCCCACGGGGCGACCCCGCTGCCCGGCGACAGCCGCGGCGAGCGATTCGCGTCCTACGACGTGGCCGACTTCGCGGTGCCCACCGGCCGCGAGGAGGACTGGCGGTTCACCCCGCTGGAGCGCCTGCGCGGACTCGAGGAGGCCGAGGGCCCCGATGGATCCCTCGGCGTCGGCGGCGGTGGTGACGGCAGCACAGTGCTGGTCGAGGTCGATGCGGCCCCCGAGGTCGTCGTCGAGACACTCGAACGCGGCGACCCGCGGCTGGGGCGGGCCGGCGTGCCGGCCGACCGGGTGGCGGCCCGCGCGTTCTCCCGGTTCCCGGCGGCGACGGTCATCACCGTCCCCGCCGAGACCGTCGCCAGCCGACCCACCTATGTCACCCTGCACGGCGAGAACGCCAGCGCCGGCGCGGCCTTCGGGCATTTGCTGGTCGAGCTCAAGCCGTTCGCCCAGGCCGTGGTCGTGCTCGACCACACCGGCAGCGCGACCTACGCCGACAACGTGGAGTTCCTCGTCGGGGACAGCGCGACGCTGACGGCGGTGAGCGTCAACGACTGGGCCGACGACACCGTGCACCTGTCCCAGCAGTCGATCAAGGTCGGCCGCGACGCGAAGTTCAAGAGCATCGTGGTGACCTTCGGCGGCAGCGTGGTGCGGATCGCCACGGAGGCGACCTACGCCGGTCCCGGCGGTGACGTCGAGATGCTCGGGCTCTACTTCGCCGACGACGGCCAGCACCTCGAGCACCGGCTGTTCGTCGACCACGCGATGCCGCACTGCCGTTCGAGCGTGACCTACAAAGGGGCGCTGCAGGGCCAGGACGCCCACACGGTGTGGATCGGCGACGTGCTGATCCGGGCCGCGGCCGAGGGCACCGAGACCTTCGAGCTCAACCGCAACCTGGTGCTCACCGACGGCGCCCACGCCGACTCGGTACCCAACCTCGAGATCGAGACCGGCGAGATCGTCGGCGCCGGCCACGCCAGCGCCACCGGCCGGTTCGACGACGCGCAACTGTTCTACCTGCAGTCGCGCGGCATCCCCGAGGACGAGGCCCGCCGCCTTGTCGTACGCGGCTTCTTCGCCGACGTCATCAACCAGATCGGCATCCCCGAGATCCAGCAGCGGCTGCTGGCGGCGGTGGACGCCGAGCTCGAGGGTGCGATGGGGGCGATGGCCTAGTGCCGGAGTTCATCCGCGCCTGCGCGGTCGCCGACGTCGCCGACGGTGCTGCCGTCCGGGTCGTGATCGGCGCGGTGCCGGTCGCGATCGTGCGTAGCGACGGCGAGGTCTACGCGATCCACGACGTCTGCTCGCACGCCAAGGTGGCGCTGTCCGAGGGCGAGGTCGACGACCAGACCATCGAGTGCTGGCTGCACGGCTCGCGGTTCGACCTCGTGACCGGCCGGCCCACCGGGCTGCCGGCCACCAAGCCCGTCCCTGTCTACCCCGTCAAGATCGACGGCGACAGCGTCCTTGTGGACCTCTCGCCAATGAAGGAGCGTTGAGCCCGATGGCCACCCTGGAAATCCGCGACCTGCACGTCACCGTCGAGACCGAAGCCGGTCCCCAGGAGATCCTGCGCGGGGTCGACCTCACCGTACGCGCCGGCGAGACCCACGCGATCATGGGGCCCAACGGCTCGGGCAAGTCGACGCTGGCCTACTCCATCGCCGGACACCCGAAATACACGGTCACCTCCGGCAGCGTCACGCTCGACGGCGCCGACGTGCTCGCGATGACCGTGGACGAGCGGGCCCGGGCCGGGCTGTTTCTCGCGATGCAGTCCCCCGTCGAGGTCCCGGGCGCCTCCGTGACGACCAGCCTCCGGAGCGCCAAGACGGCGATCGACCGCGTGGCGCCGAAGCTGCGCACCTGGGTCAAGGACGTGCGCGAGGCGATGGAGCGGCTCT
>JBBRHF010000098.1:0-15633 GCA_038223055.1 Actinomycetes bacterium | reverse complement strand
CCCTGCGTCGCGAGCGCGATCCGGGCCCGGTGCGCCAGAAGCTCGCTTCGGGTTGCGCTGACCTGCGCCATCCACTGCCTCCCTCCAGATGCCTGTGACTCAAGCCTGCGGGTCGGGCTGAGGACTGACTACCGCGCCGGTCGGCGATTCCCGCCTGCCGCTGGCTGCCGACCGTCGGCAACCAGGCGGTTAGCGAGGGCGCCGCAGCGGCGTCTCCGGCCAGCCGAGGACCTGTGCGCCGCGGAGCGCCGCGTCCAGAACGAACCGGTCCTCCGGGTTCCCGGGGTTCCGCCCGGTCAGCGCGGTTACCCGCTCAAGCCGGTAGGTGACTGCCCGCACTGACAGGTGCATACGCTTCGCACTCGCGACTGCGACCCCGCCGGTCGCGAAGTACGCCCGCAGGGTCGCCACCAGCGGCTCGGCGCCACCCCGCGCTGACTCCAACGGAAGCAGCACCGTCTCGACCAGCTCGAGAATCGGTTCCCGGTCGCGGGTCAGAACCTCATAGATGAGCAGATCCGCGGCATCCACGGTTCGCTCCGCCAAGTCGAGTTGGTCCGCGAGGCGCACCGCGGCCCGGGCCTCTTCGAAGCCGGCCCGGATGCCGCCGGCGCCGTTCCGCGGCCGGCTCACCGCCACCCGCCAGGTCAGCGACACCTCGCGCCCTAGCCGGTCGGTGAGCAGCTCCGGTGCCCGGTCGTGTTCCGCCGGTACCACGCACACCAGCAGGCCCTGTTTGGTGGCGACCAGCAGGTTCGGTTCGACCCGGCGGCCGGGTGCCCGGGTGGCCAGGGCCGACTCCACGTCGCGCACGATCACCCGGTGGTCGAGGAAACGGCGACTGCCGGCGACAACGAGCACCCGGTGGCTGGCCTCCAACCTGAGCCCGAAGGAGGGCGCCCGCTCCACCAGCAGCGCCAGGTCCGAGGTGCCGGTCAGCAGGTCGTCGATGAACTCCCGGCGTAACGCCTCCTGCGCCTGGGACAAGTAACGTCGGGCGTCCTGATAGCCCTCGCACAGGGTCGCGACCGCATCATCGATCGCGACCAGCACAGCCGTCGTCGTCGCGCTCAGCTCGGCGACATCGGTCGCGGCGGCCACCGTAGGAAGCTGTGACCAGGCCCGGCGGACCGCGGTCAGATACAAGTCGACCAGCGCGCGGAGCGTCACCCCGGTCTCAGCTCCGCGCCGGCCCGACGCTCGATACCCGGCGAACTGCGACGCACCCAATCCCTCACCGCCCGCCGCGCGAGCTAAGTCGGCAAGAAACCCCCCCAGCAGTTCGGCGGGGGCACCCACCTCGGTGCCGACGCGGGCGGCGAGCTGGGCACACGGATCGGTGCCAACCGGCTCTGCCAAACGCCGGTCGCACCCGCGCCGCAGCCACCAGCCCCCACCCGCGGTCTGGACCTCACGCCAGCGCGCGTGCCCTCACGCCACCAACGCAGCCGAGCACCCAGGACAGCTCAACCGCCCGGTCGCCAGCTCGAACTCCACAACCGGCGCTGTCCCCGTTTTTTTACCGTCAACAACGGTGCCTCCGTGCGCCATCGCACGGCCCTGCCCCGGGGGTTCTTCCCGGACGCACCGAGGCAGTGCGGTTGCCCAAACAGTCCATCTGCACCCTGATGACGCAGACGAACCAGCGCACCCTAAACCTAAACCCCAAACCCGGCCCCAACACCCGCCAGATCAGCGACGGCTCACGAGTCCACGACTGCACAGTCGGTGACGGCTGACAACCGAGCCTCACATCGCAGGGACGCATTTTTCCGGAGATCCCGACGGTCGGATCCGTCCGGTGATTGCCGCGATGAGTGCGTTGGATAGATCACGTGGTCTGCCTACGTCACGAGGCACGACACTCTGCCGTGACCGGGGTCTCGGCCCTCGTAACGCGATTGTGACCCGGATCGTGCATCCAACGAGGGGGCGCGACGAGAACTCATCATGAGCGCCCAACTCGGGCGACGCGGAAGGAGAACCTCATGTCCCACCACCGAATCGCGGCCGCAGCCGTTGCTGCCGTCGCTGCCCTGACCCTTTCAGCGTGTAGCTCGTCGTCGACCACCGCGACGTCGAGCACGCGCGCGCCGTCGACGGCCGCCTCCACGCCTGCTGCTTCGTCGTCGAAGCCTGCTGCTGCGGGCACGATCGTCGAGGTCGCGGCGTCCAACCCTGACTTCTCCACCCTGGTGGCCGCAGTGAAGGCCGCCGCACTGGTCGACACCCTCAACGGGGCCGGACCATTCACCGTCTTCGCGCCGACCAACAAGGCGTTCGCGGCACTGCCAGCGGGTCTGCTCGACAAGTTGCTGCTGCCAGCCAACAAGGAAACGCTGACCAAGATCCTCACCTACCATGTCCTCCCGGCCAAGGTCATGGCCGCAGACGTAACACCCGGCAAGGTCAAGACCGTCGAGGGCGGCGAGATCACCATCACGACAGTGGGCGGCGTCAAGGTCAACGAGGCAAGCGTGACCTCGACCGACGTCGAGGCCTCCAACGGCGTCATCCATGTGATCGACAAGGTGCTCGTGCCTGCTGACGTGGAGGTCGGCAAGCTCTGACCCACCGCACCAGATCGACAAGGCCCGCTCCCCTGACAAGGGGGCGAGCCCGGTCGAGTGTCTACATGAAACAGCCGGCGCGCAGGCCGCGCTAACCCGGCGGGACCCGTCCGGAGGTAGCCGCGCAGCGGCGGTATGGGACTCCGCGCAGTTTGGGCTTCGCCCGCACGAAACGCGGCGTCAGCCCGCACGAAACGCGGCGTCAGCCGGGTCGGGACCGCAGCGATCCGCGGCCGGCGAACCGGACCGCCTTTCTCGTGGAGGAGAACGGCCCGGCCCCGCCCAGCCAGCACGTCAACGCCAGCCCGGCGATCGGCCCGACCCCGTACAACCGCTCGACCAGAACCTTCGGGCCGTACATGTGCCGGGCCGTGGCCATCAGCTGCCGGTGCAGGACCTCCATCTGCACCTCGGTCACCTCCAGCATCAACACCGCTGCGGCGACCTGGGTCTGCCCCACCGGGGACAGCTGCCAGGCCGCGACCTTCGCCAGATTGGCGCGCCCGGCCGATGCCCCCAGATCCGTGCACGGCGTGGCGCCTTGGTGGAACAGCACCGCATGGATCCGCTGCATCCAAGCCGTGTGATCACGGCGCAGGTCGTGGTACTAGCCCAGCAACGCCGGCGCCTCCAACACCTCCGTCGGCGGGATCCAGAACTGCGGCGACCGGCCCTGAAGCAAAGTCCCGCTGACGCGGGCATCGGCCCGGTCGGTCTTGGCCCGCTTCTTCCGCCCCCGCAGATTCGCCGTCTCCGCCGGCTCAGCCAGATGCGCGACCACCTCCGCAGCGGTCAACTCCTAGGCGACCTACCGCCACCCGGTACACCCCTGCACAGAGAGCTCGATCTCCCCACGCTCCGAGCCCATCCTACGACGCGACGGCCGGTACTGGTACCGAAAGCACTCCTCGCGCCTGAACTGGGAAGGTCCCCCCTCAACCCCCGCCACAACTCACCGTGAGCGGCCGACCAACGGCGCCGATCCGATGCATGCCAACTATGTCAGCCAGCGAGCGATCCACCGAAGATCTGCCAGGCGAGGGCGGACTTCGCGACCAGGCTGAGCACCAGGTAGACCTTCTCGCCGTAGCCGTAGTCGGCCCACTTCCCGATGCGGCGGTACTGCAGCCACTGGTTGAGCGCGAAGCTCATGAAGAAAACGAACAGCGACGTGACGATGCCGTAGACGAAACCGGGCACCTCGTTGGTGCTGCTGCTGCTGGCGCCGATCAGGTTCACCACGATGGCCACCCAGGGTGCGCCGCCGGCCACGCATCCGAACCAAAACGGCAGCATCGTGGTGCGGGTCCTGCCGGGCGGGTTCATCAGCTCCTGCAGCCAGCCGAAGAGGATCATCGCGACGTTGGCGCCGATGATCAGAACTACCTCGGTGAGTCCGGTGAGCCCGTTGTAGAAGCCGATGAGGATCACCATGATCGTGGCGCTGAGGGAGTACTCGATCCATAGGAAGCGGTTCAGCCCGGCGCGCAGGTCGGCCTCGTAGCGAGAGCGGAAAACGGTCGCGGTGAGCAGGTGGTCGAGCGCGGCCAGCGCCAGGAATGCCGCGATGGCAGAGCCGATCGCGACGTCGAACAACGCCTCGGGCGCAGGTGTAGCTGTGCCCGGGGGACCGGACGGGAACTGCGAGGTGACGGTGATCACGAAACCGTTGGCCAGAAGTAGGACGGCGACAACCTGCACGCCGTGAAGGAGGCTGAGCCCGAGGTTCCAGCGACGCAGTCGGGACAGGCTGGACTCGTTGACGCCAGTGGCTTCCATGATTGTCCTTCGTTGCAGGGTGGAAAGATGGTTGCAGCAGGGCGGACCTGACCCAGCCTGCCCGTGGCGACGAGGTTTGGGCTCCGATGGTGCTCGTGGCCTCAGCCAGGCCAGCCCGGCGAAGGCAAACCCGTCGTCCGACCCACCCTATTCCCAGGTCTGGGCAATCCAGCACCCTCGCATCCCTCGCATCCCTCGCTGTCCGTCACCAGTCGCGCCACGTCGACCGCGTCCCCTCTGCCGTCGGCGCAAAGTCGACCCGGGCACAGCCATCCCCTCTGTCGGCGGCAGAAGCGGATCCATCTTGGGGGCACCCTCGGCTTGAGGAGATTGTCCTGCGGGCGGCGGACCTCGCTCGGCTGCGCCACCGCGCGGCGTCGTAGGGGCGACCACTTGACGGGGCCACCGCGGCGACCTTGCTCGGCTCGCAGGGTGTCCGCCGTCTGGTTGCTTGGGACGCCGCTGAACGGGCGGATCCGGTGGTGCACGAGAGCTGTCTTGGAATCGAGCCGCGCGACGTGCATCCGGCGGGGAATTTGGGCCGGAAGACGCAGGCGGCCGGCGGGTCGTCCGACGTCTCGATCCTGCACGGCGTGCCCGGCTTGACCGTCGACGTGTACGCGAACGGCAACAAGCGTCTCAGCGACTTCAAGCCCGGTACTCTGACCGACCCGGTCAAGCTCGCTGCGGGGACCTACGATCTCGCGGCCTTCCCGGCCGGTAGGGGCCCGTCGGGTACACCGGCCATCCAGGCCAAGGGCGTCATCGTCCCGGCCGGCGCGACGCTCAGCGGTCAGTTTCTACGAGGTCTGGCTGATTGACCGATCGATCAAGAAGATGGTCCCGGTGGGGATCCTGCGTGGCCCGGAGGGCCAGTTCGTCATCCCCACCGGGCTCGACCTGGGCGAGTACCCGGTCATCGACATCTCCGTCCAGGCACCGGGCAACCCGGCACACTCCGGCAAGAGCGTGCTGCGAGGCACCCTCTCAACCTGATCGTTGGGTCGTTGGGTCGGCGCTGCTGGCCCGCAGTGCCGCGGCGGAAGACGATCGAGATCCTCCCCTTCGCCATCGATTCGCCGTCCCAAAAACGCCAGGCCGACGAGCAGTGAGTCGGCGCGAATCGACCCGGGGGGCAGTGTGGCGTTGTCCAGGGCCTGGGCCACCCACGACCCGGGCCTGGGGTCGCGTGGCGACGATCGAGGGTCAGGTTTCAGACGGCGCTGACACCTGCCGAGCACCTGCTCGATCCGGGCCAGCTTGGCATCCGCGTCCTGGTCGGTGGACTCCTTCCCAGGTCCCGGTCCGTTGGAAAGGAAATCCCGTGCGCGTGCAGGATCTGCCGCAGCCGTTCCCGCTCGATCACGACCGGGTGGACGGGGTGGCTCGGCTTAGGCACGGAAAAGGCGCCGCAGCCGACTGCGACGTGGCGGCGGCTCGCTGTTGTGCGTTGGCGAAGTCACGATGGTGACCGGCTCAGACCGGACCGGTGCGGGACGGTGTTCTTCCCGCAGGTGCCACTCGACCTCGGTGGGGAACGCGAATCGGAGTACGCACTTGGGGCATTGGGTGGCGGGCATGGGATGCTCCTTCGTTGGGCCAGGTTGGCCTCTTCACCACTGTGCTCCCGCCAGGACACGTCGGATAGGTGCGCGGTCAGGCGGATTGGAGTGAACTACCTGCCGGGCTTCGGCAATGACCAGTCGCCGAACAATGACCATCTCGCTAACGGCCCGCCGGACGGCGGAGTGCTCCGCTCAGATGAGACGGGGACAGATCGCCAAGCGGGCCAAGGGCGTTCTTGGGCATGCTGACGCGCTCGTCAGTCGACGGGAACCTGGATAGTCACCGTCGCCCGCGTCGTTACCGGCCGCATAATCACCGCACGCAGCGTCCTCGGCGTGGCTGTCGGTCTCGACCTGCTCGGTCTCGTTGTGCTCGCCCTGGTCGGCATCGGTCTTGTCGTGGGCGGCTGGGTCGACCGGCCGGGGCGTCATCGGCCGGGGCGTGACTGGGCGACGGGGCGTGCTCGCCGAGCAGATCCGCGATCAGGTCCTGCGCGGCGGCGGCGTCTCCGGCGTGGCCCGGGGTCACCGTGGTCGCGGTGATGATCTCGGAGTCCGGTCGACTGCGACGTGACCCCTGTACCCGTCGAAACCGGGCGCCGCGGTCTTGTGGCCAAGGCGGGTCTGGGGATCCACCGTGGAGATCACCCGGTCCGGCGCGCGATCCGGAACACCCCGTCCTCCCCTCATCGAGGTCCTGGCCCACCACGGTCGCCAACAACCGGCCCGCCGCGGCCTCCGGCGCCTCCAACTCACGCACGTCGAGCACCCGCAAGCAGCTAAACCCGTCCTTCGCGCAGCCGTCGCTCGGCGCCTCCCGCGCCGCCGGGTCGTCCCAGTCGATGACCGGCTTGGCCGCGCCGGTCTACCGCCTCCCGATCCGACAGACCCTCCAGCCGCTGCCACACCATCACCACCGACACCACCGAGGGCGGCACCGAGCGGTGAACAGATCCGCGAACGCCTCGTCTGGGAACAGCCGGTCCCGCTCGCGGTGCAACAACACGTAGATCGAGCGCTCCGCCATCGCCGCCTCGCAGAAGGCGACCACATCGTCGTACAGATCACCCGGCCGATCGACCACACCAAGCGTCATCGACCCACCCCACCAAGAGAACCGCTGCGACTACAACGATTCTCCCGGAAAGATCAAACAATCTGGTGGACCGCCACGCGCGAAAGACACCAGCCACCTAGTCGTAGTAACGGAAGACGAGGTCAGCGACACACGGGGGCTTGGGGTGTCCCTCGGTCTCATACTCGACGTGGTAGATGACCTCGACCCCGCCGGCGACATCCCTGACCCCGATCACACGGGCATGCATCCGCACCCTTGAGCCGATCAGCAGCGGGGCGGGGAAGCGGACCTTGTTCAGGCCGTAGTTGATGACCGTGTCGAATCCCTCGACCACCACGATGTGCCTCAGCATGCGGCAAGACAGAGAGAGCGTCAGGAAGCCGTGGGCGATGGTCGCACCGTAGGGGCCGTTCTTGGCGCGCGTCGGGTCCACGTGGATCCACTGTTCATCGCGGGTCACCTTTGCGAACAGGTTGACCACGGACTGCTCGATGGTCAACCAGTCACTGACACCCAGGTCGGCTCCCAGACAGGCTCGAAGCCCCTCGATTCCCGTGACGACACACGGGCGTGCATTCTCAAGCGGGGGGTCATCGACACCCGAAGATCGCAGCTCATCAGTCACGTTCATGATCATCACTCCTGTTGAGCCTCGTTTAGCCCTCGCTACCCGATAGTGGCTGTGAGGTGACCAACCAGTCTTCCAGAACCCGCAGGCCTACGCGAAAGCATCCCCATATGAGAAGGATCACAGGCCGCCTGGCTCCCGTTTCGCTATCCGAGCGCGTGTTCACGGGTGTAGGAACGAGTGGGCATCCGGCGAAGACGAGGTCTGCCATGACTGCAAACACGCACATCAATGAGGACGAGGCCAGGGCCGTTGCCGAGGAAGCGCGCGAGTCCGGCTGGTCGAAGCCGTCGTTCGCCAAACAGCTCTTTCTTGGCGAGTTCCGGCTGGACCTGATCCACCCGCATCCTCGTCCGGGCGTCGATGACGCGGAACGGGGCACTGTGTTCTTGGAGCAGTTGCGCGACTACTGCGCCACATTGGACGGCGCCGTCATCGAGCGCGAGGCGCGCATACCCGAGGTCTACCTCAAGGGCTGGGCCGACCTCGGCTGCTTCGGAATCAAGATTCCCCGCGAATACGGAGGACTCGGCCTTTCCCAGGTCACCTACAACCGTGCCCTGATGCTGGTCGGATCAGTGCATCCCAGCGTTGGTGCGCTGTTCTCGGCGCACCAGTCGATTGGGGTCCCCGAGCCGCTGAAGATGTTCGGGACGCCCAAGCAGAAGCAGACCTTCCTTCCGCGTTGTGCCCGTGGCGCCATCAGCGCGTTTCTGCTGAGCGAGCCCGACGTCGGGTCCGACCCGGCACGGCTGCACAGCACGGCCGTTCCGGACCAGGACACATACCTTATCGACGGGGTCAAGCTGTGGACGACGAACGGACCCATCGCAGAGCTTCTGGTTGTCATGGCACGGGTTCCACGAAGTGAGGGTCACCGCGGCGGTATTAGCGCATTCGTCGTCGAGGCGAACTCCCACGGCATCACCGTCGAGCACCGCAACGCCTTCATGGGCCTGCGTGGTATCGAGAACGGGGTCACGCGTCTTCACCAGGTCAGGGTCCCCGCCGGGAACCTCATCGGCCGCGAGGGCCAGGGACTCAAGATCGCGCTCACGACGCTGAACACCGGCCGGCTGGCGTTGCCCGCCCTCAACGTCGGAGGCGCGAAATGGGGCCTGAAGATCGCTCGGGAATGGTCTGGCGTCCGAGAGCAATGGGGCAAGCCTGTCGGCCGACACGCCGCGATCGCCAACAAGATCGCGTTCATCGCCGCGACGACGTTCGCACTCGAAGCGGTCCTTGACCTGTCTGGGCAGATGTCCGACGAGGGGCGCAACGACATCCGCATCGAGGCCGCGCTAGCCAAGCTCTGGGCCAGCGAGATCGGGTACCTGGTCGTCGACGAGCTGGTCCAGATCCGCGGCGGGCGCGGCTACGAGACCGCCGAGTCGTTGGCTGCCCGCGGCGAGCGAGTTGTCCCGGTCGAGCAGATGCTTCGCGATCTGCGGATCAACCGGATCTTCGAGGGCTCCACCGAGATCATGCACCTGCTCCTGGCCCGAGAGGCGGTCGACTCGCAACTGACCGCCGCCGGGAGGCTCGCCGACCGGCACGCCCCGTTGCGAGTGAGGGCGCAGGCGGCCGCGAAGGCGACTCCCTTCTTCGCTCAGTGGCTACCCAAGCTGGTTACCGGCCGCGGCCAGCTACCGACCTCATTCAACGAGTTCGGCGAGCTCGCGCCGCATCTGCGCTATGTGGAGCGCACGTCGCGCAGGCTTGCCCGCTCCACGTTCTACGGTATGGCGCGCTGGCGAGAGAAGCTGGAATACCGGCAAGGCTTCCTTGGTCGGCTGGTCGACGTCGCTGCGGAGCTGTTCGCGATGTCAGCGTCCTGCGTGCGAGCCGAGATGCTGCGGACTCAGGACTCAGAGCAGGGAGCCCAGGCGTACGAGCTTGCCGACGCCTTCTGCGGGCAGTCGCGGCTGCGTATCGAGCGGCTTCTAGCCGCGCTGTGGGACAACACGGATGACGTTGACAACCGACTGGCCGGCAAGGTGCTTGACGGCCGCTACACCTGGCTGGAAGCCGGCGTCCTCGACCTCAGCGAAGACACCGGCCCGTGGATCGCATCCTGGGAACCCGGGCCGACACAGGTCGAGAATGTCGACCGCAGCGTTCGTTGACCGACAGGTCTCTGGCTGGGCGCTGATTCCATCGCGGGGTGCAGAGACAGTTACTCGACTGCTGCTTGCCGTGGCGCTTCAGGTCGCATCGGTGACTGCGCTCCGCCTGTCTGCAAGGACCACCGGCCGGTGATTGCAGGCCTCGACGTTACCGTTCGCTCCCAACTCTGCCGGACTCCACGCTCGCCGGCGCCCCCTGACGCCACCGATCTGGGATACACCAGCATCCGCAACTCTTTCCCACCCTGCTGGCAGCTCCTACCAGGCACCCGCAGAGCCCTTCAAAAGAAGGGTATTCGCTGGATGCGAGATTCTCACGCGCCCACGCCTACCAACAGCGAACCCCGATCTGTGGATCCAGGCTCAGCGGGAGCAGACCTGCTCTGGTGGACGAATCCGATGCGGCTGTGGAGCTGTCGGCAGCGGGCCAGGCGCTTCTCGATGCCGGGCATGCCGATCAGGATGACGCCGGCGCCGGTGCGGTCGTGCCGGTCGCGTAGCTGTTCCGGTGGCGGTCTTGAGCCGGTCGACTTCAAGACGATGAGCAGCTCGGCGTGCCGGCCCTGCTCGCGGGTGAGGAACATGGGTTCACCGCCGGGGTGGCGCTGTGCCTGCTTGCGGCCGGCCGCGGCGGCCGAGCGACGATTCACCTGGTCGGCGGATCCGGCTGGGTCGAGCACCGGCGGGAGGGCCTCGCCGGGTTACCTGCGGCCTGCGGTGCAGGTGACACAGAAGGTGGCCTGCGGACGCACCGCGAGCCGGGCCGGATCAATCGGTTCACCGCACCGGACGCAGATCCCGTACCGGCCCTCGTCCAGGTCGGTCAGGGCCTGGCGCAGCCCGTCCATGGTGCGCCTCAGCCGGGTCATGATCGACACCAGTTGCTCACGTTCGAACGCGATGGTGGCGCCCTCTGGGTCGTGCTCGTCGTCTGCGTTGGACGACTCCGAGGCCTGGATCAGGCTCGCGTGGTCCTGCTCCAGCCGGGCCAACTCGGCCGTGTTCCGAGCCAGGTTGCCCAGAACTCGAGCCCGAACACCGGCGATGTCGTCCATGCTGACGAGCTTAAGCGCGGTGACCGGCCCGGAAGGGGGGTCGGGCTCGGGCCAGGGAGGAAGACCTGTTCCGGATTGGCCCGGTCGAGCTGCCCGTCCTCACCGGCCAAGATGAGCCGTTGGCCTCTACCGCGAACCCGGGCTCCGGTCAGGCTGGAACCACACGATTGAGAAGGAGTCCTGATGTCCGAGACAACGTATCCCGTGCGGGTGGACGCGACCCTGGACCCAGCGATGAGCCGCTGGCTGTGGCTGGTCAAGTGGGTGCTGGCCATCCCGCACTACCTCGTGGTCGGGCGTCTTCGTCGGCGGAGGCACCTGGGCGCTGTGGCAGACCACCGACAACAATGCCGGGATCGCACCAGGCGGGCTGATCGGGCTGATTGTTCTGGTCGCAGCGATCGTGCTGGCGTTCACCGGCCGCTACCCGGCAAGGATCTTCGACTTCGTCCTTGGCATGAACCGCTGGGCGCTGCGGGTCGCCGCGTACGCCGGGCTGATGACCGATGAGTACCCTCCGTTCAGGCTGGACATGGGCGGTCACGACCCGATCGGCACGGTGACACTGACGCCATCGAGCGGCGAGTCCCCGGGCGAAGCACCGACACCACCCCGCTCGATGCAGAGACGCAGGGGGTGGACCGCCGGCCGGGTCGTGTCCCTCGTCCTCGGCTCGGTGCTCGGGCTGGCCTCTCTGGGCCTGCTCACCGGCGGCGGAATCGCGACCTGGGTCACGAACACGCAACGGGACGCGGCTGGCTACATCAGCACCCACACCAACACTTTCGCCACGTCGTGACCGGCGAGGAGATCGACCTCGGCACCTCCGCCGACGCATTAACCCCCACCGACATCCTCGGCACGGTGCACGTGCGCGCGACCGCCATCGATCCGGCGTCTGATCTCTTCATCGGCGTCGCGCCGAAGAAGGAGGTTAACCAGTACCTGGCCGGAGTCGACCACCTGGTCATCACCAGCTGGTCATCACCAGCTGGTCACCCGCCCCACGCCCACCGCGCCCACAGCAGGACCGGCCGCACCCGCGAGTACCGCAATCTGGACGGCGCAGGCAGCCGGCCCGGGCGCCCAGACGTTGACCTGGCGCCCGACCGGCGGCGACTGGGTGGTCGTGGCAATGAACCCGACTGCCAGCGCCGGCATCTCGATCACCGCGGACGTTGGTGCTACAGTTCCTAACCTCGGCTGGATCGCGGTCGGACTCTTCGCCATCGGCGGGCTGCTGCTCGGCTCCGCCGTGGCACTCATCGTGCTACCGATCGCGCGCGCCAGCCGCTGACCCGCCGGGCGGTGCGGACAGCGGGTCACGCCCAAACGGCACTCCGGTGGGCACGGGCCCGCCTGGCCCGTCAGCCCCCCGCTGTCCGCACCTCAGCCGACGACGATCAGATGGCGAAGGGGGCGGCCACCTGACCGGGTTGCGAGGCGTCGGCTCTTTCGGCCGTTTCCCAGGATCTTGTTCGCCGCGGCGTACATGTCAACCGCATGGTCGGAGGGGAACGAGTAGTCCGCCGAGCGCGTCGCGATCACCAGGATGGCGGGGTGGTCGGTGTAGGGGCGGGCCTCGTGGAACCCGGCGACCAGCGGCTGGTTCCCCGCGACCGTGAGCAGAGTCCCCGCCCCCGCCCACAATGCTGCGGCCGCGGTCCGCGGACCACGCTGGCGGGCCACCCACCATCCGAGCACCAGCAGCACACCGAACCCGACGACGCCGAAGCGGGCGAACGCCAGCAGCGGGCCGTGCAGCCAGCCGGTGTCGCGGGCGAACTCGTTGATGTCACCGAACATGGGCTTCTCCTCCCGGAACCGGGGCGACGCCGCCGGCGACACCACCGGTCGCCGGACAGTAACCCCACTACTATCATCACCGTAGTAGACGGGATGGATGGAGGCGACGGGTGGCTGAACATCGAGGTGCGGCACGCCGCGACCGGGGTGCGCTGGAGAACGAGGTGCTCGCCGCGCTGGCCGGTGGGCCGATGACGCCACGGCACGTCCTCGAGCACCTCGGCGGCGACCTGGCCTACACGACCGTGATGACGACGCTGGCCCGGCTGCACGAGAAGGGCGCTGCGACCCGCGAGAGCACCGGACGCACGTTCGCCTACGCGCTGGCGGACGCGTCGAACGTGCAGGCGCGGGTGATGCGCCAAGCCCTGGACGCCGCCCGGGACCGCGAGCAGGTTCTCGCCCGGTTTGTGGACGAGCTGGATCCGTCCGACGTGCCCGTGCTGCGCCGCCTGCTGCGCCAAGGCAAGGGCCGGTAGCCCGGATGGGGGTCGCCGTCTACGTGCCACTCCTCGCCGCGTTGCTGATGGGCGTGGGTGCCGGGGCGCTAGGCAGGGCGCTGCCGCCCGCGACCGCGGCGCGGGCGCTGGCCGGTTCCGCGGTGCTGGTCGCGACCGCGACCAGCTTCGTCCTGGGCCTTCTCGCGTTCACCCTGCTCGGGAAGTTGGCGCCGGTCGCGGCCTGGGCCGGTCGTCGGTGGCCTCGCTGTCCGCGGCGAACCCGGTGCCGCAGCTCGTCGCTGGCGCCGCGTGCGCGGCTGTGCTCATCCTCGGCGCCCGCGGCGTGCGGACGGCTTTCAGCCGATACCGAGCGCTCGCCGCGGTCCGCGTGCTGTGCCTGAGCCTGGGCGGGAGCCCGGTCAGCTCGTCGTCCTCGACGACGACGCGGAGGACGTGTACGCCCTGCCCGGGGCGCTGGGACGGATCGTCGCGTCCCGGTCGCTGCTCGCCGCGCTACCCGCCGGGGAGCGCCGCGCGGTGCTCGCACACGAGGCCGCGCACCTGCGCCACAACCATTACCGCTACCGGGCGGTGACCGAGCTGACGTCGGCGGTGAATCCGCTCCTGATATCGTTCGTTGCGGCTGTCCGGTTCGCGACCGAACGGTGGGCCGATGAGGACGCCGCCCTCGTGACCGGGGACCGCGCGGTCGTCGCGCACGCCCTCGCGCGGGTCGGCGCCCGCCGCCACGACGCGCGGACCACGCCCGCAGGCTGGCGCGCGGTCGCTCTGGACGCCGCCGAATCTGCGCTCGTGACCCGGGTGCGCGCCCTGCTGGCGCCCCCGCCCCGGCGGCGGCTCGCCGCGCTGCTGGCCCTGGCCGCGCTCCTGGCGGTCACGGTCTCCTCGACCGTGGAGGCCCAGCGGGATGCGGAGCACCTGTTCGAGCAGACCCGCTCCACGAGCGCAGCAGGCGCGCTGACCGTGTCCCCGCCGCACCCGTGACGGCTGGCCGCAACCTCGCCGGAGCGCCCACCCAAGAGATCTCTCGGGAAACTGCCGGCCGATCACGACCGCCGTTGATGGCGCAGGTTGGTGGTCAGACCACCTCGACGCCGTGTTGGCGGAGCCACGGCAGCGGGTCGACGGGCTGGCCATGATCGCGGACCTCGAGGTGCAGGTGCGGGCCGGTGGCGAAACCGGTGCTGCCCGCGGCGATGACAGCTTGTCCTGCATCCACCCGCTCGCCCGGAGTCACGAGCAATTTCGAGGCGTGGGCGTACTTCGTGGTGATGCCGTTGCCGTGGTCGACCACGACGGTGTTCCCGTTCCCGTTTTCCCATCGGGCCGAGACCACGACGCCGGCCGCGGCAGCGCCGACCCTGGTTCCGGCGGTAGCCGCGAAGTCAGTTCCTGTGTGCAGCTTGTAGACGCCGGTGACGGGGTGGGTGCGCATGCCGAAGGGGCTGGTGATCCGGCCGTGGACGGGCAGGACCCATCCCGCGTTGGGGTTTGCGGGTGCCGCCGCGGTGATGGCGGCAGTGTTCGCGGCGAAACTGGCGCTGCCCAGGCCCGCAATCGGCGCGGCCGAGGCCGCCGAGGCGTTGCTCGACGGACCGAAGGCGGGCCAAGCGGCCAGCGCTGGGCTCTGACCTGCGGCTGCGGCTGCGGCTGCGTTGCGGGTCGTGACGGTCGGTTGCATCGCGTCGGCCAACGCTCGGGCGAACGACGTGGCCGGGGTCGGCGCGGTTGGGTTGACGGCGGACAGGGCCGTCTGGATCTGACTGACACGGGCCAGGGCTGCCGAGATGCCGCCCACTGCTCCGACATCGACTCCGTTGGTCACACCCCCGTTCTTCGGCCGTTGGTATCCACGACTTGAGCGGGGCGGTCGGACAGGCACGCCTCAACGGACCAGCCATCCCGGTGAGCGAGCGCCGCGGCCCGGGCTGCGACTTCAGCAAACCTTCACCTCTCTCGCGCTGATATCGCTACCTGCGGTGGCGATGGTGGTCGGTAACGGACTTGGAAAGTGAGGTGGGGTCGATGTTCACAGGCGGGTGGTGTGGCGCGATGGGGGTCGGCGGGTGCCTGATGATGGTCGCGTTCTGGGGCGCGTTCCTGGCGCTGACGGTATGGGCGGTGACTCGGATGTTCCCGTCGGGTACCACCAGAAAGGTGCAGGCTGATCCGTTGGAGGATCTTGGTGGCCGGCCGGCGGCTGCGGATGTGGATGCGGACAATTCCCGGCGGGTGCGCGATGACGTGGCGGGCGCTGGCCCTCCGGGAGGGCAGCGGGAGATGGCCCTCGAGGCGCGGCCGGAACGGCCGTCGTGATGGCCCGGCGGAGTGCAGCGTGGGGCGGCTTGAGTGGTCTTGCGTTGGTTGGCGTCTTTGTGGGTGTGGCCGCCGGTACGGCGGGTTGGGGCCACCTGGTCCAACAGGTTCGCGCCGACTGGTGGTTGTTGGTCCCTCTGGTGGCGGGGTTCGCGATTCAGGTGACACTGATGGTGGAGCTGCGTCGTCGGCGCCGGGCTGCGGCGCTGGCCGCGGCTGCGGTCGGGTCGGGGTTGGGTGTTTCCAGTC
>JBBRHF010000097.1:0-15671 GCA_038223055.1 Actinomycetes bacterium | reverse complement strand
GAGCGGGCTGGTGATGTGTTCGGTGCCGTCGGGGTCCACGGTGTGTTTCCAGTGGCCGTGGGTTTTGGCGTTGTGGTGTTGGCGGCAGCGGGGGCACAGGTCTTTGCGTGTGGTTTCTCCGCCGCCGCGGTCGCAGTAGCAGCCGCAGCCGTCCCCGGAACTGTCGTCAGCACCACCGTCGCCTGCGGACCTGTCGCCGTCGGCGTGTTTGTCGTGGTCGAAGTCGATGATGTGGTCGAGGTCGCAGCGGTCGGAGGGTTGTTCGCAGCCGGGCCATCGGCAGGTGGGCATGGCGGCGCGGATGTAGGCGGCGAGGCGGTCCGAGGGTCGGTATCGGTGTCGGCCGTAGTCCAGGAGTTGGCCGGTTTGGGGGTCGGTGGTGAGGCGGATCCAGTCGGCGTCCCCGGCGAGGGCGCGGACCAGGTGTGGGGGCAGGGGGCCGTAGCCGTGTAGTTCGGCGGGGTTGTGGGCCAATCCGAGCAGGGTGGGCAGGTCGATCGTGATCTGCAGTTGCACGGGGGGCCGGGTCGTGGGTGGGCGACCCGGCGGCAGGCCGGGGCCGGGCGGACCGGGCGGCGGCCGGGAGGGACGTGGCGCGCTGGGCGGCGGCGCGCTGGGCGGCGGCGGACTGGGCGGCGGCGGACTGGGCGGTGGCGGACTGGGCGGTGACGGACTGGGCGGTGGCGGACTGGGCGGTGCCTGGCTGGGCGGTGCCTGGCTGGGTGAGGCGGGCGCCCGGCGGGCCACCGCGCCCGCGTCCTGGCTCTCGTCTGTGTCGTCCTCGTCCGTCGCGGCCGTCTCCTGGTCCTCGCGTCGCTCGTCGCCCTCGCATTGGTCGTGGTCCTCGCGCTCATCGTCGCCGCGCTCGCGTTGCTCGTCGTCCTCGCGCGCTTCCCCGACCCGGGCATCGTGGCTGTCGGGGCCAGCGGGAATCCAGGTCTCGGCGTCGGGGTCGATGTCGGCCGGGCTCACGGTCGACTTCTCTGGGTCGGCCGGGCTCACGGTCGTGGTTTCGGTGTCGGCCGGGCTCGCGACGTTCTCGGTCTCGGCGTCGGGGCCGGCCGGGTTCTCGGGGTTCTCGCTGTCAGGATCCGGGTCGGGCTCGGTGTGGGGTTGGTCGCCGAGGACGGCTCGGGCCAGGGCGTCGGCGCGTAGCGCGGGCATCCCGGGCGGGTCGATCCGCGGGTCGGGGTCATCGGGGTCACCGTGCCCGCCTACCCCGGGTGCCCCGGCGGCGCGCAGGCGGTCCCGTTCGGTGCGGGCCTGGGCGTTGAGCTCGTTCCACATCTGTTCCACCGTGGTCGCCGGCATGACCGCCCGCAGCTCGGCCATCCCGTCGGGCAGGGCAAAGCGGTGCACGCTGCGCCCCTTCTTGGCGGTCTCCGCGCGTTGTGCGGCACCGACCGGGTCCTCGGCGACGATCGCGCGCTTCACCGAATTCTTGAGCTGGGCCACCGTCTGGGTCGCCGCCTTGCCCAGCACCCGGTCCTGCACCGCCGCCGCAATCTCATCGTCGAGATCGGCCAACGCGTCCGCGATCACCCCGGCGTGCCCTTCGGTGATCAGCCCCGCCGCGAGCGCATCCCAGGTCGGCTCCAGGCGCCCGGTCAACTCGACCGCCCGCTCGACCCGGAGGTAGGCAGTCGTCGAGGACAGCCGCAACGCCATCCCCACCTCGTGACGGGCCCAGTTACCTTCCAAGCCAAGGTCGCGGGTCGCGTCCACCACCGCCGCGAGCGCGACCTCTTGGCGCGACGCGACCCAGGACTCGATCCGGGCCCACGCCACGATCAGATCCACCCGCGTGTCGGGGTCCAACACGGCCGGGTCCAGCCCGGCCAGCAGGCCTGCCGTCGTCGCGTCCGGGGGGCACCCCAACGCCCGCTCCACCACCAGCCGCCCAGTCTCCGCGGGCGACATCACCCGCGCCTGAAACCAGCTCCCGCGAGCGTCCTCTGCCTCGCGCAACCCGCTCCACGGGTCCTGCGGGTCCGGCGGGATGGACGGGTCGAACGGGTCCTCGAGGTCCTCCTCGGTGCGCAGGTCGAACCAGTCCAACCACGCCTGGGGCGGACACGGGTCCACCCGGGAGTCGAACACATCTTCGGCCATGAAGACAACGTAGCCGGGGGGTCCGACAGAGCCCGGCCCGAAACCGACCCATCTCGAAAAGATCTTGAACTTCTTTTCCGGCAGGCGAACGCGGGGTCATGCCCCCGCACAACCGCGATGCCGTAGGCCGCGGCTGGCCGCCGTTCTGATTCAACCTGGATCCACCGATTCGGTGGGTGTCGACTCGCGCGCCGTGACAGCGAAGGGCATCCGCTGGATGCATGTTTCGCACCGGTCCTCGGCAGTGTCATCGGTGTTCGATGACCCGAATCTGGTGTCCTGCGCCGGTCTGCTTCCGGTGCTCGCGCCGGCCGGCCGGTGTGTACCTGGCGCGGCTGGTCGATTCCACCCTGACCCTCAAGGACCCGGGTCGGGTCAACGCGCACCTCAAGGTCCCGGCGCTGGTCGCCGGCGCCTAAAAGGGCGACGGTGCCGGTGCTCGGCGGCGGCCGTCCGGGGATTCACCAGCGCCGACGAACCGATGCGGCGATCCCGTGTCTGAACGGGACGGGGATCTCGTGGCGGCCGTTGCCGCGCGACTTCCGGCAGTGGCACGCCGTGTACTGGTACGTCACGCGGTGGGCTTTTCTGGCCGAGGTCGATGCGCCGGTCACGCCGATCTCGCCGGTCACGCCGGTCACGCCGGACCGGTGGAGAGCCGCATCAAGGATGCGGCACGCGCCGTACGGCAGGAGGGTCGGGCCGACATCGGCAACTTGCACGCCGGCGAGGCGCACCGTCGTCGGGGAATCGCGAGCTGGGCCGCTGGGCCAGGCGGCCGAGTGGCGCCGGCTCGGCCGGTGGACCGGCTGCTCGACTGAACCACGGCTGACCAGCCGGGACATGTCGCGTTCTTCGAGCACGCGGGCTTCCATCAGCTGACCCGGACCACCCTCGCTGAGAGCGCCCGGCCGGGCCCGATCGCGGCGCAATGAGACCCTGGTGACCATGCGACGGCCTCTCCTTCTCCTGGTGGCGGCCGCTCTGGTTGCGGGATGTAGCCCGTCGCCGCCCGGCGCGCAGCCCGACCGGCCCACGGCCCCGAAGAGCCGGAGCGCAGCGCAGAGCCCGACCGCCGACCCCGACGCCCCGACCGGGTGGGGCCCGACGCAGGGCGAGCTGGCCGAAGCCGGGCAGCTCGTGGCGGCGATGTCGCCCGAGCAACGGGTGACCCAGGTGATGATGCCGGCGTTCTGGGGCTACGCCGCCGACCGGCCCACGCCGTCGGAGGCCGCCCGCAACCGCGACTCCCATGGCACCGACACAGCAGCCCGGGCGATCACTCTGCACCGCTACGGCGGCACGTTCGTACGTCCCGAGACGATCGAGAGCGCCAGCCAGGTGCGCTCCCTCGTCGACGGCCTGCACGCGGCCGGCGACGGCCCCGACGGCCTGCCGATGCTCGTCTCGGTCGATCAGGAGGGCGGCGATGTCCAGCGGATCAAGGCCGGTGCGACGCGGTGGCCCTCGGCCCGGACCATCGGGCGCACCGGCGACCCGTTGCTGGCCCGCACGGTCGCCCGAGGCAACGGCGACGAGCTGAGGGCGATGGGCTTCACCATGGCGCTGGCTCCGGTGGCCGACATCAACACGGCCGACAACGCGATCGTCGGCTCGCGCTCGTTCTCCTCGGACTACACCGAGGGCGCCGCGATGGTGGTGGCCTCGGTGCGGGGCTACCTCGACGCCGGGATCATCCCGGTCGTCAAGCACTTCCCCGGCCACGGAAGCGTCGTCGGGGACAGCCACCGCTCCCTGCCGGTGCAACGCAAGTCGGTCGACGAGCTCATGCGCACCGACCTGGTGCCCTTCGCCGCGGCGATCAAGGCGGGCGTGCCCGCCGTGATGACCGGGCACATCGAGGTGCCGGCGGTCCAGCCAGGAGTGCCGGCCTCGACCAGCAAGGGGATCGTCACCGGCCTGCTGCGCGACCGGCTGGGCTTCCGCGGCGTCGCGATCACCGACTCCCAGGGCATGGGCCCGGTCTATGGCGCCTTCGGCAACGCCGAGAGCGCCGTGCGCTCCCTGCTCGCCGGCAACGACCTGATCCTGAACTCCCCGGACGCCAACAAGGCCCGTCGCGGGGTGCTCAGGGCCGTCCGGTCCGGCCGCCTGCCCGAAGCGCGGCTGGTCGAGTCGGCCACCCGGGTTGTCGCGCTGCGCATCTACCAGCGGCGCCTCGGCGCGCACCGCCCGCCGATGTCGGTGGTCGGATCGCGCTCGCACGCCGTCACAGCGGCGCGGGCTGCGGGCTGAGCACAGCGGAGCGGGCTGCGGGCTGAGCACGGCGGAGCGGGCTGCGGGCTGAGCACGGCGGAGCGTCAGATCCAGGACTTCCACCACATCCGGCGCGCCCAGCTGGCATAGGGGATCACCTGGGCGGACAGCACCGGCAACAACCACAGGAAGTTCAAGATCGCGCCGACCAGATAGCCTCCGACGGCCACAGCGCCCACCCGACGTCGCAGCGCCCCGGCGCCCCGCGCCCCGAGCAGCAGGCCGAGGCACATCGTGATCGCGAGGACCAGGTAGGGCAAGAAGGCCACGGCGTAGAAGGAGTAGATCGTTCGCCGTTGGAAGAGGAACCACGGCAGGTAGCCCGCCGCGACACCGGCCAGGATCGCCCCGGCCCGCCAGTCCCGCCGCCCGAGCCACAGGAAGCCGATCACCGGCAGCGCGAGCAACGAGGCCCACCAGATGGCGGGGGTGCCCAGCGCAGTGACCGCCTGCGAACACTGGGCCACGTCGCAGCCCGACGCCCCCAGCTTGGGTCCCGCGTAGAAGTAGGACACCGGGCGCGACAGCAGCAGCCATCCCCACGGGTTGGAGCGGTAGGGGTGGTAGGTCTCCAGGGTCGTGTGGAAGTGCCAGGCGGTGCGGTGGTAGTCCCACAGGCTGCGCAGCGCGTCCGGGATGTAGGCCGGTCCGGGGTGCGTCGCGGCCCAGCTGCGGTTGTAGGCGTCCGCGCCGCCGAGGAACCACCCCGTCCACGACACCAGGTAGACCGCGACGGCCACTCCGACAAGCGAGACGAAGGCCGGTCCCGCGTCGCGCACCAGCGTCGCCCGAATCGGCCGCGACGCCCCGGCGGTGCGCCGCGCGCCCAGGTCCCACAGAACCGTCAGCAGGCCGTACGCCGCCACGAAGTACAGCCCGCTCCACTTGGTGGCACACGCCATCCCCAGGCTCACCCCGGCCGCGAGTCGCCACGGCCGCAGCCCGAGCCCCGGCCCCGGGAACCCACCGGACCCGATCCGGTCGGCGAGCAGCAGCCGAGTCCGGTCCCGGTCGATGAGCAGTGCGCCGAACGCCGCGAGCGCCCAGAACATCAGCAGCGGGTCCAGCAGGGCTGCGCGGCTGTGCACGTAAGCCAGGCCGTCCACCGACAGCATCAGCCCGGCCGTGCACCCCAGCAGCGTCGACCCGAACATCCGGCGGCCGATGCGGGCGATCATCAGCACGGACAGCGTGCCGGTGACGGCCACCACGAACCGCCAGCCGAACGGGGTCATCCCGAAGATCTGCTCGCCGATCGCGATCATCCACTTGCCGCCGGGCGGATGCACGACGTACGCCGGGGTGCCCGCGAACAAGTCGTCGAGGCGGCCGGCGAGGATCTGGGTGTTGGCGAACGTCGGGTCCTTGGGTTTGCTGACGTAGTTCTGCTCGGCGCCGTAGTGCAGCAGCGCGTAGGCGTCCTTGGCGTAGTAGGTCTCGTCGAACATGAACGCCCTGGGAGTGCCCAGGCGCCAGAACCGCAGGACCCCGGCGAAGATCGCCACGAGCACCGGTCCCAGCCAGCCCCAGATCCCGTCGTCGGGCACCGGGCGCACCAGGCGATCTCGCACCGAGCGGGCCCCCGCGGTCATCAGCACCGGCATATCGTACGGACCGGACCTGTGCCGGGTCCCGCGCGCCGTGTGGGCGCGCTGACAGGATGGCCGGGTGACGGCCGACCAGGGTTTCGCCGGCGGCGCTGCGGCGGAGCCCGGCGCTGGCGTGCTCGTGCTGGCCGGCACGCCCATCGGCGACCCGGCTGATGCCTCGCCCCGGCTGCGTCTCACTCTCGAGTCGGCCGACCTGATCGCCGCTGAGGACACCCGCCGGCTGCGCCGGCTCACCCGCGTCCTGGAGATCGACCCGCCCGGGCGGGTCGTGTCCTACCACGACGGCAACGAGGCCGCCCGCACCGGCGAGCTGATCGAGGCCCTGCTGGCCGGGCAACGGGTCGTGCTGGTGACCGACGCCGGGATGCCGTCAGTGTCCGACCCGGGCTACCGGCTGGTGGCCGCGGCGGTGGCTGCGGGGGTGCAGGTCACCGCCGTACCCGGTCCTTCGGCTGTCCTCACCGCCCTGGCCGTGTCGGGCCTGCCCGTCGACCGGTTCTGCTTCGAGGGCTTCCTGCCGCGCAAGCCCGGGGAGCGAGTCGCCCGGCTGCGCGCGCTGCGGGCCGAGCCGCGCACCACGGTGTTCTTCGAGGCACCGCACCGGCTCGCGGCGATGCTCGCGGCGGCGGCCGACGTGCTGGGCCGTGCCCGGCCCGCCGCCGTGTGCCGCGAGCTGACCAAGACCTACGAGGAGGTACGTCGAGGGGGCCTCGGCGAGCTCGCCTCCTGGGCCGCAGCCGGCGTCCGCGGCGAGGTCACGGTCGTCGTGGGCGGGGCGCCGTCGGGCCCGGCCGAGGCGCCTGCCGCCGGTCAGCTGGCCCGGTGGGTGGCGGACCGCGAGGAGGCCGGCGAGGTGCGCAAGGCCTCGATCGCGGCGGTGGCGCTGGAGGCCGGTGTCGCCAAGCGAGTGGTATTCGACGCCGTCGTCGCCGCGAAACGAGGCCCCGCCCCGCCCGTAGGCTGATGGCCATGTCCCGTCACATCCTCACCGCCGTCGCCTGGCCCTATGCCAACGGCCCTCGCCACATCGGCCACGTGTCTGGCTTCGGGGTGCCTGCGGACGTGTTCAGCCGTTACCAGCGGATGGCGGGCAACCAGGTGCTCATGGTCAGCGGCACCGACGAGCACGGGACGCCGATCCAGGTGCAGGCCGACGCCGAGGGTATGGCGACCCGCGACCTCGCCGACCGCTACAACCGGGTGATCGTCGAGGACCTGGCCAAGCTGGGCTTGACCTACGACCTGTTCACGCGCACGACCACGGTCAACCACTACGAGGTCGTCCAGGAACTGTTTCGGACGCTGCACAGGAACGGCTACATCGTGGCCCAGACGACGATGGGGGCGATCTCGCCCTCGACCGGGCGCACGTTGCCCGACCGCTACATCGAGGGCACCTGCCCGATCTGCGGCTACGCCAGCGCGCGCGGCGATCAGTGCGACAACTGCGGCAACCAACTCGACCCGACCGACCTGATCGCCCCGGTCAGCCGGATCAACGGCGAGACGCCGAAGTTCGTCCAGACCGAGCACTTCTTCCTCGACCTGCCGGCGCTTGCCGACGCCCTGTCGCGATGGCTCGACACCCGCCAGGACTGGCGGCCCAACGTGTTGAAGTTCTCCCGCAACCTGATCGAGGAGCTCCGTCCGCGGGCCATCACCCGCGACCTCGACTGGGGCGTGCCCATCCCGATCGAGGGCTGGATCGACCGGGCCGACAAGCGGATCTACGTCTGGTTCGACGCGGTCATCGGCTACCTGTCCGCCTCGATCGAGTGGGCCCGCCGCAGCGGCGACCCGGAGGCGTGGCGCGCGTGGTGGCAGCCCGCCGACCCCGCCGAGGCCGCGTCCTACTACTTCATGGGCAAGGACAACATCGTCTTCCACTCGGTCATCTGGCCGGCGATCCTGCTCTCCTACGACGGCAAGGGCACCCGCGGCGGGGCACCGGGTCAGTTCGGTGAGCTGGGTCTGCCCACGGAGGTCGTATCGAGTGAGTACCTCACGATGGAGGGCCGCAAGTTCTCCTCGTCGCGCAAGGTCGTGATCTATGTCGGGGACTTTCTGGAGCGCTACGACGCCGACGCGTTGCGCTACTTCATCGCCGTCGCGGGACCGGAGACCCAGGACACCGACTTCACGTGGGCCGAGTTCCTGCGTCGTACGAACGACGAGCTCGTGGCCGCCTGGGGGAACCTCGTCAACCGAACGGTGTCGATGGCGGCGAAGAACATCGGCTCGGTGCCCGCAGCCGGGTCGCTGACCGACGAGGACGAGACGTTGCTGGCCACGGTGCGCGGCACTTTTGCGGTGGTCGGCGGCCTGATCGAGACCTCGCGCCAGAAGGCCGCCATCACCGAGTGCATGCGGGTTGTCGCCGAGGTCAACAAATATCTCTCCGACCAGGCGCCGTGGAAGCTGCGCAGCACCGACCCGGACCGGATGGCGACCGTTCTGCACGTCGCCCTGCAGGCCGTGCGCGACTGCAACACGCTGCTCACCCCGTTCTTGCCGCATTCCGCGCAGCAGGTGCACGAGCAGCTGGGCGGGACCGGTCTGTGGTCGGGCATGCCGCAGGTGCGCACGGTCAGCGAGGCGGGCAACGCGGACTACTCGATCATCACCGGGGACTACGCCGCCGCTGCGGCGCGGTGGGAGTCGATCCCGATCGTGCCCGGCACACCGCTGTCCGCGCCGACGCCGGTGTTCCGCAAGCTCGATCCCTCGATCGTGGCGGAGGAGCTCGCGCGCCTCGAACCAGCGGGCGACGCGTGATGGCCGGGCCGACCCGGTCCCGTCGGGCCGCCGGCGCGGACCGCACCCGGCCGCCCGCGCCCGAACCGTTGACCGTGCCGGTGACCGATTGCCACTGCCACCTCGACGTCGCCGACCCGCCCGATGACTGGCTGACGGTCGAAGATGCGCTCGCCGCGTCGACCGCGGTCGGGGTGCCGCGCATCGTGGCGATCGGCTGCGACCGCCCCGGCGCCCGGTGGGCTGTGGACGTGGCACACCGCCACGACGCGATCGTGGCCGGCGTGGCGCTGCACCCGAACGAGGCTCCGGTGCTGGATCGTGCGGGCGAGCTGGACGAGGCGCTGGCCGAGATCGACCAGCTGGCCGCGGACCCGCGGGTGCGGGCCGTGGGGGAGACCGGGCTGGACTACTTCCGCACCGGTGCTGCCGGGCACGCGGTGCAGGAGGCGTGCTTTCGGGCCCACATCGAGATGGCCAAGCGGCACGGAAAGGCCCTGGTGATCCACGACCGCGACGCCCACGCCGACGTGCTGCGGGTTCTCGACGAGGCCGGTGCGCCCCACCGCGTGGTCTTCCACTGCTTCTCCGGGGACGCCGCGATGGCCGAGCACTGCGTCCAGCGCGGCTGGTGGCTGTCCTTCGCCGGCACGGTGACGTTCAAGAACGCCGACGGGCTGCGCGCGGGCCTCGCCGTCGCGCCGCTGTCGAGCCTGCTGGTCGAGACCGACGCACCCTACCTCGCGCCGATGCCCTACCGCGGGCGGCCCAACGCGTCCTACCTCGTCCCGGTGACCCTGCGCGCGATGGCCGAGGTCAAGGGCGTGCCCGTCGAGGAACTCGCCACGGCGGTCGCCGCGAACACCGCGGCGGCCTTCGGCGCCTGGTAGCCGTCGCACCCCCCGCCTGTGACCACTCGAGGTCTACCCTTCGCTCATGATCACTGCGGTCCACACCGCGCCGGCCTTCCCGCCCATCCCGCTGGCCGACTGGGTGCACACGAAGGAGACGCTGCACCGGTTCCCCCAGATCGTCGGGAAGATTCGGCTCGACCAGGCGCCGTGGCGCAACCACTGGTGGCACGTGCCGTTCCATGTGACGGGCCGGGGGATCACGACCCGGCCGATGGGCGAAGACCCCATCTTCGCGGTCGACTTCGACTTCGTCGACCACCGACTGCTGGTCCGCCGCGCAACCGGTCACACAGTGTCGTTCCCGCTGGCTGAACAGTCGGTCGCGGCCTTCCACGACCGGACGTTCGCCGCACTCGCGGCGTCGGGCATCTCCGCCACGATCCGGGCTGACCCGTTCGACCTGCCCGACGCCACGCCGTTCGCAGAGGACATCGCGCACGCCTCCTACAACCCTTTCTCGGTCAACAGATATTGGCAGGTGCTCGCCCAGGTGTCGTTGGTGCTGGAGGAGTTTGCGGGTCGCAGCTACGCTAAGACCAGCCCTGTCCACCACTTCTGGCACACCTTCGATCTGGCCGTCACGCGGTTCTCGGACAAGGCCGTCGACCTGCCACTCACCGTGGACACGGTCACGCGCAAGGCCTACTCCCACGAGGTCATCAGTTTCGGCTTCTGGTTCGGTGACGACACAGTTTCCGCACCCACGTTCTATTCCTACACGGCTCCGGAGCCCGCCGAGCTGCCGGCGCAGCGGCTGCGGCCGGAGCGGGCCTGCTGGCTGCCCAGCCGAGGCTCGCACATCGCCGTCCTCGACCACGACGACGCCCGCGCCGCGCCGGACACCCGGGCGACGATCCTGGACTTCTTCGAGAGCGCCTACGAGGCCGGCGCCCGGCTCGCCGGCTGGGACGCGGAGCGGCTGCGCTGCCCCGATGCGTTCTCCTGGTGACCGACCCGCCGGAGGCGGTGCCTACGCCTGGCGCAGGGGCCAGCCTGCTGGAAGCCGCCAGCCTGCTCGGAGCCGCGGAGATCCGGGTCATCGCGGCGAGGCTGGGGCTACGCCCCACCAAGGCGCTCGGCCAGAACTTCGTCATCGACGCCAACACCGTGCGACGCATCGTGCGCGCGGCGAAGGTCTCGCCGGAGGACGTCGTGCTCGAGGTCGGGCCGGGCCTGGGCTCGCTGACCCTGGGGCTTCTTGCGATGGCGGCCGGCGTGACGGCCGTGGAGATCGACCCGGCGCTGGCCGGCGAGCTGCCGGTGACCGTGGCCCGGCACGCCCCGTCGTACGCCGACCGGCTCGAGGTCCTCACCGCCGACGCGCTGCGGGTCGACGCGCTGGCCGGCCGGCCGCCGACGGCTCTGGTCGCCAACCTGCCCTACAACATCGCCGTGCCCGTGCTGCTGCACCTGCTGGCGCGGTTCCGGTCGATCCGCCACGGGCTGGTGATGGTGCAGGCCGAGGTCGCCGACCGCCTCGCGGCGGGCCCCGGGTCGAAGGTCTACGGCGTGCCCTCGGTCAAGGTCCGGTGGTACGCCGAGGTGCACCGGGCCGGCGCCATCGGGCGCACCGTGTTCTGGCCGGCCCCCAACGTCGACTCGGGTCTGGTCGCCCTGCACCGGCGCGAGCCGCCGCCGACGACGGCCACGCGCGGCGAGGTCTTCGCTCTCGTCGACGCGGCGTTCGCCCAGCGTCGCAAGACGTTGCGGGCGGCACTCTCGGGCTGGGCGGGCTCCGCGCCCGCGGCCGAGGCGGCCTTGCGCGCTGCCGGAATCGACCCCCGGTCGCGCGGGGAGCAGCTCGCGGTCGAGGACTTCGCCCGCCTCGCCGAGCACCGGGGGCCGGACCTAGGGTGACGGCCATGGCCTCGGTCACCGCGCGGGCCCCCGCGAAGATCAATCTGCAGCTGTCTGTCGGCTCCCTGCGCCCCGACGGCTTCCACGGACTGGCCACGATCTTTCATGCGGTGTCCCTCTACGACGACGTCACCGCCACCTCTGCCACTGGCCTGACAGTGAGCATGGTCGCCGCGCCGGGCATCTCGCTGTCCGGGGTGCCGACCGACGTGTCCAACCTCGCCGCCCGCGCCGCCCTGTTGCTGGCAGAGCACACCGGGCACGCCGCCGACGTACATCTGGCGGTGCACAAGGGCATTCCCGTCGCCGGCGGCATGGCGGGAGGCAGCGCGGACGCGGCGGCTGCGCTGGTGGCCTGCGACGCCCTCTGGGGCACCGGCCTGCGCGGGACGCAGTTGCATGCGCTGGCGGCCCGCCTCGGCAGCGACGTGCCGTTCGCGCTGATGGGCGGCACGGCCGTGGGCATGGGCCGCGGCGAGCACCTCACCGAGGCTCTGGCCCGCGGCCGGTTCGAGTGGGTGCTGGCCCTGGCCAGGGGCGGCCTGTCGGCCCCCGCTGTCTACGCCGAATGCGACCGGCTGCGGGCCGGGCGGGTGCTGCCCGAGCCGCGGGTGGACGACGCGCTGATGGCGGCGCTGCGCTCGGGGAACGCGACCGCGCTCGGCCCGGCGCTGTCCAACGACCTGCAAGCGCCGGCGTGCAGCCTGCTTCCCCGGCTGCGGGTGACCCTGGAGATCGGCACGGACTACGGCGCGCTGGGTGCCCTTGTCTCTGGTTCTGGGCCTACCGTCGCCTTCCTCGCCCGCGACACCGAGCACGCCCTCGACCTGGCCGCTGTGCTCGAGGCCAGCGGCATCTGCGCGGCCGTCCGGCGGGCGAGCGGCCCGGCGGCGGGCGCCCGTGTCGTCGAGGGTGTCTGAGTGGCCCGCAATCTGGTCAACCTCGAGGCTGCGACCAAGTCCTACGGCACCCGCACCGTGCTGGACGCGGTTTCTCTCGGCGTGGGGGAGGGCGACCGGGTCGGCGTCGTCGGGCGCAACGGCGATGGCAAGACCACCCTGCTGCGCCTGCTGGCCCGGGTCGAGGAGCCCGACGCCGGCCGGGTCACTCATGCCGGCGGGCTGCGGGTCGGGACGGTGGCCCAGGCCGACGTCCTCGACCCCGCCGCCACGATCCGCGACCTCGTCGTCGGTGCCGGCCCGACCCACGAGTGGGCCGGTGAGTCCGGCGTGCGCGAGGTACTCGCCGGTCTGTTCGGCTCGCGGGCGGCCATCGACGACATGCTCGACCGGCCGGTCGGGCCGCTGTCGGGTGGCGAGCGGCGCCGGGTCGCCCTGGCCAGGGCGCTGGTTGCGGCGCATGACCTGCTGCTGCTGGCCGAGCCCACCAACCACCTCGACGTCGAGGGCATCGACTGGCTGGCCCGGCATCTGGCGGCGCGCCGCGAGGCCCTCGTGGTCGTCACCCACGACCGGTGGTTCCTGGACGCCGTGTGCACGGCGACCTGGGAGGTGCAGGGCGGCGAGGTCCACGCCTACGACGGCGGCTACTCGGCGTACGTGCTGGCTCGCGCGGAGCGCACCCGGATGCAGGCGGCGACCGACGCCCGCCGGGCCAACCTGATCCGCAAGGAACTCGCCTGGCTGCGGCGCGGACCGCCGGCTCGTACGTCGAAGCCGCGGTTCCGGATCGACGCCGCGAACGCGCTGATCGCCGAGGAACCGCCGCCCCGCGACGGTGTCGAGCTGGTCCGATTCGCCAGCGCCCGCCTCGGCAAGACCGTCTACGACGTGCGCGAGGCCACCGTCGAGGTCGGGGGCCGGACCCTGCTGGACCGGCTCACCTGGCAGGTCGGCCCCGGCGACCGGCTCGGCATCGCCGGGGTCAACGGATCGGGCAAGACCTCGTTGCTGCGGCTGCTCGTCGGCGAACTCGAGCCCACTCACGGCAGGGTCGTGCGCGGGGTGACCGTGCGCCCGGCCCACCTGTCCCAGGACGTCACCGAGCTCGACCCGACGCTGCGGGTGCTCGAGGCGGTGCAGGAGGTCCGGTCGGTGGTCGACCTGGGCGGCGGGCGACAGGTGACGGCCACCCAGATGTGCGAGCGGTTCGGCTTCGTGGGGGACAAGCAGTGGACCCCCGTCGGCGACCTGTCCGGCGGTGAGCGGCGCCGGCTGCAGCTGTTGCGGCTGCTCATGGACGAGCCCAACGTGCTGCTGCTGGACGAGCCGACCAACGACCTGGACATCGACACGCTGACGGCCCTGGAGGACCTGCTCGACGGCTGGCCGGGGACGCTGCTGGTGGTGTCCCACGACCGCTACTTCCTGGAGCGGGTCTGTGACACGGCGCTGGCCTTGCTGGGGGATGGCCGGCTTCGGGACCTGCCCGGTGGGGTCGAGCAGTACCTCGAGCTGCGGCGGGGGCTGGTCGCCGATCCAGCCACTGCTGGCGCGGTGACGTCGCCGGTATCGCCCGCGGAGGACCCGTTCTCGGTGTCCTCGGCAGCGTGGACACGGGTCGCCCGCAAGGAACTGGCCCGGCTGGAGCGCTCCCTGGAAAAGCTGCGGCCGCGTGAGGCCCGGCTGCACGACGAGCTGGCCGCGGCCGCGACCGACCACCTGCGCGTCGCCGAGCTGGATCGCGCTCTGCGCGCACTGCAGGCCGAGCGCAGCGCGCTGGAGGAGCGCTGGCTCGAGCTCGCTGAACTCGCCGAGCGCGCCGACTGAGCGCGGCTACTCGCTGCCCTGCTCGAACGGCGTGCCGAGCCGGCGCAGCAGTTCGGCCAGGGTCTGCTGCTGCGCCGCGGTCAGCCCGGCCAGCAGCGATGTCTCCCGGGCCAGCAGGTCGGCCAGCGCGGCATCGACGCTTTCCTGGCCCGCGTTGGTGAGATGCACCTGCACCCCCCGCCGGTCGTGCGGGTCCGGGCGGCGCTGCACCAGCCCGCGGCCGGCCAGTCGGTCGATGCGGTTGGTCATCGTCCCCGACGTCACCAGGGTCTGGGCCAGCAGATGTCCGGGCGAGAGGACGTAGGGCGGCCCGGCCCGCCGCAGGGCCGCCAATACGTCGAACTCCCACACCTCCAGGCCGCGCAGGCTGAAGGCCTCGCCCCGGGCGCGGTCCAGGTGCCGTGCCAGCCGGGTCACCCGGCTGAGCACCTCCAGCGGCCGGACGTCGAGGTCGGGTCGCTCCCGGGCCCAGGCCGCGACCAGCCGGTCCACCTCGTCGGCCACGTCGTCCTCCTCTGCCCCCCGTGCTTCCTCCCGTCGTCATGCCCGACTGAGGCGGGACCGGGTGTCTCGGCGCCCGCAGCGCCATCCCTTGGGCGGTCGCTACGGTGTCTTGACGTCAAGATATCGCGCCGACCGTGCCCGCCACGCCCCAACCGGCTACGCCCCAACCGCCACTTCCCGATCCCACCACCAGGGTTGGGTCTGACCGCGCTGCGCACCGGGCCGCAGAACGGGCATATCTCGTAAATCATCCACCATCCGAGGTGGGGTTTCGGGGGAGCGTCACCTACCGAGGCCAACGGCACCCGACGTAGGTGTCGACGCCTTGCAAGGCGCACTTTCGCCGTGCAGGGTAGGGAAATCTCACCTGTCGGACGCTCCGCCGATCACCATGTGGGCGACGTCGGTGCGCCAGCCAACAACTCTGCGCGCCGGGATGGGGATCATGGCGCCGTGATAGGGGATCGTGGCGGATGTCGAGGGCTGACCGCTCGGGTGGTTGCCAGTCGGGGATGACGGTGGCGGGGTTTGCCGGGAACGTCCCTCCAGCAGAGCCGCATCTGTATGTCTATCTTGGGAGACTTCCATGAAGCGGGACAAGCTACTCGGTGCGTCGTCGTACGTCGCGGTGGCAGGTGTGGGGGTCCTCGCGGTCGCCGCCCTGCGACGGCGCTACCTCCGCTCGGGGGCCACCGACACCGAGATTGGCGCCATTCTCCCCGGAGACGACCTACTGGCACGGGTGGAGTTCACCGCGACACGGGCGGTGACGATTCGGTAGCGTGTCGCTCCGTTGAACTGTGCTTCTGATCCGGTAGTACTGCAGGCAGTCCCTTCATGTGGTGAGGAGCTGGCTGTCTATGTTCGGTACTACGCTCGCGTTGACGGTTGACACCCCGGACCTGGGTGGGTCG
>JBBRHF010000096.1:0-15742 GCA_038223055.1 Actinomycetes bacterium | reverse complement strand
CTCTCGAAGCGGGCACCCACATCTGAGGCAACGACCCCAGCCAGCCGGGCATCCTGATGTGAGGCAAAAGGGCGCCAACATCCCATGTCAGAGGGCACTTGTACGTCAACAACACCGATCACACCGCGCCGCCAATCGCCGATCTGGGTCTGAGCTGAGAGGTGGACCAGACCGCGTCGTCGTGCAGGCCGGCCGCACGTAGCAGAGGCGCCAACGGCGTCCCCGTCCATCGCGACGTGCCGACCGCCTCGACCAGCCAGGGCTGACTGACCGGGCGTGGCTGCAACAGCGCCCGGCCGTTTCCAGCGCACTCCAGGGTCACGACCGCCGATGATGCGGCCGGGCGCGGAGGGCGTCCAGATCCAGCGACAGCGGGTTGGCAACGGCGCCGTCGACGACGAGCCGGAACGCTCCCGGAACTACGGCGGGAATGTCGTAGTGGGTCAGCGGGTAGTGCAGCCCCGGCGGCGTGACGTCGAAACGCAGCGCCTCCAGTGGCAGACCATGGTTGCGCGCGGCGAGCTGGAGCTCCTCAGCCGAGATCCTTTCGCCGGGCTCGGCGAGCCGAGACGGCGCGCTGAGCGCACCGAGACGAGGGTCATGGCGCACGTCAGGTGTCGACACCATCCACAGGTTGCCACAGGAAGCGCCGCGACGTTGGGGTTCTCGGCCGGGACCTGGCTGAATCGGGATAGCCGACGGACTCGGTGCGCCCGAGCTCAGAGTCTGGCCAGAGCCTCCGCCATGCCGGACTCGGCCTCGTTGCCGAGGCGCGCGACGGCCGGCCGCAGGAACGGCGCAAGCGCCCGGGCGATGCCCTTGAAGGTGAAGACGGCAGTGTAGGTCACCTCCGTGCCGCCGACGACTTCCCGAAAGGTCATGGTGTCGTGCGCGATCACGGTCCGGTTCTCGCCGCGAAGGGAGATCCGCCGGTTCGGGACCAGTTCCTGCACGACGTACGTGAGTTGGGTCTGCCGGCCGGCGAAGGTCGAGGTGTTCAGGTATTCCGTGCCGGGACTTCCGTCTCCGCTGGTCCGGATGGTGTTGACCGTGCCCGGGTCCCACTCGGTGGTCGTGGTGAAGTCCGACAGGTAGGCGAACACCGTGTCGAGGGGTTTGTCGACCGTAACGATCTTGCGCAGTCTCATGCGGGTCCTTCCCGGTTTTGGCGGCTGGCGCTTCGGCTCCACAACGCGGACCACGCGCGGGCGGGAACAAGTCGTGCGATCTTCATCAGGACGGCCATGCGGGCGGGAAACACGATCTCGGTGCGGTCCTTCTCCAGACCGTCGCAGATCGCGCGGCCGGCGGCGTCGGCCTCGATGATGAAGGGCATCGGGAAGGCATTGCCGGCGGTCAGTTCGGTGCGCACGAAGCCCGGGCAGATAGTCGTGACGCGTACGCCGCGTGCCGCGACCTGGATGCGCAGGGACTCGAGCAGGTTGATCTGCCCTGCCTTGGTCGCGCCATAGGCCTCGGACCCGGACAGTCCGCGGTAGCCCGCGACCGACGAGATGCCGGCGATGACCCCGGCGCGCCGAGCCAGCATCTCGGGGAGCACCGCCGCGATGGCGTTGCTCATGCCGATGAGGTTGACCTGGACGTGCCGGTCGAAGGTCTCGGTGTCCCAGCTGCTGGCGGACATCTGCCTCCAGTAGCCGGCGGACAGTACGACGAGGTCGATCGGTCCGAGCTCGTCACGGATGCGGCCGGCGGCGGCTGCCAGCGAGGCGGCGTCGGTGACGTCGGCGGGGGCCACGAGCATGTGGCCGGCGGACACCTCGGCGAGCTGGTCCAGACGGCGGGCCGAGATCGCAACGGTGGCGCCGCGGGCCAGGAGCTCGCCCGCGACGGCGGCGCCGATCCCGCTGGAGGCTCCGACGACCCACGCCACCTTGCCTTTCAGGTCCATGTCGGCTCCCTCGTCAGCTGCAGTTGGCTCACACCGAGGTAGCCCACGCGGAAGCCGGCCTCGCAGTAGGCGAGGTAGAACTCCCACATCCGCCGGAAGGTCTCGTCGAACCCGAGTTGGTGGATCCGGGGCCACTGCTGGGCGAATCGCTCGCGCCACAGATGCAGGGTGCGTGCGTAGTGCGCGCCCAGCTCCCGCCTCTCGGTGACCCGCAACGTCGTGTGGGCGGCGAGGTTCTCGTCGATGGACTGCAGCGACGGGATGATCCCGCCGGGGAAGATGTATTTTTGGATCCAGCTGAAGGACTGCTTCGTCGCGAGAACCCTCTCGTGCGCCATGGTGATGGACTGGATGCTGACCTTCCCGCCGGGGGCCAGCAGCCGGTCAAGGCAGGCGAAGTACGTCGGCCAGTACGCCTCGCCGACCGCCTCGACCATCTCCACGCTGACGATCGCGTCGAACTCGCCGTCGACCTCGCGGTAGTCCTGCAGTCGCAGGTCCACCCGGTGGGACATGCCGGCCGCGGCGACCCGCTCGGTCGCGAGGGCCAGTTGTGCGGCCGAGATCGTCACCGTGGTGACGTGGGCGCCGCGCTGCGCGGCCCGGATAGCGAGCGCCCCCCATCCGGTGCCGATCTCCAGCAGTCGCGTCCCCGGCCTGACCCCCGCGTAGTCCAGAACCCCGTCAATCTTGCGGAGTTGTGCTTCCTCGAGGCGGACTGCGCTCACGATGGGCTCCTCCTCGTCGAACCATGCCGCGGAGTAGCTCATCGTGGGATCCAGGAAGACAGCGAACAGGTCGTTGCTCAGGTCGTAGTGCGCGAGGATGTTGTCCCGTGACCCGTCGAGGGTGTTCTCCTGGCTGGTCGGGATCCGCTGGTCCACGATCGTCCGCAGGCGCTGGAGCGGTTCGGGGACCAGGCTCGTCAGCCGGGCTGCGAACGGGGTGAGCAGGTCGGCCAGGTCGGTGCCCGGGCCGGCCCGCCAGTCACCGGCCATGTAGGCCTCACCAAAGCCGATCTTGGTATCGCGGCCGAGCCGGGCGAAGAAGGCGTTGGGGCGGACGAGCTCGATCTGCGGGGCGTCGTAAGTGCCGCCGCCGGTGCTCGCGCCGCCGGGATAGCTCACCCGAACGGGGATCCGGCGAACGGCTCGCTCGAAGATGAGCCGCGCGACGCTCGCTGCGAGCGGGGCCCTCGGCGTTCGGGCGATGGCGGGCCATCTGACGAGCGTGGCGGTGGTCATCTCAGACCCCTTCCTGTGCGGGATGGTGAGGGCGGCGGAGAACGGGCAGGCGGCGCAGCCACAGCCATGTGCCGTGCATCCGGATCAACGCCGAAACTCGTTGTGGCATCAGCGGTTTGCGGATGAGTTGTCCGACCAGCGCCCTGCGGGTCGCCGGGATCGGGCGACCACGGAAGGCCGCGGTGAAGGCGACGCTTCCCGATCGGCTGAGGATGACGGTGCTGGACACGACCTGAGGCGAGATCGCGAACCGCATCTCGTAGTGTCCGCTCACGTCGAAGAACGGTGAGACGTGGAAGGCCTTGGCCGCCGTGGCGACGCCGGACGCGTCGGGGCGGAGCAGGTAGGCGTGCCGCTCGCCGTAGGTGTTGTGGACTTCGGCGAGGATGGCGGCCAACGAGCCGTCAGAGTCGAAGCACCAGAAGACGGACAGCGGGTCGAACACATGGCCGAGGACGCGTGCGTTGCCTAGCATGACGATCCGGCTCGAGGCACCGAGGCGGATGCCGTGGCGGGACAGGTAGTTCTCGACGTTCGCCTTGATCGACAGGTTGGGGTTGCCGAGATGGTCGGCGGCCCCGAAGCTCGCGAAGGGCTTGAGGTACCACGGCTGCTGCGGAACCGCATCCAGGTCCACCAACCACTGGTAGACGCGGTGGCGGAACGCGTGGCGCACGGCACCCCTGCGGCGGTGCGCCACGTGACCGATCACCAGCGCCGGCAGCGCCGGCAGGGTGGTGGTCGTGGTCAGCGGGGAAGCGGTCACCAGGAGACCCCGAAATGCCGGGCAGCCTCGACGCCGGCGCGACACCCGTCCTCGTGGAAGCCCCAGCCGTGGTAGGCGCCGGCGTAGACGGTGCGGTCGGTGGCCAGGGCGCCCAGGCGCGACTGCGCGGCGACCGCCTCGGGTGTGTAGACGGGGTGCTCGTAGTTCATGACCGCGAGCACGGCGTCGGGATCGATGCGTTCGCGCGCGTTGAGGGTGACCAGGTGCTGGTCGGGGGAGGCGTGCCCGTGCAGGCGATTCATCCAGTAGGTCACGACCGCGGGCTCGTCCGGGGCGGTGCACGAGGACATCCGGTAGTTCCAGCAGGCCCGCGCCGCGGGGGCATCGGGCAGGAGCGACGCATCGGTGTGCAGGACGGTCTCGTTGCTCGAGTAACCGAATGCCTTGAGGGTCGTCACCTCCTGGTCGCTGGGGTCGGTCAGCAGGCTCAGTGCCTGGTCGGCATGGGTGGCGATGACGACCCGGTCGACCCGGGTGAGCACACCAGAGGCATCACGGATCTCCACGCCGTCGGGCGTCCGGGTGATGTCGGTGACGGTCCGCGACCTGCGCACGTCCGGCAGCCGCGCGCCGAGGCGTTCGACGTAGGTGCGCGAGCCGCCGACGATGGTGAACCACTGCGGCGAGCCGGTGACGCGCAGCATCCCGTGCTGGTCAAGGAACCGGAACAGGTAACGCGCCGGATAGAGCAGTGCGCTCTCCCGGCCCGAGGACCACACGCAGGACACCACCGGAACCGCGTAGTGCGCCACGAAGTGCTCGGTGAACCCCTCACGTGCCAAGAACTCGCCGTACGTCGTGAGGTCGCCCTCGCCGGTCGCCCGCAGAAACGCGCTGGCGCGGCGATGGAAGCGCCGCACCTGCCACAGCATGCGGACGAAGCGGGGATCGAGCAGCCGGCGATGCTGGGCCAGGATGCCGCGGAGCCCCCGTCCACCCGCGTATTCAAGGCCGCAGCCATCGCAGCGGACGCTCATGCTCATCTCGGCGGGTCGCACGTCGACTTCGAGCTCGGCAAGGAGTTTGCGCAGCCACGGGTAGGTCCGGTCGTTGTGGACGATGAACCCGCTGTCGACCGCATGCTCGCTGCCGTCGGAGGCCTGCAGAGCGTGGGTGTGCGCGTGTCCGCCGAGGCGCTCGTCGGCCTCGAACAGGATGACGTCGTGGGTTCGGCGGAGCAGGTAGGAGGCGGTGAGGCCGGAGACCCCGGAGCCGATGACGGCCACGGTCGGTCGATCGATCGCCAGGGTCGGCGCTCCGTCCGAACCGTTCATTGCGCCTCCTCTCGTCAGGCTTGTTCGTCTAGGGTTTGTCGAGAGAACATTAGACGTGAGGTGCGGGACTGTCAAATGTCGGTCGAATGTCTGTAGAGTGTTCAGCCTGGGGGCGACCGGAGGAGGCGGATGTGCTGCGGATCGGTGAGCTGAGCCGTCGGGTTGGCGTCAGCGAGCACGTGCTGCGAGCGTGGGAGAGCCGATACGGGCTGCTGACGCCGGCCCGATCCGCCGGCGGCTACCGGCTCTACTCCCAGGACGACGAAAACCGGGTTCGGCTCATGCAGGCCCACCTCGCCGACGGGCTGGCCGCCGCGCAGGCAGCGCGTGCGGCCATCGCGCAGGGGCAGGCGGGCAACCTCGCCATCGAGGTGCCGGACGCCGATCCCCGGGCGGACCTGGTCGGCGTCTCCGATGCGCTGCGACAGGCCCTGGAGCGGATGGACGAACCACGGGCCCAAGCAGTCTTGGATCGGTTGCTCTCGGAATTCACCGTGGAGACCGTTCTCCGGGACGTGCTCATGCCCTTTCTTCGCGACCTGGGTGAGCGGTGGGAGCAGGGCTCGGTCAGCATCGCGCGGGAGCACTTCGCCAGCCACGTGATCCGAGGGTGCCTGACGAACCTGGCCCGCGGCTGGGGGGGTGGCCTCGGGCCGCACGCCCTGCTGGCCTGCCCGCCCGGCGAGATGCATGACCTGGCTCTACTCGTCTTCGGGATCGTGCTGAGCCGCAACGGCTGGCGAGTCGGCTATCTCGGGGTGAACACGCCGATCCTGGACGTGATCCAGGTGACCTCCGATGCCCGGCCGATCCGCGTCGTCCTCTCGGCGACGACTCCGGAGCGGTTCGCGGCAGTCGTGCCGGAGCTCTCCCGGCTGGCCGGCATGGCGCCACTCGTGCTCGCCGGGCCGGGTGCGACCGACGACCTGGCCCGGCTGATCGGTGCGCGGGTGCTCATGGGGGACCCGGTCACCTCGGCACAGCAGTTCGCTGCTTCATGACGCCTGGGTCATGACGCCCGCGCGCCGGAGCCCGTAACGCTCGAATGCCGGGTCCGCCAGGGTGCGAACCGTTCGGCCGGGTCGATCCGTAGACGGTTCATCCGGTGAGAACACCGGAGTCCTTCCAGGTCAAGGAGAACTGTCATGAAGGTTCGCACTGCGCTCGTCCCGCTGGCTTCCGGCGCGCTGCTGCTGGGCTCGGTCGCTGCCGGTCTCGCTGCGCCCCAGACGGCGTCGGCGGCGCCGTCCCCGAATCGGGTCAAGGCGTCGCTGGTGACGTCCACCCCTGCGCTCGCCGCATGCTTCCCGCACGCCAAGGCCACGGTCACCGTCGACCTGACCACTGACGCCAAGGGCAAGGACAAGTTCACCATCGCCGCCAGTGGTCTGAAGCCCAGGACCGACTTCACCGTCTTCCTGCTGGAGAAGGCTCGCTCCCCGTTCGGGGCCGCGGAGTACATCGGCGACTTCACCACCGACAAGTACGGGCGCGCGATCAACAGCTACAAGCTGATCGTCGAGGAGGCCTTCGCCTTCAACAACGAGACGCACGCCCGTACCGATCTGAACTCGGTCGGGTTCTGGTTCGCCGACCAGATCGACGACGACGGCTGCCTCGGTGCAGGCAGCCCGGTCACCGGCTTCGACGGCGACGCGCAGGCCGGCGTACAGATGATGAACTCCGGGGTTGCTGTGCTCCCCTGATCGACTCCGATCAGGTCTGATCACGTTCTGGCCCCTTCCGCCCGGTCACCGATGCAGGGGCATCGGTGGCCGGGCGCCTTCGCCGAGCAGGCGAGTCGCGCGCTGATGGCCGATGGTCGTTCCCACGCCGCCATCGCCGGCCAGTTGGCTAGTCGCGGCGCCAAGCCGCTCCGCTGCCGGTCAGGGTCGTACCGCGGACGTTGTGCGTGGTATTGGTTCCATCCCAGTGGAGACCCGCGCCGGTCAACAGCACCGCGTCTTCGACCAGCGGGTCATGGAGCCAGACCAGCATCCCGGCCTCGGGAAAGGCCGGGCCGGCCCCGTCGAGGGTGAAGGCGACACGTTGCTGTTTCCCTTGCTGGACCTCGAGGTTGTGCGGCGAGAACGCCGGCGTCCGGTAGCACACGAGTTGCGCGAAGACGTCGCTTGCCGCGACTTCCACCAGCAGGTCAGCGGAGTCGAACGCGGCGGCGTACTCGCCTGCGGCACCGGCCAGCGCGGCCACCTCCTGGTCGACCACGGCCTGGCGGTACTTGGCTCGCTCTAGCGCCAGCACCGGCTCGTAGTCGTTCACTCTGGCCGCCGAGAGCCGCTCCCGGAGTCGTTTCCGGGCTGCTGTCAACACGGCTCGAGCGTCATCGTCGAGTGCCGCCGTCGCTGCCTCGAGCCGTTGCCACTCCGGGCTGGCGGCGAGCGAGGCAACGACCACACGAGCTGTCTCGTCCAGTTCACGACGTTTCGCACCCGCCGCACCGAGGGCCTCGGCGATCTCCGGCCGCGGATCGGAGAACTGAAGACCCAGCCCACGCTCGCCGGGCGTCCAGATGAGCCGGTGGGTGAACTCGTTGGTGGTCAGAGGGGACCCCGGTGCGAGCTGAGGAGCAGGAAGGCCCGGATAGCCGGGGAGGCGTGCCCGCAGCCAAGCAATGGTGCCGCGGTGTGCGCCTTCCGCACGCATCGCAGCGGACAGCCACTCGGGGTGGTCCGCTTGCAGCGTGTTCGGGTCAAGGTCGTCCATGACCTGCACGGCCAAGCTCAGGTTTGTCGCAAGACGCAGCGGCTGTGCGTCGATGAACCCAGCACCGGCCTGCACCCGCTGCAGCAGTCCCGGCAACCCCTTCGACCGTGGGGGCGCGTTGCGCGGCAGGTCGGGCGACAGGACGCCTACGGTCGGCGTCCTCGCCCAGACCGCGGCCTGCGCGCCGATCGCGCGCCACACGTCGACGGTACTCATATCATACAACTCCAGACGCTGGGGAAAGGCCGGTCGGTTCTGAGGCTAGAGCCCGTCGATCTGCGGCCTGTTCCAGTAGCGCGTCGATCACGGGGGGAATCTGGCCCGACTTCCGCAGGTCTGGGGTCGCGAGTTCGCGGGGGGACGCCGCTACCTGTGAGGAGAGGTCTGGCGGGCGTGTTGGCGTGGGCGCATCAGGAGGGCACAATTACCTGTGCCCCGCATCCAGAACGCTGCCATCAACCTCCGCCTGGCTCTACTCGGGCTGCCCCTGCCCGAAAGATTCGCGGACACGGAGTCGGCCAGGCTCGCGCGCCCGATCCTCGCCCGCCAGCGTGAGCTCAGCCGCCGGCTGTCCGACCGGTTGTGCGCGGCGGACGGGCGAATCCAGGCATTCCTCGACGACTACCTGGCCGAGACCGGCGAGCGCCCCCAGCTTCCGAGGCGAACCCTGGTGCTGGATGAGCCGGGCCTGGCCCGCGACCTGTCTCTGCCTTTCGACGGCGACAGCTTCACGTCGCCGCTGATGAGCAGCTATCGGCTTGTCAACGGCGTGCTGCACAACCCGGCCAACGATCGCCGGACCACCGTGGGAGTCTTCCACATCGCCGAGGGCGGACTCCCCATTCCCGATGACAAGATCGCCGTGCCCAAGGTGGCGTTCGCCCGGCTGCTGGTCCGCGCGTTCGAGCCGCCGGAGATCGACAAGGTCCTGCCCTACTCGGCCAACCAACCGCAGCCGGCGGCATGCTTCGTCTCGTTGCAGCTTGGCCCGCTCGTGTCCCCTGAGGTGCCAGGCTCCGTGCGCGAGAAGCGGATGGAGACCCGCCTCATCGCGCCGGGCGGCCTCGTCGCCAGCCTCGACTTCGTGGAAGGCATCTTCGGCAACGGGGGCGACCCCTACCTGCCCGAGAACGACGCGTCGCTGGCCCCGGCCACCTGGACCGGCCACACCGGCTGCGTCATCCTCGCCCCGCACCTGACCCGGCTGAAGAAGAGGGAACTCGGGCTGGCCCATGTGAGCCAGGCCACCGACCGGCAGAAGCGCGACGGGATGTGCTGGGAGGAAGAGGACGAGCTGTACAACGGCGGGCGCGCCTTCAAGATCTGTGCCCGGGACGCTCGCGGCGTGATCGTGACGGTCATCGCCGACACCTACTTCGGCTACTGCAAGAAAGAGATCAAGACCCAGATCTCGTACTCGGCGAACTTGTTCGGCAACGCCGAGGAGGAGCACGCCGGCGGCGCGCTGGTGTTCGCCAGTTACAACCTGGGACAGGAGTACACGGAGACCTCCTCCGGTGATACCTACACCTTGGCTGAGGTCCTCGAACGCCATCCAGGGCGGTTCGCGGCCCAGCCGCAGGGACATGCCCTCGACCTGCACCAGCCGCACATCGTGTTGGTGCCGGCTAACCCGCACTACTCGCTGCGCGCCCTGACCGTGTCCTGGTCTGGCGCCGACGGCCAGCGCCAATCGATCCCCCTGCGCGCGGACCAGGTCTACCTGAGCCCGAACGGCTACCGCGTCGGGATCGCCCAGGAGCCGCACGACCGGACGGCGTGGAGCCTGGTCGGCACCGTGCCCAACGCCACGTCGTGCCACAAGCCGGCGACTGTCTCTGGCGGTGGCAAGTCGGAGATCTCCAAGGCCATCACCGACGCGTTCATCGTCGGGTCCGAGTTCGTCGCGGACTTCGACACCGACATGGACTCGGTCGCCGCGATCCTTGACCGGGACCTCTCCAGCCGCTTCCTCGACCCGGCGAGGAACGACCAGGACGACCGGCCGATCCTGTCGGAGGAACGCTCGATCGGGTCGGTGATCAAGCTGCTCACCCCGTCTCGGTCGGAGTACAGCGCCGAATACAACGTTTGGCTGGACCGCATCCCGCCCTACATCAAGGAGCTGGTCTACGTGGTCCAGCGCTCCTACCGCCCGGAATGGGGGGACGACTGGCGCAGTCACTTCAGCGTCGTGGCCATCGACGGTCGCCCGGGCAACAGTCTGCGACTCGACGGCAACCGGATCACCATCAACAGACTGCGGGTCGGCTACAACGCCGATGCAACCTGGCGCCTGTTCAGCCTTCGCCACGACTTCTCACCGGCGGTGAAGGTGCAGAACCAGGACGACATCACCGCCTCGACGGTCGTCCCCGGCGGCCAGCTGGGAATGGATGCCGCGCGTTCGTACAAGCTCGTGGAGAACTGCGAGGACCTCCTGTTCCAACGCCCCGACGACGCCATTCATCGGGGTTACGACAAGCAGGCCGAGCGCGACATCGCCGCCCCCGGGACGTTCCTGTCCAATTTCGAACCTTTGAACCGAGCCGATGCCATCGCGATGCGCGACGATGCCGTGGCCTTCAGCTCCTTCAGCGAGCCGATGGCGGAGGTGATCAGCCGCTTCGCCGACACGGCCGAGGGTGACGGCCCGGCGTACTTCGTGAGCTCGGCCAACCCGCGGCTGGTGGAGGGCAAGCCCTCGAAGAACCCGCGCTACCTGCAGCAGCGACCGGACCGCACGAATGCCAGAGATACTGCCGTGGCGCAGCTGTCCGCGCGCCTGGTTCGCCGGCTGCCGCCGGACGCGCCGCTGCTGCTGCCGGTGGAGGTGGTCGCCGCTGGGCGCCGGAACAACCCCCCCGACGGGCCGGTGCCGCCGTTGTGCTCGCACAGCCCGCTGCACTACATGGAGCCGCCCGAGCTGTTCATGGAGTTCATCTCCTCGATGACAGGTAAGTCCCCGTCCACGACCGGGGCTGGCTCCGAGGGCGCGCTGACCAAGGGCCCCTTCAACGCCATGCCAGCCATCATCGACCTGAACGCCTCGCTGCTGTCCTACGCGCTCATCGGCTACGACGGCTGGGTGTCCGCAGCCGGATACGTCGGGCCCCATGTGCGGGTGGACCACGACTTCTCCCTGCTCGTGCCGGAGTTGTTCGCACGGATGACTCCGGCCGAGCGGGACGCCCGCAACCTCATCGCCGAGGGCGCTCTGGAGAAGCTGACCGACTTCGAGTACGACGGCCGGTCCGTGGCCGCCAGCAGGTTGGGCTACCGGATGACCGACCGGCTGGCCACCAAGTACTTCGGCCGGATCTTCCTGCATCCGGATGTGGTGTTCACCCCGGAGATGCTGCGCCCGGAGTTGCAGGATGTGGGCATCTTCGCCGAGTCGATCGCCACGATCGTGATGACGCACGAGCGGGTGGCGCGCTCGTACTTCCAGGACGGCACGATCGAACTGGCCGTCCCGCCGCTACGGGCGCTGTTGGAGATCATGGCTGAGGGCGTCACGGCAGCGGGATGGGGTCTCGATTCTCCGGAGTTCCGGGACATGTTCAGCCGCGAGGCGGTCCTGGCGTCGGACTGGTACGCGCAGCGGCTGGATGCCAAGCGGGCCGCAGCCTGCGCCCGAGCCAACGAAGGGCTCGCCGCGATCGAGAAGTTCGTCTCCACTCCCGGGAACGAGGAGCCCACGGCCCGGCTGGATATGCCCGCGCGGGTGGAGGCAGCGCGGGTGGAGGCGCAACGGCTGGCCAGCCCGGAGTTCCGCGAGCAGCTGGTTGGCACAGTGGGCAGCACGCCGCTCGGGTAACGCTTCGCTTCGATTGAGCATCCGGACGTTCCGGCGCCGGGGCTGGGTCTTGGTCGGCATCGCTGCCTTCGGGGTCGTCGCCGCCATCGCCACCCGAGACCTGGGCGCGTCCACCTCGCGATCGGCGAGGTGGTCCCTGAGGACCTTCGGCTGGTGGAGGCCGTCAGTCTGCAATGCGACGAGAGCATCCGGACCGGGAGACGTGTTGCGTCGATCGTTGCTGTCCGGGGCTGCGAGGTTTCAGGCCGCACGGCATGACCGAGTTCGAGCCGAAGGCGGATCCGCAGCGCGACCTGCAAGCCGCGCGAGAGGCACTGCTCTGGATGCGGGCTCAGTGAGCCACGCCGTACGCGGCACCTTTCGCGCCGCCCGGTCGCGGTGATCGGGCGCCACGTGGCGGGGTTTGGCTAGGTCGCGGGAGGCACGTCGTCCAGCGCCGAGAGCAGCGTCGGGTAGCGGACCGCGCACCACTCGGCGTACGCCGACATCGCGGTGGGCAAGGTGGCGAACACGCGTCCGGGGCCGAGGGTGTCGATGAAGCCGCCGCGGGCCAGGTCGGCTTCCAGTTCGTGCTTCACGCGGGCGAGTGCGAAGACCGTGCCGCGCGCCGACAGTCGCCGCGCCAGCTCGTCCAGCGCGTCCAGCGAGGTGATGTCGATCGCCACGATTGCCTCCGCGTTGAGCACGAACCAGTACAGCGGGGAGCCGAACCCGTCGGCGGCGGACTCGGCGCGGTGCAAAAAGTCGTCGGCGTTGGCGAAGAACAGCGGGGAGTCGTAGCGGTAGACCAGCAGTCCGGGCACCAGGCGCGCCTGGGGGTAGTCGTCGATGTCGTGCATGCCCGCGACGCCGGGGACGTAGCCGAGCACCCCGTCGTGGGGGCGGGCGACCCGACGTAGCAGGTCCAGGGCGGACAGGCCCACCGCGACGACCACCGCGGTGAGGACGTCTGCGAGCAGCACCGCGGCCACCGTCGCCAGGGCCAGGTAGAACTCCGTGCGGCGAAAGTGCGCGATGCGGCGGAACTCGCCGATGTCCACCAGCCGGGTCGCGGCCGACACGACGAGCGCGCCCAGGGCTGGCTTCGGGATCGCGCCCACGAGAGGGCTGAGCAACACCACGGTGAGCAGGACCATGGCCACGGCCACCAGAGAATGCGCCTGCGAACGAGCACCCATGGCAGCACCGATCGCGGTCCGACTCCCGCTGCTGCTGACCGGCATCCCGGGCGCGGCGCCGGCGGCGAGGTTGGCGGCCGCGAGCGCGAGAAGCTCCTGTCCGGCATCGACCTCCTCGCGGTGACGCGCGGCGAAAGCGCGGGCGGTCAGCGTGTTGTCGGTGTAGGCGACCACGGCCAGGCCGAGCGCCGGCAGCACCAGCCGGCGAAGGTCCGCGAGCCCCACCCAGTCCGGCGCCGCCGGCAGGCCGGCGGGCACGGCACCGACGAGCGCGACACCCCGGTCGTCCAGCGAGAAGATCGCCACCACGGCCGCCGCGACCAGGACGCCGAGGAGAGGGGCCGGGGCGCGGGGCGCGAGCCTCGCCGCAGTGAACAGGAAGGCGAGCACGGCCGCGGAAACGGCCGTCGTGGCCCAGCGCAGGTCCCCCACCCGGGTCGCAAAGGACGAGACCTCCTCGACGAACGATCCGCTCTCGAGCCGCAGACCCGTCATCGTGCCCAGCTGGCTGCTGACCATCAGCGCCGCGATGCCGGTCATGTAGCCGACGAGCACCGGCCGGGACAGCATGTCCGCGAGGAAGCCCATCCGGGCGACCCAAGCTACCAGGCAGACCAGGCCCACCATCACCGCAAGGGAGGCCACGAGCGCGGAGTAGCGTGCTGGGTCACCGGCGGCGATCGGGCCGATCGCCGCCGCCGTGAGCAGTGCCGTCGTGGACTCCGGGCCGACCGAGAGCCGGCGCGAGGAGCCGAGCGCGGCGTAGGCGACCATTGCCGCGACAGCGGACCAGAGGGCGTTTACCGGCGGCACCCCGGCCACGCCGGCATAGGCAAGGACCTGCGGGACCAGGTACGCCGCCACCGTCACACCCGCGACCAGGTCGCCGCGCAGCCACGCCCGCTGGTAGTGCCGCAGTTCGTGGGCAGACGTCTGCCCAATACGGGCGCGGAGCGCCCTCGACCCGATGCTGATCACCACATGATGATCTCGCGCGAGCCGCGTGCGGTCACCTGTTCCCGGGCGCGCGAAGAGGCGCGCGTCGATAGCCCTGTCCCGGTGCCCCCGTCAGCAGCCCGGCCATCAACCGACCGGCGCCGTCGGCCCACCGCGGAGCGTGCCTCACGATGCCCTCCTCGCTGCGCGCCGGCGGCGCCGCCTGCATGATCGTCAACTGCCCGATATAACTAGATGAGTAATGTATGCACATACTCGTCCGATATCCTCAAGGGGTTGCGTGCGCCCCTTCACCTTTACCTTTAGCGAGGACGTCACAAGCGACAACAACGACGGGATCTTCGTCGGTTGACCAACTTGACCAACCTGGATTACCGTCTCGTCGTGGATAGTTCGCAGCCGGTGAACGTGTATCAGGCCAAGACGCACCTGTCCCAGTTGATAGACCGAGCACTTGCCGGGGAGGACGTTGTCATCGCGCGCAACGGCCGTCCGATGGTGCGCCTGGTCCCGGTCCGGGTGACCGGAAAACGCCGCATGCCCGGCGCCTGGCGCGGCCTGGTGCAGGTGGCCGAAGACTTCGATGATCTGCCCGTCGAGCTTGCTGCGGCGTTCCGCGGCGAGCGGGCATGAGGCTGTTGTTAGACACGCATGTGCTGCTCTGGTGGTTGGAAGGCGCTGAGCGGTTGTCGCGTCCGGCTCGAGCGGCCGTCGAGGATCCTGTCACGGGCGTTGCCGTCTCCGCCGTGTCTGTCTGGGAAATCGAGATCAAGCGCGCACTGGGTAAGTTGGACGCGCCGCCGGATCTCTTGGCTCAGATCCGTGCGAGCCAGTTCGACCTGCTGCCGGTCCTGGGCGAGCACGCCGTTGCCGCCGGCCGGCTGCCTCGCCACCACGACGACCCGTTCGACCGAATGCTGATTGCCCAGGCGGTGACCGAAGGGCTGATGCTGGTGACCCGGGACGCTCGGTTCGATCCCTACGGCGTCACCGTGCTGCCTGCCTAGCCTAGCGTGGCGGGTCTCCCTTGATCCGACCCAGCTTCGTGCCCCCTGCCCCGTTCGGGCGGCTGCGCGACGTCACCCGCTACCGGCCCGCTGGTCTCGGACCGCACGGCGGAGAAGAACCGGCTCGAGAAGTTGCTCGAGGACGCCCAGATCCCAGATGAAGCTCTCGATGGTCGCCTCGGACATCTTCGGGGTGTCCGGGCGGGCGATGATGGCGGCCGTGATCGCCGGGACGCGCGACCCAAAGGTGCTCGCCGGGCCGGCCCTTCAGTCTGTTGCTTCGAGCTCGCGAACTAGATTCCTTGGGTTCACGTGGTCGTCGCAACACCCTGACTGGATTGGGGTGTTGTTCATGGCAGGTCGAGGTGGGCCGCGGCAGGTGGAGCGGGAGTTCTGGCGGCAGGTCGCCAGTGGGCTGTCGACCGAGGCGGCATCGGCCGCCGTCGGCGTGTCGGGCACGGTCGGGCACCGATGGCTCCGCCACCGTGGCGCCGAGCCCACCCTGGAACTCACCGAGCCGACTGGTCGCTACCTGTCGATGGCCGAGCGCGAGGAGGTCGCGATCTTGCATGGCCAGCGTGTCGGGGTGCGGGAGATCGCAGACGACGATCTGATCACGTTCTTCACGCTGACCGAGGACGACCTTGGCTGGCAGCTGAAACCTACCGCTACGAGACTCGCGCTGCCGACCAGGGCGCGGTCCCGAGACCTCCGACACGACCCGACACCCCCTGAACGGGGTGCCCGTCATCGGCGGGCCCGCGACGCAGCTATTCTCGGTCCGCCACGCCGAACTCCAGCCGTCACAACGAGAAGTCGTTCGTCGCGCCGGGTTAGAG
>JBBRHF010000095.1:0-15747 GCA_038223055.1 Actinomycetes bacterium | reverse complement strand
CGCGGCGACCCCGGCCCCGCCGTGCCAGAAGCCCGGCCGGGTCAGGTAGGCGCCCGGTTCGCCCACCGGTGTCGCCGGGGTGTCCTGGAACGTCACGCTGCGGCTGTCGCTGCCGGCCATGCCGTACGCCGGCCAGGACCCGTCGACCGGCGCCCAGCCGTCCCGGGTGACCGCGAACAGTCGGTAGCCGTCCTCCCCATGGGCGGTCACCAGCGCGTGGCTGCACGCTGCGGCGCCGCTGCACCACGCCTTGGTCCCCCGCAGGTGCCAGCCTCCGTCTGGACGGCGGGTCGCGACGGGACGGGCGTGGGGCGGGTCGGCCGCCCAGACGCCCCACAACGAGCCGGTGTCCGGGGCCGGGCCGCCGAGTTCAGCGCAGATGGCCACCGCGTCGGCGTGGCCCTCGGCGAGCCGGGCGAGGACCAGATCGTGGGCACCGAGCGCGGCCAGGGCGGCGAACCGCTCGCAGGTGCGCCCCGACCCCGGTAGGGGCAGGGTCAGAACGCGGGCCAGCGACCGGGCGGCGCCTCCGGCCACCACCGGGTCCGCGAGGCCGGATGGATCGCAGCCGTCGAGCCAGGCCTGCAGGGCGGGGTCAAGGGTGGCGGCCACAGCGTCGCCCGCGCCGTCGCAGGGATGAGGTGCACGTGACGTCACGGGGCCTGCCTACCCCGGATCATCGGGGTCGAACGTGTCGGGCCGATAGTGCCCGTAGTGCGATCAGGACCGGCCCTGCATCTCCAGCCGCGCCGGCGAGTCGGCCCGAGCCCGGCGCAGGAAGGCGAGGGCCTCGGTGAGGGGCAGCGGCCGGGCGAACAAGAACCCCTGGCCCACCGGACACCCGGCCCGGCGAAGCACCGCCGCCTGCTCCTCGCACTCGATGCCCTCGGCGACCACCGTCAGCTCCAACGCTGCACCCATCATCAGGACCGCCTCGACGAGGGCCGCGGCCCGCCGCGCGGTGTGGATCTCCGCGATGAAGCTCCGATCGATCTTGAGAATGTCCATCGGCAGGTGCTGGAGGTAGCCGATCGAGGAGTAGCCGACCCCGAAGTCATCGATCGCGAGCCGCGCACCCGCCGCCTTCAGCTGGCCGAGCGCGTGCAGGGTCGCCGGATCGTCGAGCACGAGAGCCGACTCGGTGATCTCCAGCACCAGCCGCGCGTCCCCGAGCTCGGTCGCTGCGGCCCGGACCTGGTCGAGGAAGCGCTGCTCGTGCAGCTGCAGGGCGGACATGTTGACCGCAAGGTTGAGGGCGCGGCCGGCGGCGGCGGCAAGCAGGGGCGCATCGGCGACGGCCTGGGCCAACACGCGTTCCCCGAGCTCGAGGATCAGCCCGCTCTCCTCCGCGGCGTGGATGAGTTCGTCCGGTGGCACGAGGACCCCGTCGTGCTGCCAGCGGACCAGCGCCTCCACGCCGTCGACGCCGCCGCGCTGCAAGTCGATGACCGGCTGGTAGTGCACGACCAGCTCGTCGGCCATCCCGGCCCGCAGCGCCTCGACGAGCTCGATCCGCTTGATGTGCGAGGCCCGCAAGGACGGCTGGTAGACGAAGAACTGGTCCTTGCCCTCTGCCTTGGCGCCGTACATCGCCATGTCGGCGTCGCGCAGCAGCCCCGCGGCGTCGTCGTCTTCGCCGGCGATCGCCACCCCGATGCTGGTCCCGACCACGACCCGGTGCCCGGCGACGGCGATCTCAGCCCGCAGCGCGGCGAGCAGTCGGTGGCACAGTTGCACGATCTCCGCGCGACCGTGGACGTCCTCGAGCAGGACCGCGAACTCGTCTCCGCCGAGCCGAGCCACCGTGTCCCCTTCACGGACGTGCTCGGACACTCGCCCGGCCACGGTGATCAGCAGGTCGTCGCCGGCAGCGTGCCCGAACCTGTCGTTGACCGACTTGAAGCCGTCCAGGTCGAGGAAGAGCACCGCGATGCCCAGATGCTGGCGGCGGGCCCGCGCGACGGCATGCTCGACCCGGTCGAGGAACAGCACCCGGTTGGGCAGCCCGGTGAGCGAGTCGTGCCGCGCCGACCGGCCCATCTCCTGCACCAGTGCCACCCGGGCGAACGCCGCCTGCGCCACGTTGGCCAGCGCGCCGAGGGCCTGCCGGTCGGCCTCGATGCTGGCCCGCGCCCGGTTGACACCGGGCGCCACGAGCCAGAGCGGGTGGTCCCCCGCGACTACCTGCGCCCCCACCTCGGCCGCCGTCGGCGGCGTCGTCCTAGCGTCGGCGAGCTTGTGCAGGACGACCGACCGCGTGTGGACCCGCAGCAGGTCGACCAGCTCGTGCTGGGTCTGCGCGTTCTGCGCGGCCGCCGCCGCCACGAACAGCGCCTCGAACCGGCGCTGGTGCTCGGCGCCGCGGGACACGGCCCGGGAGGCCACCAGGATCGTGACCAGCGGTACGACGAGTAGCAGGCTCGCGAACGGCGGCAGCGCCCGGCTGACCATCGCCGCCAGATAGCCGAGGCTGTCGATGGCTACGAACACGGCTCCTGCCTGGATAGCGCGCCCGTGCCGAAGCTCAGGTGCGATCGGGGACCGGTTCTCCAGCGCGACCGAGACCCCGGAGCCGACGTAGTCGACCGCGAAATAGACGGCGCACCCCACCGCGACGGCCACCAGCTCGCGGGGCGCGGTGGCGTTGAGATCGCTCAGGGAGCGCATCGTAACCAGCGCCGCGGCCCCGGAAAGGGCGCCGATCCCGACGTTGAACGCTCGCAGGTCCAGGCGCTTGCTGCCGGTGAGTTGGGAGACGAACTGGCCGACCACCCAGATCGACAGCGCCCCTGCCCCGCCGTGGACGCAGGCCAGGAACACGAGCACCGCGGAGTCGAACCCGACCTCGATCCCTGCGCTGTCGCGGGAGAGGACCAGCGGGAACCGGCCCATCACCGCGATGGTGGGCACGCCCAGGACCAGGGCAACAAGCCAGACGGTGTCAAGCTCGCCCGAGCGCAGGAACCGCGTGAGTACGACGGCGCTCAGCACCACGCCCGCCGCGACGACCAAGCCGTCGAGGGCCCGGCTGGAGGCGCTCTTGCCTGCCGGTGACCCCCCCATGTTCCTTGCGCGCCCTTTCCTCGGCCTCGTGCCGCACGGACGGCATTCACCGTCATATCGGCACGCGGGGGTCAGCAGTGAAGTGCCTAAGGTGGGAACTGCTGGTCTCCCGGCGCGACGAGTTCTGCTGTGCGTGAGCGGTCGTCCGATGTGTCAGCGGTCGTCCATCGCGACGAACGCGCGTTCGGGCTCCCCGACGTAGACCTGGCGCGGTCGTCCGATCTTGGTCTCCGGATCCTCGATCATCTCGCGCCACTGGGCGATCCAGCCGGGGAGGCGGCCGAGGGCGAAGAGCACCGTGAACATGTTGGGCGGGAAGCCCATCGCCTCGTAGATCACGCCGGTGTAGAAGTCGACGTTGGGATAGAGCCGGCGCTCGACGAAGTAGTCGTCCGCGCGCGCCGTCGCTTCGAGCTGCATGGCGATGTCGAGCAGCGGGTCCGAGCGGCCCATCCCCTGCAAGACCTCGGTGGTGGCCTGCTTCACCAGCGCGGCGCGCGGGTCGTAGTTCTTGTAGACCCGGTGACCGAAGCCCATCAGCTTGACGCCAGGCTCCTTATTCTTGACCCGGCGTACGAAGGCGGCCACATCGCCGCCCTCGGCCTTGATCCTGCTGAGCATGGTCAGCACCGCCTGGTTGGCCCCTCCGTGCAGCGGGCCGAAGAGCGCGTTGACCCCGGCCGAGACCGAGGCGAACAGGTTGGCGTGGCTCGAGCCGACGAGGCGCACGGTGGACGTCGAGCAGTTCTGCTCGTGGTCGGCGTGCAGGACGAACAGCATGTCGAGCACCTTGGCGATCGTCGGGTCGACGTCGTAGTGCGCGGCGGGCACCCCGAAGGTCATCCGCAGGAAGTTCTCGACGTAGCCCAGGGTGTTGTCGGGATAGAGCAAGGGCTGCCCGACGGCGTTCTTGTGGGCGTAGGCGGCGAGGGTGGGAAGCTTGGCCAGCAGGCGCACGGTCGAGATCTCCACCTGCTCCGGGTCGAACGGGTCCAGGCTGTCCTGATAGAACGTCGACAGGGCGCTGACCGCGGAAGACAGCACGGCCATCGGGTGGGCGTCGGCGGGGAAGCCGTCGAAGAACCGGCGCAGGTCCTCGTGCAGCAGGGTGTGCACGCGGACGCGGGAGCTGAAGTCGTCGAGTTCGGCCTCGGTCGGCAGCTCGCCATAGATCAGCAGGTAGGACACCTCGAGGAACGACGTCCGCCCGGCGAGCTGCTCGATCGGGTAGCCGCGGTAACGCAGGATGCCCGCGTCGCCGTCGATGAAGGTGATCTTCGACGTGCAGGCCCCCGTGTTGATGAAGCCGTGGTCGAGGGTGACATAGCCGGTGTCCTTGAGCAGGCTGCCGACGTTCAGGCCGGATGGGCCTTCGACGGCCTCGGTCACCGGCAGGGGGAGCTGGCCCCCGGGGTGAGTCATCTGGAAGTCAGCCATGATCGCGTCCCTTCTGTGCCCGTCCCGAGTCCCTCGTGAGTCGTGCCGATGCCAGTCTCTCAGAACGTGTTGGGAAGGCTGTGACTACGTGACTGATGTGACCGGTGGGTCAAGTTGAAACGCCTCCGATCGACCCGCTTCCTGGCCCCCTTTCCCTGCGACCTAGACGACAATCCTTGCGACCTCACCGACAACGAGTGACCGTTTGATCGTCCCAATGACGCCGATGCGCGATGGCAGTCGCCCGTCGTTCCGCCTACGACGGCGGCTTGTTGAGGTGATGCTTGAGCCTGACCAGGGCGGGGTGCCCGTGGCGGCGGTTGCCGTACGACCACCCGCGCGACCTCGTGGACTGGTCGGGCAGGCGGCCGAACGCCTCATGGTCGCCGAGACCGTCGGGCAGCCACCCGAGGCGATGACTCGGCAGGAACGTCAACGGACCCAAACGACATGTCGTGGGCGACTTCCTGGGCTACTCGTCTTGGTGCTGGTCACCGCAGCCAGCGTGGCGGACCGGAACGGTGCCCCGCCTGGTGGTGGACAAGGCCCGCATGGCGATGCGCTGGCCCGTGCTGGCGTGGGCCGACGGCGGCGGCTATCCCTCCGCGTGCTGCGGTTCACCTGCACGGCGCTTTTCACCTGCACGGGGCGCGCAGGCGGTCCCGTTTCCACGGGCGTTCAGACCACGCTGGGCGCACCGTCGGGCCACGAAAGGTCGATGATCGTGACGCCCGCGGGGGTGGCCCCCGGCGTGCCCATCGCCATCAGCGCGGCGCCCGCCTCGCCCAGCCGCAGCCGCCGGGTCACTAGCGCGCCGGGACGCAGCCGGCCGCTCTGGACCAGCGCGAGCATCTCGGGATAGGCATGTGCCGCCATCCCGTGGCTGCCCAGCAGCGAGATCTCCTTGCCGATGACCACATCCATCGGCACGCGGGGGTGCCCGAGCGCGGCGGGCAGCAGCCCGACCTGGACGTGGCGGCCCCGCCATCGCAGGCTGCGCACCGACGCCGCGCAGGTCTCCTCGCTGCCCAGGCAGTCCAGCGACACGTGGGCGCCACCGCCCGTCAGCGACCGCACCGCGGCCGACACGTGGTCGGTGCCGGAGACGTCGACCACCGCCGTGGCGCCGAGTTCCCGAGCCAGCTCGAGTGCCGGGCGGGCCACGTCGACGGCCACGACCTGCGCTCCGGCCGCGACCGCCACCATGACCGCCGAGAGCCCCACCCCGCCGCAGCCGTGCACCGCGACCCACTGGCCGGGGGTGACCCGGCCCTGCGCCAGCACCGCCCGGAACGCCGTAGCGAACCGGCAGCCCAGCGCGGCGGCCATCCCGGAGTCGACCTCGTCGGGCAGCGCCACCAGGTTCACGTCGGCATGGTCGATGGCCACGAGGTCCGCGAACGACCCCCAGGCGGTGAACCCGGGCTGGGACTGCTGGGCGCACACCTGCTGGTGGCCGGCCAGGCACGGCGGGCAGGTCCCGCAGGCGCACACGAACGGCACAGTGACCCGGACCCCGGGTGCCCAGCGCCGCACGTCGGCACCCACCGCCACGACCGTGCCGGCGAGTTCGTGCCCCGGCACGTGCGGCAGCGCGATGCCCGGGTCGTGGCCCACCCATCCGTGCCAGTCGCTGCGGCACAGCCCGGTCGCCTCGACGGCGATCACGGCACCGTGCCGCGCGGGGCGGGGGTCAGGCACCTCGCGCACCGTCGGCGCCGCGCCGAACTCGTCGTACATCACCGCTTGCACCCGCCCGCCTCCTCACGTTGCCGCGGACACCGCTGCGCCGGGGACCGGGCGCCAGGTCTGCCCGAGGTCGAGGCGGACCACGCCCTCGGCGCGCAGCTTGTCCAGAGCGGCGTGGGTCGACTGCGTCGCGGCGGGCCACAGCGCGCGGTCCACCTCGCGATAGATCACCCGGACCATATCCGCCACCCGCAGCCCGCCCGCGTCCCGGAGCAGGTCCAGCACCTGGTCCTCGCGGAATTGCCGGTGCGCCAGATAGAAGTCAATGACCGCCGTGGGGTCCTGCGCCAGCTCGGGTCCGTGGCCCGGATAGAGCACCGAAGGCCCGAGGTCGCGCACCCGGCGCAGCGACTCGAGGTAGGCGGCCAGGTCACCCTGGGGGTGGGCCACGAGCGAGGTGCCCCGACCGAGCACGTGGTCGCCGGTGAGCACCGCGCCGCTGTCGAGCCGGAACGACAGGTGGTCGCCGGTGTGCCCGGGGGTCGGGACCACCTCGATCTCGGTGCCGGCGAGCGCCACCCACTCACCCGGTACGACGAGGAGCCCGCCCGCCCCCCCGACGGGGGCCGAGGCCGCCACCACCCGCGCACCGAAGCGGCGCGCCCACGGGATCGCCGCCTCAGCATGGTCGGCGTGGTGGTGGGTGACCAGGACCCAGCGACACGTTGCGTCGAGGTCGCGCAGCGCCTGCTCGACCCGGTCCAGGTGCCCGACGTCGGTTGGCCCCGGGTCGACGAGGGCCACCTCGCCCGTCCCGGGTGCCCCGACAAGGTAGGTGTTGGTGCCGTCGAGGGTCAGACCCGAGGGGTTGGGAGCCAGGACGCGCGTCACCAAGTCCTCGAGCCGAGCCTGCGCCGGCATCGTCCCCGGCGCGGGCAACCTCCAGGCCGCGCGCGGGTCGGCCGGAGCCGAGAGGGCCACCATGGGTCGCGAGGGTAGCCGCAGCGCCCGGACCAGGTCGGGATGGATCGGGTCGGGATGGTCCCGTCGGAAGCGTAGGTTGTCCTTGTCGTGCGCGATCCCCGAGAACTCTACGAGCTGGCCCCCGTCCTCCCCGAGCTGGACCGGCCGGTGCTGCTGCATGCCCTGACCGGGTTCATCGACGCGGGGTCGGCCGGTCGGCTGGTCCGCGACCACCTGCTCGAGACCTACCCACACCAACCGGTCGCGACGTTCCACGTCGACGACCTGATCGACTACCGCTCCCGCCGACCCGCGATGATCTTCGTCGAGGACCACTGGGAGTCCTACGACGAGCCGTCCCTCATCCTGCACATCGTCAACGACGCCGCCGGGACCCCGTTCCTGCTGCTCGAGGGGGCCGAGCCCGACGTGCAGTGGGAGCGGTTCATCGTCGGCGTGCGCGGGCTGATCGATCAGCTCCATGTCCGGCTCACGGTCGGCGTCCACGGCATCCCGATGGGCGTCCCGCACACCCGCGGCGTCGGGGTGACCAGCCACGGGACGCGACCCGAGCTGGTCACCGGCCTGGACTCCTGGGTCGGCACGGTGCAAGTGCCGGCCAGCGTGATCAATCTGCTTGAGCTGCGGCTCGGCCAGGCCGGGCTGGACGCGATGGGCTTCGCGGCCCACGTGCCTCACTACCTCGCCCAGGCCGACTACCCCGAAGCCGCCCAGGCCCTGCTCGGGTCCGTCGCCCGGGCCGCCGGGCTCGAGCTCCCGACCGATGGGCTGCAGGCCGCGGCCGACATCACCCGCGCTCAGATCGACGAACAGGTGGCCGCCTCGGAGGAGGTCGCGACGGTCGTGCGCGCACTGGAAGCGCAGTACGACGCGTTCGTCGGTGCCCGGGGCCAGGAGGACCTACTCGCGGGTGACGGGTCGGTGCCGACCGCCGACGAGCTGGGCGCTGAGCTGGAGCGTTTCCTCGCCCAGCACACCCGCGACAACGGCCCCCGCGAGACCTGACCGGCGCTCAGCTGACCGCGAAACGGCCGTCCGGCCCCGTCCACCACGGGCTTCCATAGGCCAGTGCCCGAGCATTGGCCGGGTGGCCGGGTGGGCCTGGCTGGTCGTTGCGGTGCATGGGATCCCCGATCCGCAGCAGCATCCAGCGGCTCGTCTCGGGCAGGTCCACCGCCACCCGAGTGACCTCTCCGACGACGGCGTCGTGCCGGGCGAGCAGCAGCGGCGTTCCGGTGCCGTCGCTGCCGAGCAGGGACACGGAAACCGACCGGCCGTCCCGACCGGGCTCGCCGATGTCGAGCACGAGTTCCGAGGACCCGCCGCCCGGCGCCAGCTCACCCCCCATGCGGACTCCCCCGAGGGTGGCGTCCAACCGAAAGTCCTGCTCCCGCGTCGCGAACGTACGTCGAGCCAGCAGCGCCTCCCGCACCCCGGCCCGCGAGTGCTCGCGCGCCCAGAGCCCGGTCCGGCCCCGACCCGCGAGTCCGTAGCTGCGGCCGTGCTCGTCCGAGCAGCCGATCAGTCCGGGCCGCCAGCCGGCGTCCAGGCAGGCCACGATCGGGGACCCCAACCCGTCGGCCCTCCCGGCGAACAGGAAGTCCAGGGTGCGATTGAACACCTCGAGGGTGACCATGCGCCCGGACAGGTCCGCGACCTGCGCCGGCGAGAGCGATGCCGGGTCGGGACCGGCGAAGTCGTGCAGCCGCCCCGGCTCCCGCCCCGGATGGTTGATGCCGAACAGCGCGCCCTGCTCGGACCGCGCCAGGAACTCGTGTAGCCCGGCGACCTGACCCGGCGTGGTGACCGGGAGGTAGGCGCGGCTGAACCACACGTTGACATGACCGAGCCACGGCTCGGTCCACTCGAAACCGCGCAGGGCGGTGAACTCCCCCGGCCGGTCGTGGTCGTCGGCGATCTGCGCGGTCCGCGCCCAGGCGACCTCGTCGATGCTGCGCGGGGCCATCCGGGCCAGCGTCAGCGCGTCGTCGTCGGGATAGTGGCTGAGGTCGAGGTCCTCGAACCGGTGGTGCGGGATCGAGGCGTGGTCGGTGAGCGCAGCCACGTCCAAGCCGGCCGCGCGCATCTGGGCGAACGCCTGCTCGGGGTCGCCGAGCCCGTCGGACAGCAACGAGTGGTTGTGCAGGTCGGCGTAGAGCAGGAACGTGCCATCCTCGCTCACCCGCGAGCGGCGGCCCTGCGTGTCGGTGTGCACCACGATGACCCGACGCTACCGAACAAATCGCGCCGCCGCCTCGTCGGCGCACGCGGCTGCGATGCGCTGTCGCATCACGGGCAACAGGTCGGGCAGACCGTCGAGCGGCCACCAACGGGCTTCGGTGGACTCGTCGTCGGCGGCGTAGGGCTCTCCGGCCAGCCAGGTGCAGGCGAAGGTGAGGTCGAGGTAGGAGGCGATGTCGCCGTTGGCGTACTGCACCCGGCGCATCACCCCCGTCGACGCCAGCCGCCCGGCCAGGGCGTGCACGCCGGTCTCCTCGAGCACCTCGCGCTGGGCACCGACGGCCGGTTCCTCACCAGGCTCGAGGATCCCGGTCACCGGAGCCCACTCGCCGCTGTCGCTTCGTCGCACGAGCAGGACGGTTTCGGCACGCCGAACCACCGCCGTGACCCCCGGCAGCCAGAGCTCGTTGTGGCCGACGTGCTGGCGCAGGGCAACCACGAAATCGGGGATCGGCACGACGTGCACGATAGCGATCGGCCGAACGACCGGCTCAGCCGCCGAGGGCCTCGATGACCCGGCGGGCGGCGGCTCCCGGGTGGGAGGCGCCGCCCGCCGTAACGTCCGAACAAGCGGAGTCCATAGCGCACGCTTGTTCGGACGTTGCGGCCGGTCGAGCCGTTGCGGCCGGTCGAGCCGTTGCAGCGAGTGCGGCGAGTGCAGCGAGTGCGGCGAGTGCGGCGAGTGCGGCGGTGAACGGGCCGGCGGCAGTCGCCGTGCCGACGGACGTCGGCGCCACGCCGGTGTTCGGCGCGGCGCCGTAGGGCTAGCGGATGCGCACCGGGAAGCCGGCCGCGGTGCCACCCAACGCCGACTCGATGCTGACCGTCTGGCCGCTGCGGCCGACGATGCCCGGCGTGCCACGCATCGAGAAGGCCCCGACCGCGTCCACCGCGGTTGTCCCCAGCACGGGACCGGTCAGTGGCCCGAGGTGGACCACCACGGCCTGGCCGGCGAGGATCGTGCTGGTGCCGTCAACGCGCCACAGGGACCGGTTGCGGGTGTACTGCGCCACCGTGATGGCAACGCTGTCCGTCGTCGGGGTGATCGTGACCCGGGCGGGCGCCGAGGGCCCCGAGGTGTTGCCGACCACGAGCTGGAAGGTCAGCGGGCCGTTGTTCGCCGGAGACTTGTACGCCGGGAAGGTGAACGTCGGCTTGGCCGTGTTGGCTCCGGTCAGCACCGCCGTCGGGTCGCCCACGGCGGCGATCTGGGTCCAGGCGTACGTCGCCGCGCTGGTGGAAGCGGAACCATCCAGGGTCACCGTGCTGCTTCGTTGGACCGTCTGGGCGGGACCGGCGTCAGCAACCGGCGTCGCCGCCGGGCTCACCGTGACCGTCATGGACGCGCTCGACGCCGGACCGGACCCGGTCACGGTCAGCGTGAAGGTGTAGACACCCGCCGCGGGGGCGGTGAAGCTCGATCGTGGCGACGTCGGGTTGGCCAGGGTGATCCCGGCCGGGCTCGACCAGGAGAACGTCGAGATGGCGCCGCTGGATGCGGTGCCGTCCAGGGTCACCGTCTGGCCGGTGATCGCCGTCTGGTTGGGGCCTGCCATGGCCACGACGGGGACGGGCGTGGCGCCGGCACCGGCAATCTCGACCGGCAGCTTGACAGTGCCACCGACAGCAGACGTCACGGTCACCGACACCGGGGGGGCGTCGAGGGCAGCGATGGTCAGGCTGCCGGAAGCGAGGACCACGTCGGCCGGGCCGAAGCCGGAGGCCGTGAGGACCGGCGAGGTGACCGTGTCGCTGGAGACAGCGTCGATCTTGAGCGACCCGGGCGTCCCCGGGGCGCCGGTCGTGTAGACCGCCGTGCCGCTGACGCGGTCGACCACCGTGATGTTCTTGTTGGTGACCGGCACGTCACCGATGTTGGAGACGCGAACCGTGGTCGGCGGCTGGGTACCGGTGTAGGGGACGCGGGCGAAGTAGTGCCCGGCCGATGCCGTGGAGCCGGTGAGCCCGGTGATGGCGAACTCGGGGGTGGCGGAGGGGTCGGTCACCTGGATGGACTGCGGGCCGTCAGGCTCGGACGACGCGAAGACGTCGATCAGCCCGCTGCCCGCCGACGACGTCGAGTACGTTGCCCGCTCGGCGGTCACTCCACTGGTGGTGGCAAGCTTGCCCTGCAGGGTCAGCAGGTCGGTCTCGATGCAGTCCGCGAGTGCGTTGCCGGCGAGCGTCGGGCAGGCATCGACCAATGGGGTCGGGTTGACGCCGGGCGCCTCGATCCGGACGAAGTTGGTGCCGTACGGGCTGCCGATGACCTTGTGCGGCGTGGCGCCGTCACCGACGTACGTGTCCTTGCCTGCTGCATTGGGCTTGAGCGCCGGGTCGGTCGGGTACGTGTCCCAGGTCAGGAACGGGCCGAGCCGGCCGCCGAGGGCGCCACTGAAGTCGCCCTTCGCGCCGACGCCGATGTCCTCGGTGACGAAGATCAGACCGGGCTTGGTGGTCTGCACCGTCTGAACCCCGTTGGGCGAGGTGATCTTGTAGTCGACACCGTCCGTGGCGTTGGTGATCCTGACCCGGGTGCGCGCGAAGGTGATCTGGTCACCGTCGATGACCCCACCGTTCGCGAAGGCCGCCTCCATGTTCCCTTCGACCACAGCCTTGCCGCCGTTCGCGGTGGTGAGCGTGGCGCTGGCCAGCTGGTAGAAACCCTCGTCGGGGTAGTTGGTCGGGAACACCAGGGGGGCGGTCTCGTCCGGCAGCGGCCCGCGAGCGGGGCACAGCGGGTCGGCCGCGACAATGCAGGGCTCCAGGCGCAGGCCGACCTTGTCCTTGTACCAGACCGGGAACCCGTCGGTGGCGCTCACCGGACCGACCGAGGCGAGACCGGGGCCGTTCGTGCCCGGTGGGATGACGGCGGCGGCGGCGACGCCGCCCGCCAGTGGAAGTACGAGCAGCGCTGCGAGCGCTGCCTTGGAGATTCGACGCATGTCGACCGTCCCGTCTTGGTGGCGGTCGGGCGGAGCCCACCGCATCCCTCTCAGGGTCACCCCGTTCACCCCCCAAATTTCCCATTCCTTAACGAATGTGACGGACCTCACCAATACCCCACGGTTGGCGCAACCCGGCCTCCCTATGGCCCGAAAAAGAAGGGTGGCCCCCCATGTGGGGGGCCACCCTTGTTCGGGCCGGATCGGCCTGTTCAGGCTGGGTCGGCGCGCCTAGCTGATGCGGGCCGCGAAGCCTGCCGCGGTCCCGCCCTTGGCCGACTCGACGCTGACCGTCTGCCCCTGGGCACCGACGATCCCCGGCGTACCGCGGACCGAGTAGGCCCCGGCGACGTCCACCACCGCGGTCCCCAGCACCGGGCCGGACAGCGGACCGAGGTGCGCGGTCACCGTCTGGCCGGCGAGGATCGAGCTGGTGCCGTCGATGCGCCACTCCTTCTTGCTGGCCGTGTAGCGCGCCGCCGTGATGACCACCGCGTCGTTCGCCGGGGTGATCTTGACCGTGGCACTCGACGGGGTGCTCCCGCCGTTGGTGACGACGAGCTGGAAGGTCAGCGCGCCGTTGGCCGCGGGGAACTTGTACGACGGGAAGGTGAACGTCGGCTTGGCCGTGGTGGCCCCCGCCAGCGTCACGGTCGGGTCACCCGCGCCGACGACCTGGGTCCAGGCGTACGTCGCGGCTCCGGTGGACCCCGACCCGTCGAGGGTCACCGACGTGCCCCGCTGGACCGTCTGGGCGGGACCGGCGTTGGCGGTAGCCGTCGTGACCGCGCTCACCGTGACCGTCATCGTGGCTGACGACGGACCGCCGGGTCCGGTGACCGTCAGCGTGAAGGTGTAGGTCCCCGCAGCCGGAGCGATGAAGGTCGGCGTCGCAGAGTTGGGGCTGGTCAACGCGATGCCCGACGGGCTGGTCCAGGCGAAGGTCGCTACGTCGCCGCTGGAGGCGGTGCCGTCGAGGGTGACCGTCTGGCCGGTGATAGCGGTCTGGTTTGGTCCGGCCTGGGCGACCACGGAGATGGGGGCCCGGGCGTTGCCGGCAGCCTCGACGGGGACCGTGATCGTGCCGCCCGCGTCCGAGGTCACGACGACCGAGACCGGCGGGGCGTCGAGGGGTTTGACCTCGAGGCTGCCATTCGCGAGAGCGCCGTAGCCGGTCGCCGTCAGGGTGCGGGTGGCGGCGGTGTCGCTGGACGCAGCGTTGATCGTGAGCGACTGCGCGTCGCTGTTGTAGACCGCCTTGCCGGTGAGCCGGTCGACGACGTTGATGACCTTGTTGGTGACCGGCACGTCACCGGTGTTGGACACCTGGACCTTGGCCGGTGGCTGCGCTCCGGTGTAGGCGACCCGGGCGAAGTAGTGCCCGAGCGAGCCCGCGAGGCCCGTCGTGCTGAACTCCTTGGACCCACCGGACGCGTCGGTGACCTGGATCGCCTGCTGATTGTCCGGCTCGGAGGACGCGAAGACGTCGACCAGCCCGCTGCCCGACGACGACCTCGAGTACGTCGCCTGCTCCGCGGTCACGCCACTGGTGGTGGCGAGCTTGCCCTGCAGGGTGAACAGGTCGGTCTCGATGCAGTCGGCGACCGGGCCCCCGACCGTCGGGCAGGCGTCGGTCGCGCTGCCGTTGACCCCCGGGCCCTCGACCCGGAACACGTTGGTGCCGTAGGGGCTGCCCGTGATCTTGTGCAGCGTCGCGCCATCGCCGACGTAGGTGTCCCTGCCGTTGACCGGCTTCAGCGCCGGGTCGCTGGGGAAGGTGTCCCAGGTCAGGAACGGCCCGACCCGACCGCCCAGGGCGCCGCTGAAGTCGCCCTTGGCGCCGATGCCGATGTCCTCCGTGTCGAAGACCAGGCCGGGCTTGGAGGTCTGCACCGTCTTGACCCCCGCGGGAGAGGTGAACTTGTAGTCGACGCCGTCTTTCGCGTTGGTGATCTTGTACCTGATCCGCGCGAAGGTCACCTGGTCCCCGTCGACGACGGGTCCGCTTGAAAAGGCCTGCTCCAGCGCCACGACGGCGCGGGCGTTGCCGCCGTTGGCGGTGGTCATGTTGGCGTCGGCCAGCAGGTAGAACCCCTCGTCGGGGTAGTTGCCCGGGAACGAGAGCGGAGCGCTCTCGTCCTCCAGCGGCCCGCGAGCCGGGCACAGCGGATCGGCGGCGGCGACGCAGTTCTCCAGCCGCAGACCTGTCTTGTCCTTGTACCAGACGGGGAACCCGTCGGTCGCGCTCACCGGACCGACGGCGGCCAGTCCCGGCCCGTTCGTCCCCGGCATGATCGCCGCTCCGGCGGCAACGACGCCCGCCAACGGAACGGCGAGCATCGCCGCCAGCATTGCTCCTGAAGTTCGTCGCACAGCAGTGTCCCCTCGTACGTGACGGTCGGAGCGATCCGGCCATTGGCACCTCCGGTGCTCCCGGATGCTGAGCCAAGTGTCCGTTCGCTCCCTATTGTCGGGCTGATGAGCAATTGGTCGTACGACGTGCGAAGGGTGTCGAGCTCGACCGTACGGCGGACCGGCACGGTGGCGGTGTGCAAGACTCTGACCGTGGCCCCTCGGGGTCGCTCGGGCGCCGGGTCGCGGTAGCCCCGGGTCCCACATGAAGCCGCTTCGAGCGGCCCAGCGCCGTGAGGCGCTTCCCGGCCCGGCGCCCGTCTCACACCAGGTCGGTCACACCAGATCCTGGGTCCGCCACAAGGCGGCGGCGGCGTCGAGATCCTCGGCCGTGCGCTGCATCGATGCGGACCGGCGGGTGAGGTCGTGGGCCTGCCCCGGATCCACGCCCTCCACCTCGTCGGCCCGGTGGGCGCGCCCGACCGCCGCCACCCGGGCAAACGCGCCGGCCCGCTCGAGCGCGACGGCGAGGTCGCCCCGGAACACTCCGCCGAGGATCGTGTCCAGCAGAGCCCCCATCGCGTCGGGCGTCGGGGGGTCCGCGGCGCCGGCCACAACGGCCGCGACCACCGCGACGTGACGGCCGGCCTCGAAGTCGGCCGCCGACCCGGCCGGGTCCACCCGCACCCACTCCCGCAGCGCGTACAGCCGCCACAACGCGCCGGGAAGCGACCGGGCCGGCCGGTCGGCCCACATCGAGGCGACGGTGTCGATCCCGAGCTCGTCCATCAGCGCTACCAGCCGGTCGGTGGCCGCAGCGTCCCCCGAGCTGCGCCCCGCCTCGACCAGCGCCGACGCGGTCGCGTGGGCGACTTCGGCCAGCTCGGCGGGGTCTGGTGCGCCGCCGAAGGTCTGCAGGGCCAGCGGCCCCATCAGGGTCGGCCGGCGCGGTCGGTGCTGGTCCATGCGGTGTGTTCCCATCCCTATCGTCCGCGCAGATAGTGCTCTAGCGCCCCGGCCAGGGCCAGCGCGGCCC
>JBBRHF010000094.1:0-15829 GCA_038223055.1 Actinomycetes bacterium | reverse complement strand
GCTGAGTTCACCCTGGATTCACCCCCGGACCCGGCCTCGGCCCGGGTCCACACCTTTACGGTGGAGACAGGACAACCTCTGAGGGAGCACAGCTGTGACCATGAAGACCACCGAAGCCACCACCGTGGACTCGCCGATGGCGGCGCGCGCCGACCGCCTGACCAAGATCTACGGCTCCGGCGACACCCGGGTCGTGGCACTGGACGCGGTCAGCTGCGACCTGCCCCGCGGGCAGTTCACGGCCATCATGGGCCCGTCGGGTTCGGGCAAGTCGACCCTGATGCACTGCCTGGCCGGGCTGGACGACGTGACCGACGGCGCCGTCTACGTCGGCGACGTGGACATCACCAAGCTCGACGACAAGCGGCTCACCCGGCTGCGCCGAGACGCTGTCGGCTTCGTCTTTCAGTCGTTCAACCTGCTGCCCACGCTGACCGCGATCGAGAACATCACCCTGCCGATGGACATCGCCGGTCGCAAGCCTGACCAGGAGTGGCTGGACACGGTCATCGACACGATCGGGCTGCGCGACCGGCTCAACCACCGGCCCACCGAGCTCTCGGGAGGCCAGCAGCAACGGGTGGCCTGCGCGCGGGCGCTGGCCAGTCGACCTCAGATCATCTTCGCCGACGAGCCCACCGGAAACCTTGACTCCCGCGCCGGCGCCGAGGTCCTGGGCTTCCTGCGCAAGTCGGTCCGCGAGCTCGGCCAGACGGTCGTGATGGTCACGCACGACCCCAACGCGGCGTCCTACGCCGAGCGCGTGCTCTTCCTCGCCGACGGTCATATCGTCGATGAGATGGCCGACCCGGACGCCGAGGGCGTGCTGGAGCGGATGAAGCGTTTCGACGTGGCCGGCCACTTCACCGACGAGGGCTGAGCCCGATGCTGCGCGCAACCTTCAAGAGCCTGCGGGCTCGCAAGCTCCGGCTGCTGCTCTCGGCCGCCTCCATCGTGCTCGGCGTGTCTTTCGTCGCCGGGGCGTTCGTGCTGACCGACAGCCTCGGTCGGGTGTTCGACGACCTGTTCGCGACCACCAACCGGAACGTCGCCGTCGACGTCAGCCCGAAGACCATCAGCTCCAACACCGGCAACGGCTTCGGCGGCGGCAAAGTGCTGCCGGCCGATCTCGTCGACAAGATCAGTACCCTCGACGGCGTCGACGCGGTCTCGGGTTCGGTGGCCGGGTCCGCCCAACTGGTCAACAAGAAGGGCAAGGTCGTCACGACGGGCGGCGCACCCACCCTTGCCTTCAACTGGACCGAGTCCAACCGGCTGCGGACGGGCAAGATCTCCGAGGGCACCGCGCCGCAGAACGGCGACGAGATCGCCATCAACCGTTCGATGGCCGAGAAGGCGGGCTACCGCGTCGGCGACGTCGCGCCGGTGCTCACCGACGCCCCGCTCAAGCCCTACACCATCGCCGGCATCGTGGAATATGACGGCAAGGGCTCCCTGGCCGGGGAGACAACGATCTTCTTCGACACGGCCACCGCCCAACGCGTCCTCGACGTTCCCAATGGCTACAGCGACATCAGCGTTGCAGCCAAGGACGGGGTGGGCCAGCAGGAATTGCGCGACCGGGTCGCGAAGGTTCTCCCAGCCGGGGTCAAGGCGATCACAGGTGCGCAGCTGGCCAAGGACCAGTCCAGCGACGTCAAGGAGGGCCTCGGGTTCTTCAACACATTCCTGCTGACCTTCGCGCTCATCGCTCTGTTCGTCGGTGCATTCATCATCTTCAACACCTTCTCGATGCTGGTGGCCCAGCGGACTCGAGAGCTCGCGCTGATGCGCGCCCTCGGCGCCAGCCGCGGCCAGGTCAACCGCGCCGTGCTGCTCGAGGCCGTGGTCGTCGGGCTGATCAGCTCGGTGGTCGGCCTCGTGCTCGGGATCGGCGTCGCCCTGGGCCTCAAGGCGTTGTTCGGCGTGTTCGGCGCCGAGCTGCCCGACGGTCCGACCATCGTCGCCGCGCGGACCGTGATCGCGGCGGTCCTCGTCGGCACCCTGGTGACCGCCGCGGCCGCACTGCTGCCGGCGCGGCGCGCTGGGCGGGTCGCACCGATCGCGGCGATGCGCGAGGCGGCGACGCCGGACCGGTCGCTGCACCGCCAGACCATCGGCGGTCTGGTTCTGCTCGTCCTCGGGGGCGCCGGCATGGCCAAGGCCCTCGCCGACGGCGGCCTCCCCTTGCTGGGCGTCGGGACGCTGTTCACGTTCGTGGGCATCGCGATGCTCTCGCCGCTGATCTCCCGACCGGCCGCCTCGGTCGTGGGTCGGGTGTTCTCGCGACGGCTTCCCGGGCGACTGGGCACGGAGAACGCCGTACGCAACCCGCGGCGAACCGCCGCCACGGCTGCGGCACTGATGATCGGGGTGGCCCTGATCAGCGCGGTCACGGTGCTCGGTGCGTCGCTCAAGTCCAGCGTCGCGCTCGTCACGGAGAAGGCCCTTCGGGCCGACTTCGTGCTCAACGTGCAGGGGCCGGGATTCCCCGACGACGTGTTCACCAAGGTCACCTCCCAACCGGGGGTCAAGGACGCTGTCGGCATCAAGGCCGACGCGGTCCGCATCGCCGGCAAGGAGAAGTTCGTCACGGCCCTGCCCAGCTCCGCGCTCGATGACCTGGTCACCGTGCAGACCGTCTCGGGGTCGGCCCGGCTCGGTCCCGACTCGATCCTGCTCTCGGAGGACGCGGCGAAAGCGCAAAAGGTCAAGCCCGGCGACACGCTGTCGCTGCAGCTCGCCCGCACGGGGGTGCAGACCCTGCGGGTCGAGGGCACCTACAAGGCCAACCAGTTGCTCGGCGACTACCTCGTGAACGAGGCGCAGGCCAAGGGCTTCACCAGCCAGCGCAACGTTGCTGGGCTCGTGGGCCTGGCCGACGGTGCCTCGTCGGCGACCGTGCGCAAGGGGCTGGAGGCGGCCGTCGCGGCCTACCCCAACGTGACCGTCGAGGATCAGTCCGAGTTCGTCGACCAGGCGGCCGCACAGGTCAACCAGATCGTCACGATCATCAACATCCTGCTGGGTCTGTCGGTGCTCATCGCCTTGCTGGGCGTGATCAACACGCTCGCGCTGTCGGTGATCGAGCGCACCCGCGAGCTCGGGCTGCTGCGGGCCGTCGGTATGGCCCGGAAGCAGGTCAAGCGGATGATCCGGGTCGAGGCCGTGTTGATCTGCGCATTCGGCGGGCTGCTGGGACTGGTCGTCGGCTCGGCGTTCGGGGTGGCCTTGCAGCAGGCGCTCAAGGGCCAGGGCGTGACCGAGCTCGGCTTCCCGGTCACCACGCTGCTGGTCTATCTGCTGGGCGCGGCCCTGGCGGGCGTGCTTGCCGCCTGGCTGCCGGCTCGTCGGGCCTCCCGATTGAACGTGCTCGAGGCGATCGCGACCGAATAGGGGCGGCTGGCGGCCGGCCCGGTCAGATCAGACGACCGGCCAGCCCCGGTTAGACGATCGGGCCAGCCGCCAGGAGGGACCGCAGCGTGCCCAGGTCGAGCTCCTCCAGGGAGTCGACCAGGGTGCGGTTGGGGGCCGCCGGGATGGCCACGACATGCGGCACTCCGACGACGGTGGCCCCGGCCGCCTCGCCGGAGGCGATGCCGGTCGCGGAGTCCTCGATCACCAGGCAGTCCCGGGGGTCGACGCCCAGCCGGGCTGCCGCGGTGAGATAGGGCTCGGGGTGCGGCTTGCCGTGGGTGACCTCGTCCCCGGTCACGACCGCCTGGAACGAGCCGACGGGCAGGCCGGCGAGGATCGCGTCGGCGAAGCGCCGGTAGGACATGGTGACCAGGGCGCACGGGATGCCAGCGGCCAGGATCTCCTCCAGCAGGGCGCGGGCTCCGGGCCGCCACGGCAGCCGGCCCGACATCCGGGAGATGACCCCGTCCAGCAGCAGCTCGACAATCTCCTCGCTGGGCAGTTCGACGCCGCCGTGCTCGCGGATGTAGTCGGCCGACACCAGCAGCGGGTTGCCCACCAGCGCGTGCGCGTGCGCGTCGGTCCACACACCGCCGTGGGCCTCGACCAGGGCGTGCTCGGTCGCGATCCAGTGCGGCTCGCTGTCGACCAGGGTGCCGTCCATGTCCCAGAGCACCGCCGCCAGCCGATGGTCGAGCGGCTCGCGGCCCACGGCGTCCGCACGCAAGGCCTGGTTGCCCGGGTCCTGGCTCAAGTGGCGTTGAAGTACTTGGCTTCGGGGTGGTGCAGCACAATGGCGTCGGTGGACTGCTCGGGGTGCAGCTGGAACTCCTCGGACAGCTTCACACCGATCCGCTCCGGCTCCAGCAGGTCGACCAGCTTGGCGCGGTCCTCCAGGTTGGGGCAGGCGCCGTAGCCGAACGAGAACCGGGCGCCCCGGTAGCGCAGGTCGAAGAAGTCCTGCGGGCGATCCGGGTCCTCCGCGCCGAACCCCAGCTCGTCGCGCATCCGCTGGTGCCAGTATTCCGCGAGGGATTCGGTGAGCTGCACCGACAGCCCGTGCAGCTCGAGATAGTCGCGGTAGGCGTTGCGCGCGAACAGCTCGCCGGCAACCTCCGCGATGCGCGGCCCCATGGTGACCAGCTGCACCCCGAGCACGTCGGTCTCCCCCGACCCGGCCGGGCGGAAGAAGTCGGCGAGGCACAGATGCCGGCCGTGGCGTTGTCGCGGGAAGGAGAAGCGGTGCCGCTCGGTCCCGTCCTCACGGAGGACGACGAGGTCGTCACCCTCGCTGACGCAGGGAAAGTAGCCGTAGACCACGGCTGCCTCGAGCATCTTCTCGGACTTGACCCGATCGAGCCACATCCGCAGCCGCGGCCGGCCCTCGGTCTCGACCAGCTCGTCGTAGGTCGGGCCGTCCCCGCGGCTGGACTTGAGTCCCCACTGCCCCATGAACGTGGCCCGCTCGTCCAGCAGCGACGAGTAGTCGCCGAGGGCAATGCCCCTGACGATGCGGTTGCCCCAGAACGGCGGCACGGGGATCGGGTTGTCGACCGCGACATCCGAGCGCGCCGGCATGTCGGTCGGCGCGGTGAGGTCGGGGCGGCTGGAGACGCGGACTCGGCGTTCGCGCAGCGCCGGCAGCTCGGCGCCGGGCACGCCGCGCTTGACGGCGACGATCGCGTCCATCAGCCGCAACCCCTCGAAGGCGTCGCGGGCGTAGCGAACCTCCCCGTCGTAGATGCTGGCCAGGTCCTGCTCGACGTAGGCCCGGGTCAGCGCGGCTCCGCCGAGGATCACCGGCCAGCGTGCGGCCACCCCGCGGACGTTCATCTCCTCGAGGTTCTCCCTCATGATCACCGTGGACTTGACCAGGAGCCCGGACATGCCAACGAGGTCGGCACGGTGCTCTTCGGCCGCGTCGAGGATTGCGGAGATCGGCGCCTTGATGCCGATGTTGTGCACGGTGTAGCCGTTGTTGCTCAGGATGATGTCGACGAGGTTCTTTCCGATGTCGTGGACGTCGCCCTTGACGGTGGCGAGCACGATCGTGCCCTTGCCCTCCTCGTCGGTCTTGTCCATGTGCGGCTCGAGCCAGGCCACGGCCACCTTCATCACCTCTGCCGACTGCAAGACGAACGGCAATTGCATCTCGCCGCGGCCGAAGAGCTCGCCGACGGTCTTCATGCCCTCGAGCAGGTGATCGTTGACGACGTCGAGCGCGGTCATGCCGGTGTCGAGGGCCTCGGCGAGGTCACCCTCGAGCCCGTTGCGCTCACCGTCGATGATGCGCCGGCCAAGCCGCTCGCCCAGCGGCAGCTCGGCCAGCTCCTGGGCCCGGGTCTGGCGCATGGCGGCGGCGTCGACGCCTTCGAACAGATCGAGGAACTTCTGCAGCGGGTCGTAGCCCTTTGCCCCGTCGACGCCGGGCTTTCGCCGGTCATAGACCAGGTCGAGCGCGACCTGGCGCTGCTCTTCCTCGATCTTGGTCATCGGCAGGATCTTGGCGGCGTGCACGATCGCGGAGTCGAGTCCGGCCTTGAGGCACTCGTGCAGGAACACGGAGTTGAGCACGATGCGGGCAGCGGGGTTGAGGCCGAAGGACACGTTGGACAGGCCCAGCGTGGTCTGTACGTCGGGGTGCCGGCGCTTGATCTCGCGGATCGCCTCGATCGTCTCGAGCCCGTCGCGGCGGGTCTCCTCCTGCCCGGTCGCGATCGGGAAGGTCAAGGTGTCGACGATGATGTCCTGGACCTGCATGCCCCAGTTGGTGGTGAGGTCCTCGATCAGGCGGGAGGCGACCCGGACCTTCCACTCGGCCGTGCGGGCCTGGCCCTGCTCATCGATGCACAGCGCGACGACGGCGGCCCCGTGCTCCGCGATCACCGGCATGATCCGGGCGAACCGCGACTGGGGCCCGTCGCCGTCCTCGTAGTTGACCGAGTTGACGACCGATCGTCCGCCGAGCATCTCCAGCCCCGCCTCGATGACGGCGGGCTCGGTGGAGTCCAGCACCAGAGGCAGCGTCGACGCGGTGGCAAATCGGCTTACGACCTCCTTCATGTCGCTGACGCCGTCGCGACCGACGTAGTCGATGCAGACGTCGAGCAGGTGAGCGCCGTCACGGGTCTGATCGCGGGCGATCTCGATGCAGTCGTCCCACCGCTCCGCCAGCATGGCGTCGCGAAATGCCTTGGACCCGTTGGCGTTGGTGCGCTCCCCGATCGAGAGGTAGGACGTGTCCTGGCGGAACGACACGTGCTGGTAGAGCGAGGCCACGCCGTGGTCGGGCCGCGGCTTGCGGCGAGCCAGCTCGCGGCCGCGCACCCGCTCGGCGACCTGACGCAGGTGCTCGGGTGTGGTCCCGCAGCATCCCCCGACGAGCGCGAGGCCGAAGTCGCGGGTGAACTGTTCGTGCGCGTCGGCGAGCTGCTCGGGGCGGAGTGGGTAGGTCGCCCCGTCCTTGCCGAGCACGGGCAGCCCGGCGTTGGGCATGCAGGACAGGCCCACCCGGGCGTGGCGGGACAGGTGGCGCAGGTGCTCGCTCATCTCTGCCGGGCCGGTGGCGCAGTTGAGGCCGATGAAGTCGATGCCCAACGGCTCGAGCGCGGTCAGGGCGGCGCCGATCTCGGAGCCGAGCAGCAGGGTGCCGGTCGCCTCGACGGTGACCTGGCAGATCAGCGGGAGATCGACCCCCGCGGCGCTCATCGCCCGCTGGGCTCCGATGACGGCAGCCTTGGCCTGCAGCAGGTCCTGCGCCGTCTCGACAATCAGGGCGTGCACGCCGCCGTCGATCATCCCGCGCACCTGCGCCTGGTAGGCGTCGCGCAGCGTGGCGTAGGGCAGGTGGCCCAGGGTCGGCAGCTTGGTGCCCGGCCCGATCGAGCCGAGGACCCAGCGCGGGAAGTCGGCGGTGCTGCGCTCGTCGGCGACCTGCCGGGCGATCCGGGCACCCGCGGCGGCGAGCTCCTCGACGCGGTCCTCGATGCCGTATTCCGCCAGGTTGGCGAGGTTGGCGCCGAACGTATTGGTCTCGACGGCGTCGACACCGGCATCGAAATAGGCCTCGTGGACCGAGCGCACGATGTCGGCGCGGGAGACGTTGAGGATCTCGTTGCAGCCCTCGTGGCCCTGGAAGTCGTCCATCGTGGGGTCCTGCGCCTGCAGCATCGTGCCCATGGCGCCGTCGGCGACCACCACGCGCCGGGACAGGGCTTCGCGCAGACTCTCGGGTGTGTTATTCATCGGGGCCGATTCTAAGCCGAGCCGACCACGTAGGCTGCCGCGGTGACGTCCGGACGGCTCGCAGGGCCGCGGTCCAGGTCGAGGCGTCGTGCCAACGGGAGGTGCGGGTGATCGAGCTCGAGGGTGTTCCCGAGCTGGTCGACCCGGTTCTGATCGCCGCGTTCGAAGGCTGGAACGACGCCGGAGACGCGGCGACGGCCGCAGTCGAGCACCTCGAGCGCACGTGGTCGGCCACCCTGCTCGCCATGCTCGACCCCGAGGACTACTACGACTACCAGGTCAACCGGCCGACGATCTCGCTCACCGAGGACGGCATCCGCGAGATCGCCTGGCCCACGACGCGGGTCTCCTACGCCCGCCTGCCCGAGATCGGGCGCGACATAGTCCTCGTCCGCGGCATTGAGCCGAACATGCGCTGGCAGTCGTTCACGAACGAGCTCCTGAGCTTCTGCCAGGAGCTCGGTGTCAGCATGGTGGTGACTCTGGGTGCGCTGCTGGCCGACTCGCCGCACACCCGCCCGGTGCCGGTCACCGGCACGGCCTCGGACGAGGTCGTCTCCCGGTCGCTGCACCTGGAGCCGTCTCGATACGAGGGGCCGACCGGCATCGTCGGGGTGCTGCAGGACGCCTGCGGGCACGCCGACCTGCCGGCGGTGTCGATCTGGGCCGCGGTGCCCCATTACGTCGCGCAGCCGCCCTGCCCCAAGGCGACCCTGGCCCTGCTGCGCCACGTCGAGGACGTGATCGACGTGCCCATCCCGCTGGGAGACCTGCCCACCGAAGCCCTGGCCTGGGAGCGCGGCGTCGACGAACTCGCGGCCGGCGACGAGGACGTGGCGGGCTACGTCCGCTCGCTGGAGGAGGCCAAGGACCTCGCGGAGGCCCCGGAGGCCTCCGGGGAGGCGATCGCCCGCGAGTTCGAGCGCTACCTGCGCCGCCGCGGCGACGACGGCCACCCCGTGTGACCCAGATCGGCGAGTTGGGTCAGAGACGAACGCCGAGCAGCGCGTCCACGGTGGCAGCGACGAGGGCCGCCGGATCGACGTCCGCCGGCTGATCGTCGGCCCGCGCACTGCCCGGATCCTCGCCCCGCGCACCCCGCTGATCGTCGGCCCGCGCACCGCCCCGATCCTCGCCCTGCACAGCCCCCCAGTCACCCGGCACACCCCCCCGGTCACCCGGCCCCGAGCGCCAGACCTCGCCCGCCGCCCACCGGTCGATGACGGCCAGCGCCCCGGGGGCGTCGAGGTCGTCGCTCAGGCATCGGCGTACGTCGTGGAGAACCGCCAGACCGGGCTGCCCCCCGGGCGACCGGACCGCGGCGCGCCACCGGGCCAGCCGCGCCTCGGCGACCGCCAGGTCTGCGGCGGACCACTCCCAGTCGGTGCGGTAGTGGTGGGCCAGCAGAGCCAGCCGGATCGCCATGGGGTCGTGGCCGGCGCGCCGCAGGGCGGACACGAAGACGAGGTTGCCCCTGGACTTGGACATCTTCTCCCCGTCCAGGCCCACCATCCCCGCGTGGACGTAGTTGCGGGCGAACGGCCACTCCCCCGTCAGGACCTGCGCGTGGGACGCGCCCATCTCGTGGTGCGGGAAGGCGAGGTCGCTGCCCCCACCCTGGACGTCGATGCCCATGCCCAGATGTTCCAACGCGATGGCGGTGCACTCGATGTGCCACCCCGGACGGCCCGGCCCGAGGGCGCTGGGCCACGAGGGCTCCCCCGGTCGCTCGGCCCGCCAGAGCAGTGGGTCGACAGGGTGCCGCTTGCCGGCCCGATCGGGGTCACCGCCGCGCTCGCCGAACAGCGCGAGCATGGCCGGCTCGTCCAGGTGGGCCACCGAGCCGAAGTGCGGGTCAGAGTGCGCCGAGAAGTAGACGTCGCGTTCGACGTCGTAGGCGGCGCCCTGGTCACGCAGAGCGCTGATCTCCTCGACGATGCGCGGGATGGCCTCGACCGCCCCGACCAGCGCCTCGGGCGGCAGGATCCGCAGGCTGGACATGTCCTCGCGGTACAACGCGATCTCACGACCGGCCAGGTCGCGCCAGTCCAGGCCGTCGCGGGTCGCCCGTTCGAGCAGCGGGTCATCGACATCGGTGACGTTCTGCACGTAGCGCACCTGGTGGCCGGAGTCGCGCCAGGCCCGGCCGATCAGGTCGAACGCGAGGTAGGTCGCGGCGTGGCCGAGGTGCGTGGCGTCGTACGGCGTGATGCCGCAGACGTACATCCGGGCCTCCGGGCCAGGAGCCGTCGGACGGATCTCGCCGGTCGAGGTGTCGTGGACGCGCAGCGGCGCCCCCACCCCGGGCAGGGACGGGACCTGCGGGGCGGGCCAGGCGTGCATGGTCGCCGACCCTATCTGCGGGCGGTCAGAACGGCGGCCACGGGATGGCTGGCCAGCCCCCGCCCGGGCGCGGAAGGGACTGGGCGGCAAGCAGTCGGTCCACCCGGCGCTGGGTAGCCCGGATCTCGGAACGGCGCAGCAGCCCCGCGAGGGTGGTGCCTAGGACGCCGTCGAGCTGGGACCGCAGCCGCTCTAGGATCTCACACTCCGCCTCGGAGAGCCCGTCGCCGGCCCACCCCCACAGCACCGTGCGCAGTTTGGTCTCGACGTGGAAGGACACCCCGTGGTCGACTCCGAGCACCCTGCCGTCGGGCAGTGCCAGCACGTGTCCGGCCTTGCGGTCGGCGTTGTTGAGTACGGCGTCGAGCACCGCCATGCGCCTCAGCCGGGCGTCGTTGGCATGGGCCAGCACCACCGGCTCCCCGCCGTGCCCAAGCGCGTCCAGCACGTGTAACCAGCCAGTCGGCAGCTCGTCGGGGGCGACCACGTCGACGAGCTCGACGTCAGGATCGACCTCGACCCACAGCTGGACCATGCCCGGGCCGAACGGGCCGTCCCGCAGCACGGTCGGCGGAACGACGTCCCAGCCCGACGCGGCGGACACGGCGTAGGCCGACACCTCGCGCCCGGCGAGCGAGCCGTCGGGGAAGTCCCACAGCGGTCGCTCGCCAGCCACCGGCTTGTAGACACACGACGCGCTGACTCCCTCGTGCGTGATCGCGCAGTAGAGCGTCGCGTTGGACGCGTCGACCAGCCGACCCTCGACGGAGATCGTGCCGTGGGTCAGCAACGGCACAGCGGCGTCCACCCCGAGAACGGTCATCGCACCAGTCTGCCAAGCCGTCAGCGTCAGCGTCGGTAGCCGTTGGCCCTGGGACAGACGTGGCCGGCCGGGTCCAGCGGGTTTCCGCAAAAGGGGCAGGCCGGCCGCCCGGCGGCCACCAAGGCGCTGGCACGCTTGGCGAACGACCGGGCCATCGCGCCGGTCATCCGCACCCTCAGCAGTGGGGGGCCGTCCTGGTCGGCGTCGATGAGCGGGGTTTCATCCGCGTCGTCGTCGTCCTCGGTGCGCGCCTGGGCCTCGACGAGCACGCTCTCGGTAGTCCCGTCCCAGGCCAGAGCCATCGTGCCGACCCGGAACTCCTCCTCGATCGGGGCGTCCAGCGGCGCGGTGTCCTCCAGCTCGGTCGGCGTCATGGCGGGCACCGGGGCCTCGCCGCCGGATTGGCGCACCACCTCGTCGAGGAGGGCCTCGACCCGCTCCGCGAGCACCGACACCTGCTGCTTCTCCAGCGAGACGCTGGTGACCCGGCCGCCGCCGCGGGCCTGCAGGAAGAACGTCCGCTGGCCGGGCTCGCCGACGGTGCCGGCGACGAAGCGCTCCGGCGGGTCGAAGTCGAAGATCTGACGCGCCATGCCGAAACCCTATGCCGCTGCGGCGACCCGGCCTCGACTGCCTACGCCGAGGGGCCGGCGCCGCCGCCGAGCGCCGCGTCCGACGACGCGGCCCGCGCGGACCGGCCACGCCGGCGCGGCTTGGCCGGCGGCGCGAGGAAGGACAGGTCCCCGCCCGTGTCGTTGACTCGGTGGACAAACGGCCGGAGTGGGGCGTAGGTGACGATGCTGACCGAGGCGGGGTCCACCACGATGCGCTGGAAGTGGTCAAGGTGCAGTCCCAGCGCATCGGACAGCACCGCCTTGATCACGTCGCCGTGCGACACCACGGCGTACGTCGCGTCGGCTCCCAGGCGGGAGTTCCACTCCCGCACAGCCGCGACCGCCCGCGTCGCCATGCCCGCCAGCGCCTCGCCGTCCTCGCCAGGGAAGGTCACGGCCGACGGGTGGGCCTGCACGACCCGCCACATCGGGTCCTTGGCGAGGGTCTTGAGCGCGCCGCCCGTCCAGGCGCCGTAGTGCACCTCGCCGACCCGATCGTCTTCAGCGCGAGGGACCTCGTCCCGACCCGCGAGGGCGAGGTCCGCCGTCTCCACGGCGCGCTGTAACGGGCTGCACACGACCGTCGCGAGCGGCACCCCGGCCAGTCGCCGGCCCAGCGCCTCCGCCTGGGCGCGACCGACGTCGTCGAGGGCCACCCCCTCGGTCCAGCCGGCGAGGACACCCGAGGTGTTGGCGCTCGTGCGACCGTGCCGGATCAGCAGGACTGTGGTCACCGCGCGAACTGTACGCAGCCGGCCGGGCGAGCATCCGGTGACGTGGACCACAGAGCGGGGGACGTAGGGCCGGATGGCGTCGAATCGCTTCCGTACCCGCTGCCGGCAAGGGCGCATAGACTGTCTATGCGGGCCGGGGTGGATGTGGCACACGTCTCGACAGGCAGATCACGATGCGATCGACGTCAACGGTGCGATCGACGACTAAGACGACTAACCAGGGGTTGGACAGGATGCGCTTGACCACGGCTGTGGTCGCGGGCGTGACGGTCGTCGCGACGTCGCTGCTCGGCGTCACGCTGCCCGCGATCGCTGCGCATGGCGGCGTTCTCGCCGGCACCAGTTCCTCGGTCTCCCTCAGCGTGCCGCCGGTGTCACCGCCGCCCTCCTTGACCACCCCCCTGACCACGCCCACCGCGGTGGCGACGCCTCCGCAGCTGACGATCAAGCGGGCGGCCACCAACAAGCCGGCCACCAAGAAGCCCGCGCCCAGGAAGCCCGCGCCCAGGAAGCCCGCAGCCAAGAAGCCGGCTCCCACGACACCGGCGCCCCCGCCCGACCCGCACGACGACCCCGCGCTGATCGCCGCCGTGGCGGCTCTGCAAGCCGCTCAGGGCAGCCTCGACAGCGCTCGCACCGCGCTGGTCGGTCTGCGGGCCCAGGTCGCTGCGGCCCGCAAGGCCGACGCCGAAGCCCGGGTCGGCCTGCACGCCGCCGTGCTTTCGGTCGGCAAGGCGCAGCGCGACCTCATCGACGTACGGCGCCGGGTCAAGTCTCACAGGTCCGACCTCGGCGAGCTGGCCCGCACGGCCTACCGCACCAACGGCCCGCTCAACGAACTGGCCCTCGTGCTCGGTTCGCAGACGCCCGAGCAGATGACCGACCGGCTCGCGTTCCTGCAGAGCATCGCCAGCGCCGGCAACGCCGTGGTCTCCGACCTGGGCGACGCGCAGGCCGATCTGGTCAGCGCGCAGGCCAAGCTGGTGGCCTCCCGGGACGAGCAGCAGCGCATCCGCACGGCCGCCGCCACCGCGCTCAAGGAGATATCTGTCCGGGAGAAGGCGGCGTCCGCGGCCGAGGCCAAGGTCACGGCCGACCTCGCGGCGCAGCGGGGTGCGCTGGCCGCGGCCCTGGCCGCCAAGGACGTCGACGAGGCGCGCTACCGCACCCTGCTCGGCCAGTCGACCCTGTTGGGGCAGCGCATCAACGGTCTCGGCGCGGGCCTCTCGGCGGGCACCGGAAAGGCCTCCGGGAGCTTTACCCGGCCCGGCACGGGGGAGCTGACCTCGCCGTTCGGGCAGCGCTACCACCCGATCCTGCACTACGTGAAGCTGCACACCGGGCAGGATCTGGGGGTGGGCGACGGGTTCTCCTACGCCGCCGACTCCGGCGTCGTGCTGCTCACGGAGCAGAACGTCGCCTACGGCAACATGACCGTGATCGACCACGGCATCATCGACGGCAAGCACATCACCACGCTCTACGCTCACCAGGCGCGCTTCGCGGTCGGGCCCGGCCAGAAGGTGCGCAAGGGCCAGGTCATCGGCGTCATCGGCGCGACCGGCTACGCGACCGGGCCGCACCTGCACTTCGAGGTGCGCATCGACGGCCAGCCGGTCGACCCCGCGCCGTTCCTGGTCAACGCCCCGATGCCGCAGTCGGTCACTGCGGCGCCGGCGGCCAAGACCCCCTGACCTGTGGGCCCAGCGCCGGCTAGGAGTTGATCGCGCCGGTGCCCAGCAGAACGAGCACGAACAGGCCCAGCACGACCCGGTAGACCACAAAGACGCGGAAGTTGTGGGTGCTGATGTAGCGCAGGAAGTAGACGATCACCGCCAGGCCGACCCCGAAGGCGATGACGGTGGCGAGCAACGTCGGCCCCCAGTCGACCGGTGACGCGCCGGACAAGACGTCCTTGAGCTCGAACAGCCCGGAGACGAGCACCGCGGGGATCGCGAGCAGGAACGAGTAGCGCGCGGCGGCCTCCCGCCGGTAGCCCAGCAGCAGCCCGGCGCTGATGGTGCCGCCCGAGCGGGAGACACCGGGCACCAGGGCCAGCGCCTGGGCCAGCCCGAACAGAACGCCGTCGCGCATGTTGAGCCGGGTCAGCGGCAGGGCGTTGCGGGCGGTCGCGTCGGCGAAGCCGAGCACGGCCCCGAAGACGACGAGGGTCGTGGCGATGAGCCATAGGCTGCGGAACGAGTCTTCGATCGTGTTTTGCAGCAGCAGCCCCAGGATGCCGATGGGCAGCGTGCCGATGATGACGTACCACCCCATCCGGGCCGCGAGCTCGCCGCGCAGCTCGGGTTTGACCAGGGACCGCGCCCAGGTCGACAGGATGTCCCAGATGTCGTGGCGGAAATAGAGCAGCACGGCGGTCTCGGTGCCGAGCTGGCTGACCGCGGTGAACGCGGCGCCGGGGTCGTCCCAGCCGGCGACCGCGGCGACGATGCGCAGGTGGGCGCTGCTGGAGATCGGCAGGAACTCGGTCAGTCCCTGCACCACGCCGAGGATGATCGCCTCGAACCACGAGACCACGGCCTACTCCCCCAGCCCGGACGCGTCCAGGGCCTCGGCCACCGTGCGCAGGCAGGCGACCCGTTCGTCCAGCGTGGCGGCGTACGTCGACACGCTCAGCGTCGTCACCCCCGCCTGCGCGTAGGCTCCCAGCCGATCCCGGATCCGCGCCGGCGGCCCGATCAGCGAGGTGCGGTCGATGAACTCCAACGGAACCGCCGCTGCGGCGTCGCGCTGCCGGCGGGCCAGGTAGAGGTCCTGCACCTGCTGGGCGGCCTCGTCGTAGCCCATCCGCACCGCCAGCTGGTTGTAGAAGTTCTGCTCCCGGCTGCCCATCCCGCCGATGTAGAGGGCGGCATAGTGCCGCACCGGCTCCGCGCACGCCTCGACGTCGTCGCCGACGACCACAGGCACGGTCGGTACGACGTCGAAGCCGGCCAGGTCGGGGTGGCCCGAGCGCGCCCGCCCGGCGAGCAGCCGCTCGGTGGTCTCCCCCGCGTGCTCGGGGGCGAAGAAGATGGCCAGCCACCCGTCGGCGATCTCGCCGGCCAGCTCCAGGTTCTTCGGGCCGACAGCCGCGAGGTAGAGCGGGATGCGTTCGCGGACCGGGTGGACGGTGAGCTTGAGCGCCTTGCCGGGGCCGTCGGGCAACGGCAGCGTCCAGTGGGCTCCCTCGAACTGCACGCTCTCGCGGCGCAGCGCCATCCGCACGATCGCGACGTACTCCCGGGTTCGGGCCAGCGGCTTGTCGAAGCGCACGCCGTGCCAGCCCTCGGAGACCTGCGGGCCGGAGACGCCGAGGCCCAGGCGGAACCGGCCGCCGGACAGCGTGTCGAGCGTTGCGGCGGTCATCGCGCAGTTGGCGGGGGTGCGGCCGGGGATCTGGAAGATCGCCGAGCCGATGTCGATCCTCGTGGTCTTCGCGCCGACCCAGGCCAGCACCGTGGGGGCATCGGAGCCGTACGCCTCGGCGACCCAGGCCACGTCGTAGCCCAGCGTGTCGGCCTCGAGGGCGAGCGCGAGGTTGTCGGCGTCGTTGCCGGCGCCCCAGTAGCCGAGGTTGAGACCGAGCTTCACGGTGGCACTCCAGGTGGTCGGTGTGGCTGATCGTCGGTGTGGCGCAGCCTATCGACAGG
>JBBRHF010000093.1:0-16021 GCA_038223055.1 Actinomycetes bacterium | reverse complement strand
TCCGGGCCCACGCCACGATCAGATCCACCCGGGTATCGGCGTCCAACACGCCCGGGTCCAGCCTGGCCAGCAGACTCACCGTCGACGCGTCCGGCGGGCACCCCAACACCCGCTCCACCACCAACCGCCCGGTCTCCGCGCGCGACAGCACCCGCGCCTGCACCCGGCCCCCCCCGCCGTCGACCCCGCCGTCGTCCCCCCCGCCGTCGTCCCCCATGCCGTCGACCTCGTCGGACCAGCTCCACGGGTCCTGCGGGTCCGGCGGGATGGCCGGGTCGAACGGGTCAGCGAGGTCCTCGTCGCAGCGCAGGTCGAACCAGTCCAACCACGCCTGGGGCGGACACGGGTCCACCTGGGAGTCGAACACATCTTCGACCATACAGACAACGTATCCGGGGGGTCTGACAGTGCTCGGCCCGAAACTGGCCGACCGCGAAAAGATCTTGAACTATTTTTCTGGCTGGGCGACCACGGGGTCAGGTCCCCCGTAACTGCGCCGCCATTGGCCACGGCTGGCCGCCGCTCCGGTTCAACGGGCCGCGCTGATTAGCGGGCCGCTCTGATTCCACGGATCGTGTTGATCACCGCGGCCGGCCGGACCCACCCGGACTCGCACGCACGCGACATGTCGTAGTTGACACCATCGGGTTGCTCGTCGTGATGCGGGTCGCCGCGGCCAGAGCGGCGGACCGCGACAATGGGCGCCCGTGGTGGACGAGGCAGGACGAGGCCCCCATGGCAATGCCCTCGCATCGTTGCCGGCGCGGGCCGACGGCCGGCTACCCCGGACGGCAACTGAAGTTCGCCCCCCGGATGCCGCAGATCACGTGGACGCCGTGGGCAAACCCGACGGGCAGCGCCGCCCCGAGGTGCTGCCCGTCGCGGGGTGGTCAAGTGAAGGTGGTCAAACGAAGGTGGTCAAGTGAAGGTGGTCAAGTGAAGGTGGTCAAACGAAGGTGGTCAAACGAAGGTGGTCAAACGAAGGTGGTCAAGCGAACGCTGCTCTGGTTGGTCCAATGTCGGCGCGCCGGCGGACAAACCCGACGGCTCGCGTGGTCACCAGGGCCCCGTCTCCGTGCCGCCCCGGGAGTCATCCGGCGCCGCATGATCCCCTTCTCAGAACGTTCTCAGCTGGCGGGGCGTAGCGGGGCGCGCAGCGACAGGGTGGCGTCGTCGAGCAGGACCTGCGCGGCGCGGCGGGTGCGCACGTTGACCACGAGAGGCGCCAGCAGGTTGGCGGTCGCGTCCGCGGCCGACTTGCCGGGCGTGACGATCACCAGCAGCAGCGCCTCCTCGGCACTGGTGAGCTCGAGCTGGTCGGCCCAGTCGTCGGCGATCTCGGGGGTGTAGTCGGGGAACACCGGCGCCGGCGGCAGGACGAGGAAGCGCACGTCGGGGTCGTCGAGGGACCGCAGCGAGCACAGGAACCCGGTCTCCTCCAGCTCGACCAGCACGAAGTGACGCAGCTCGGGGAACCCGGCGACGCGCCCCACGAACTCCAGGCTGGGCAGGGCCAGCTCGCCGGCGTCGGTCACGGGACCATCATGCCCGATGTCGGTTTCCGCGACGGCAGGCTCGGCCACGGGGAGGGCGGTGGCAAGCTCGATGGTGGACACGATGGCAGCTCCGGAGGTGGTGGTCGTCCCGCTCATCGGAGGAAGTCCGCGAGCGACGGGGTGATGATCTTCTGGGTGGCCCCGAGGGCCGCCTTGTAGGCGACGTCCTGCATCTGCAGCGCGACGATGGTCTTCGGCAGGTCGATGTCCTCCACGGCGGACAGCGAGTTGGTCAGGGAGAGCACCCGGTCGTTGGCCGCCGACTGCATCTGCTCGATCCGGTTGGTGCGCGCGCCGATCTCGCCGGCCTTGGTGATCACCCGGTTGGTGGCGGTCTGGAGGCTGTCCAGGTTGCCGCTCAGCGCCGTGGTGTTGCCGGAGCGAAGGTTGGCCGAGATGTCGGTCAGGATCTGGAACATGTTGCCCGGGCTGGGCGGGGTGGCGGCGTCGAAGGTCCCGAACACCTCCGGGCCGGTCTGGTCGATCCGCACCGCTGCGTCGGTGCCGACCGTGCGCGCGATCCCGACGGTGGCGCCAGCCACAACGGTTGCGGCCGCCCCGACGTAGGCCCCGGTGGTGTCGTAGGCCTTGGCCCCGCCGGTGGTGCCGCCGAACACGGGCCGGCCGAGGTAGGTCGTGTTGGCCTCGTTGATGAGGCCCTCGCGGATCTGGTCGATCTCCCCTGCCAGCGCCTCCCGGGCGGCCGGTGAGGTGGCGCCGCTGTTGAGGCCCTGCAGAGTGAGCGTGCCGGCCCGGTTGAGCGGCACGAGCGCGTTGGTGAGCTTGCTGTCCATGGTGTTGAGCCAGCCGAGCCCGTCGTCGGCGTTGCGCGCCCACTGCTCGTTGGTGCGGATCTCGGAACGGAACTGCATCGCGGAGACCGTGCCGGTCGGTGAGTCCGAGGGCTTGGAGATCAGCTTGCCGCTGGAGAGCTGCTGCTGGATCTCGCCGAGCCGGGACAGGTTCCCTTGCAGGCCGGCGAGCGTGCGCATGCCGATCGAGTGCTGGGTGATGCGGAACGACGACATCGCTGACGTCACCTTCCTACGAGTCCGGTGCGGTTGATCAGGGTGTCCAGGGTCGCGTCGACGGTGGTCATGACCCGGGCCGCGGCCTCGTAGCCACGTTGGTAGGACAGGAGATTCACCATCTCCTCGTCGAGGTTGACCCCGGCCGCGGCGTCACGGGCACCGTCGATCTGATCGGCCACCTGGGTCTGGATCGCCAGGCGGCTGTTGGCCGTGCGGGCGAGAGAGCCGAGGTTGACGATCATCGTGCGGTACGTCGAGTCGGGTCCGTCGACCTTCACGCCGATCCCGGCCAGGGCGGCGGCGTTGCGGCTGTCGCTGGAGGGCACACCGCCCAGGGGTGGCACACCAGGCGTGGGTCCTTCGGCCGAGGCGGCGACCTTGCGCGGGTCGGTGATGAGCACCTTGATGTCCGCCGCTTTCGTGCCGCTGAACATGTTGTTGCTCGAGTTCCCGTCGAGGTCGTAGCCCGTGGTGTGGGCGGCGTTCACGGTGTCCACGATGCTCTTGGCGATGGTGTCGAGACTGCCGGCAAAGTTCGGGATGGTCGTGGTGAGCGAAGCGACGTACGAGCCGGAGGTGCCGCCGGTCTGGGCCGGGGTGCCGGACACGGCCCACTCGACGGTGACGGGCTTCCCGGCGGCGGCGCGCTCGGCCGACAGAGTCGTGGGGCCGGCGACGGCAAGCGTGTCCGCCCGGTTGCCCCGCACCAGCGCGGTGCCGCCGAGGTAGACGTCGACGGTGCCGTTCTCGCGGGCCTTCGAGGTCGCGCCGACCTTGTTGGCGAGGCCCAGCACCAGCTGGTCGCGCTGGTCGGCCAGCTCGTTGGAGGGGATTCCCGCCTGGCTGGCCGTGAGGATCGCCTGGTTCAGCTCGCCAATGGTGACGGCGTTCGCGTTGACGTCCGCGACCGTGGTGACGAGCTGCTCACGGGTCGCCGACCACTGGGCTTCGAGGGTGCCGTTGGCCTGGCGCAGGCTGTCCGCAACCGTCTCCGTCTTCTGCAGGATTGCAGAGCGCGCGGCCTCGTTCGTCGGCTGGTTCGCGACGTCACCCCAGGCGCCCCACATGTCGGACAGCTGAGACTGCAGGCCGGTCTTACCTGGCTCTTGGAACACCCGTTCAATGCCGGCCAGGGTCTCCTGCCCGCCGGCAAGGTTGGACAGCTTGGCCTGCTCGGTGCTCGCGCGAGCCTCGAGGAAGTTGTCGCGCAGCCGCTGCACGCCGCTGACGGTGACGCCACCGGCACTGCCGCCGTACGTCGACCACATGGCGGGCACTGCTGGCGCCCCGACCGACTGCAGTTCGACGCGCTGGCGGGAGTAGCCCTCGGTGTTGGCGTTGGCGATGTTCTGGCCGGTGATGTCCAGGCCGCGGCGTTGCGCGTAGAGCGAGGTCAGCGCGGTGTTGAGCCCGGAGAACGTGCTCACGGTTACATCGCCTCGTCCAGCAGCCTCGGGCGCGGCCCGGAGGTGACGGTGGCACCGGTGGGACTGTAGGTGCGTTCCTCGCCGGTGAAGGAGAGCAGAGCGTCGCGGGCGGCGAGCTGCCCGCTGGTGAGCAGGTCGCGGTTGTGCGCGGCGAGCTCGGTGATCTCGGCGGTGAGGGCGAGGAAGGCCACCCGGTGGTCGCGCAGCAGGTCGGGCCACGGCTCGGGGGCGGCGTCGGCCAGCCGGGTGAGGCTCGGGTTGGGGCCCAGACCCAGCACGGTGCCGGCGTTGTCGACCTCGACGGCGCGGGCCAGCTCGGTGCGGCGGATCTCCTCGAGCACCATCTCGACCTCTTTGGTGGCGCGCGCGAGCCAGCGCGTGCGGCTGGAGGTCAGGATGAGCTGCTCCTCGTCGAGCTTGAACAGCAGCAGCTCGAGCATCTCCCGCTCGCGCCAGAGGATGTTCGACACCTCGGCCAGTCCCATGTCCGGAGCCCTTCTCGTGCGAGGCGGTGGTCGGTTGCCGGAGCCGTCGTGTTGCCGGTCCGGTGTCCGTCTAAGGTCTTCATCGGCGTACGGCGTGGGGTCCTGAGCATTTTCTCGAACCCGTTTGCGGCAGGTGCTCAAGGTCGGTGGTCGGCCGAGCCGAAGAACATCGTGTGACGTTCTCATCGGTTTCTGCCCCGGCACCTCTTGCGACCTCGCTCACCCGCGCCGAGGAGGAGCAGCTGGTCACCGCGAACCTGGCACTGGTGGGATATCTGGTCTCCCAGATGATCGGCAAGGTGCCGGCTCATGTGAGTCGGGACGAGCTGACGTCTGCCGGGCTGTCGGCATTGGCGTTTGCCGCACGCGGGTTCGACCCGTCCCGCGGAGTGCCGTTCGGCCGGTTCGCGAGCACCCGCATCCGGGGCGCGCTGATCGACGAGCTGCGCAGCGGCGACTGGGCGAGCCGGTCGGTCCGGTCCAAGGCCCGCGAGCAGGCCACGGCGACCCAGAAACTGGCGGCGACGCTGGGACGCACGCCGACGCAGGGCGAGATCGCGGCGAGCCTCGGGGTGGCCACCTCCCAGGTCGGCGCCGTCGACGGCGACGTGGCCCGGGCGGTCGTGCTCTCGCTGGACGGGTTCGCCGACCCGTCGGCGCTGGACGGGGTCGCGCCGGCGGGCGACGTGAGCCCCGAGGAGCACCTGATGATCAACGAGCGGATCGGCTACCTGCACGACGCGGTGCTGGTGTTGCCCGAGCGGCTGCGCACGGTCGTGACGCAGTACTTCTTCGAGGAGCGCCCGATGGCCGCCATCGCCGCGGAGCTCGGAGTCACCGAGTCGCGGGTGTCCCAGCTGCGCGCGGAGGCGTTGGCGCTGCTCAAGGACGGCATGAACTCCCAGCTGGAGCCGACCCTGGTGCACGGTTCGGGGCGGCCCGATGGGTGCGCGGCGCGCAAGCGGGAGTCCTACTACGCGCAGATCTCGGCGCAGAGCGACTTCCGCGCCCGCCTCGGTGCCCGCCCGGTCAACATGGCGGCGCCGGTCGCGCTTTCGGCCTGACGCGGGAGCAACCTCAGCCGGCGGGGCGCCCCGCCCGGCTGCTTCACTTCCGGTCCTGATTGGCCACGATCGTCGACGGCGACTCGCCCCGGTCAAACAGGCCGGGCGTCAAGCGGCGCGGGGCCACCGATTTGCGACGACCACAGTCCTCGGTCAGCCGTTGTAGACCTCCCGTCGATGGGCGACGCGCAGCGCGAGGACCAGCAACCGGTCGTCCTGCACGGTGTACACGATGCGAAAGTCTCCGACGCGCACCCGCCAGCGTCCGTGCTCGCCACCCCGGAGCATCTTCGCTGCGGGGGGCCGGGGGTCGATGGCCAGCAACTCGATCGCGCCGACGAGGCGCAGCCGAGCCTTCCTCTCGATCTTGGCGAGTGCCTTGGCTGCCGGCTGGGAAACTTCGACCGCGTAGGTCACGACAGCCCGAGGTCGGCCTTGACCTGCTCCCAAGGGATCGGGTGCGCCCCGGCCACGATCTCGGCCATCGCGGCATCGGCGGCGGCGAGGTCATCCGAGTCTTCGTCGGCCTGCATGAGTCGCTCGTACTCGGTCGGGCTCAGCACGACGGCCTGTCGGCGGCCGCGCTTGGTGAGAAACACCGGACCGTGGGCTGCGGTCTCGACGAGCTCACTGAACCGCTCGCGGGCTTCGGTCATCGGCATCTCGATAGCCATGGGCGCAACTGTACGTCTAAGAATGTCAAATGTACAAAAGCTAGCTTCGACGGCAGCCTGCTGCTGCAGCCCGCTCACGTGGTGACCGAGGCTCAACTGGAGTACGACGGTGATCCCGAGCTGCGGGCGCTACCGCTCGCAAGCGGCGCAGTCGCCAATCGTGCGCCCGACGCCTCCCGGGTGGCTGATCTCGCACGGCGACCTGTGACTTCGCGGCGGTGCGTTGACGTTGTCGGGGCTCGGCCCTATGGTCTAGTTGCTGGGCGCAATAGCGCCCTGAAGTGAGCCCGGCAGCCCTCCGGACGGTGGGCGAGCCGGGCTTCGCGCACTTCACAGTTTCCTGACGTCCGTAACGACCGGAGCGATCCGGTCCTGCCATGCTCTCCCATGAGTCCAGCACCACGCGACCGCGTAGGGATCCACAGCAGCGGTTCGGATCGCGCGGGCAGGTGTTCATAGGTGAGGATGTCTGCGACGCCGGCTGCCCGGACTTCCGAGTACAGGACCGCCTGGTCGTGCTTGCTTCCCGTAGGAAGACCGGGATCGGCACGCAAACCGTAGTCTCATGGAGTCCGGTCACGCCCGGTCCCTTCACGTGTTTGAGCCAGTTCGCGGACCTTACTGGCGGCCACCGACATGGGGTTGTGCCTGCGAGGTCGATCCTGACGGCAACTGTTAGCGACCCGCCCGGCCGCCCAAGGTGACAGCAGGATGGGTCCTCGGTCCTCGGTCCTCGGCGGTCGGCCGTAGGCCGAGGGCCCGAACGCGGCAGGACAGCCCTGGCCTTGGCGAGACGGACGGAAACCCACACCGCGGCAGCGAGATTGCCGCCCACGTCGGGTCTTGTATGACTATGGCGGGGCCCGTGTCCTTTCGACGAGGCCATACGGAGTATGCAGCCGCGATCGTCAACGAGCGTGAGGTGCCGATCGGTCGGTCAGCGGGTGCAATAACTTGCAAGTTGAGCCTTGCGGCGCTACGGAAGGCCGCAGAGCTGACCCAGTCCGAACTCGCGCAGACCCTCGGTGTCTAGGTTGCAGTCGCCAAGACGGAGCAGCGCCAAGACTTGCTTCTGTCCACACTGAGCGCCTACATCGGGGCGCTCGGCGGACAGGCGCACATCGTCATGACGTTCGAGAACGGCGAAGAGATCGACGTGGATCTCGCCGCCCTACGACGAAGCGCGACCATCGGACCGGCCAGGGGGGTCGTGTCATGATGCACACGAGACTGGTGTCCGACCCCAGATCTATCGTGCGGAGCGACCACGGAGGATGGGACATGGCTGGCGTTCGTTACCTCGAACGACCCACCTACGGGTTCGGTGATGTCGACCAGCTACTTCGCCTGAGCCCTGGCACGGCCCGTCGCTGGATCGACGGCTACCAGCGCAGCGGCAGAGCCTACCCACCTGTCGTTCGCGAAGCGTCAACCGGCCACGAGGCCGTGACGTGGGGCGAGTACGTCGAGACCTCGCTTCTCGCGGACTACCGCGACGGCGGCGTCCCGATGCTCAGGCTGCGCCCGGTGGTCGATCGACTCCGCGACATTTTCGGTGTGAACTATCCCCTGGCCCACGTCCGCCCCTACGTCGACGAAAGCCTGCAACTCGTCTACGACATTCAGCAGGAACTCGAGCTTGAGGAGAGCGTGCGCCTGGTTGTCGCCGCTGATCGCGGCCAATTGCTCCTCTCCGGAACGGTCCGGCGGTTCATGAAGAATGCCGACTTTGCAGATGTGCCAGGCTACGACGACCAGATCGTCGCCGGCTTTCTTCCTCTCGGGCCGAGCCGCGCTGTGCGGATCGACCCGACGCAGCGATTCGGTCAGCCGGCTGTGCGTGCCGTGCCCACCGAAGTCCTCGCCGAGCAGTATCGGGCCGGTGATCCCATCGAGATGATCGCCGCGCTGTACGAACTCGACACCGAGCAGGTCCTCGACGCTCTGGACTACGAGCGCAGCCGTCTTGCGAGCTGACGGAACCGATGGCCGGGGGAACGCGATTCTACGTCGACGAGAGCCTCATGGGCGTGGGCAAGGCGTATGAATACCTGCGGCATGACACCGTTCACCCAGGGCATCGTGGCATCCCCGAACTCGTCCCCGGGGCTCTGGACGACGACTGGATACCCGTCGTGGCCGGGAGGGTCTCATCGCGATCCTGCGAGACAAGCGAACCCGGACCCGGCCCGGTGAGCATGCGGCCATAGTCGATAACCGGTTGCGGTGTGTTCTCATCGCGGTGAAGCGCGACCTCAACAACTGGGACTACAACCGCCTCCTGGTGAAGCACTGGGACCGGATTGAGGAGCTCATCACCGAGCTAGGCGACGGCCCGTGGCGACTGTCCGTTCTCGAGACGAGCGTGAAGGCTCAGCGACTGTCATGACACCTGATCTCCGGCATCCTCGACCGCTGGCCAATTCTCTCCATCACCGGCCAGGCGACGGTCCTGGCAAACGCCGATCGGCGAGTGGTGGAGGCAGCGCGCCTCCGTGGCCTGAGCGTGGCGGGCACTTGACAGTCTTGCCGGCGCCGACCTCCCCGGTGACCACGCCCAGGGCGTACTGGTCCACGCACCAGGAGATGCGGGCCACGGCCTCGGCGTGCCCGTTGTGGCGGTGCAGCATGGATGGCGCGAGGCTGCGGCCGAAGGGCATTCTGGTGAAGCCGTAATGCGATTGCAGGCGCTGGATGTTCACCGGACGTCCTCGCGTCCCTGATCGCTGCGGGCGCCGCCGCCGTGGTCATCGACGTGGTCGTCGCTGTCGATGTCGATGTCGATGTCGTCAAGGGACAGCTGCCCAGTCAGGACCACCTGTTCGGGTGCGCAGTTTCGGGTGCGCAGTTTTCGGGTGCGCAGTTTTCGGGTCCGCGGCTGTAGAGCGCGTGGAAGCCGATCCGTTTCTTCGGCGATGACCTGCTGGTGGTGGGCGTCGGTGACGAGTTGCAGGTAGTCGATGCCGGTGACCGGCGCGGGGGAACCCGCGCACTGGTGCCGGGACCACATGTGCTCCGCCCCGTACGTCCAGTCGACATCGAACGCCACCACGGAAGTTTACAATCGTTAACCTGGCAAGTCCACGAACCGTGTTGACTCACGAAAGATGCGCGCGGGTGGGGTCGTTGACGCTGAACGTCAAGGACTTCCAAGACTTCGTCCAGCATGAGGGCCTGACCATCATCGGCACATAGCACCGTCCCGCCGACCGATCATCCACCGGGACCGTCGCTTGTACAGATCGCACGTGGCCGCCTGTACACTGGGTTGATGGACGTGGCGATCAGTGTTTTGCGCGCAGAGCTGTCGAGGTGGATCGAACGGGCGCGGGCCGGCGAGGAGATCGTTGTGACGGATCGAGGAACTCCGGTGGCGAGGTTGTTGGCTGTGGACGCGGCGCCGTTGCTCGAGCAGCTCGTCCAGCGTGGCGTGCTGAGCCGCCCGGTCCGCTCTGACCGTCCTTCCGCGCGCAGTGCCAGCCGGGTCCGCGCGCGCGGCCCGGTGGCCGACCTGGTGAGCGAGCAGCGTCGTTGATTCGCGATGCCCATCGTCTACTTCGACAGCAGCGCCTTCGTGAAGCTCCTCGTCGAGGAGGACGGCAGCGACCTCGCCGCAACGCTGTGGGATGGCTGCGATGCCGCAGTGTCCAGCCGGCTCGCCTACCCGGAGGTGCGCGCCGCGCTGGCCGCTGCCGGGCGTGCTCATCGTCTGGACCGGCCCGATCGTCGTCGGGCCGAGGCGGCATGGGAGGAGTACTGGGCGGCGACCAGGACCGTTGACCTGACCGAGGCTGTCACCGCACACGCCGGAGAGCTGGCCGGTCAGCACTCCTTGCGGGGTGCGGACGCGGTCCATCTGGCCAGCCTGTTCGCTGTCGGCGCCGCCGAGACGCTGTTCGCCGTCTGGGATCATCGCCTTCGCCTGGGCGCGCGGGCCGCGGGCGTGCAGCTGACGCCGGTGGCGTAGCGCGCCGAAGAGGCAACCGCAGCTGGATCAAGTTCCCGCAGGCCGATCGGCTTTCGGCCACCGCCGCTGGGACGCTCACTTCTCTGTGATCTGATATGCCGCCGCGAGACGACACAAGCGGCTCGACGGGCGTAGATGGCCCATGAGAGCCGGTCCATCCCATCCGCGCGGCCTCGACGGCGAGCAAACGCGAGGTTGGCCGCATAGGTCACACGGGACACGCGGGAGCCATGTCGATGACGGTGACCCGCAGCAATGAGGAAGCGTTGGAGCACATCTTCGGACAGGGATGGTTGGACAAGTGAAGGCATACGAAGTGACCGTCTCTCGCGAAGGGCGTTGGTGGGTCGCTCAGGTCGAAGGAGTGCGCGGCGGCGCCACTCAGGCGCGACGTCTAGCTGACTTGGAGGTTGAGGTCACAGACCTGCTTGCTGGGTTGCTAGAGACCGCCCTCGTGGATGCCGGTGTAGTGCGACCGCCGGCTACCGCGCGGCGCCTGCCGGACAAACGGGTGAAGCTCGCGGGAGGTGGGACCTTGGACGATGACGTCGCCGCCCAGCGGCGGCTCTCTCCTACTTCGACACGTCGATCCTGATGAGGCTGTTTGATTGACGACGAGGCTCCCGACCCGAGTCGGAGCGGCTCTGGAACGACTCGGACTACGTGGTGTGCGCCGAAATCGGCTACGTGGAGGCCGCGCGGCGCTCGCCGCCGCGCGACGACGCAAGCGACTCGAGCGGCCTCTTTCTTGCGAACGGCGCGGGACCAGTTCGAGCTGCGCTGGGAGCAGGTGTGCATCGTCGTCGAAAGCGTGCTGGTCCGGCTGATGTCGCCGAGCGCCACCGCCTTCGTGGCTATGGCGCCGTGCGCCTGGCAGCAGCCATCACCGGCCATGCGACGGTCCTGGCAAGCGCCCGATCGGCGGTTGGTCCAGGCAGCGCGCCGCGGCCTGAGCGTGGCGGGCACGTCCAACCGCCCGCTGACGCTTTCGATACGTACGCCGATCTGCAGCTCCTCTCCGGAACGGATAGGCGATTCATGAAGAATGCCGAGTTTGCAGATGTGCCAAGCTAGGCTACGACGACCAGATCGTCGCCGGCTTTCTTCTTTTCGGGCCGAGCCGCGCGGTGCGGATCGTCCCGACGCCGCGATTCGGTCAGTCGGCTGTGCGTGCCGTGCGCGCCGAAGTCCTCGCCGAGCAGTATCGGGCCGGTGACCCCATCGAGATGATCGCCGCGCTTTACGAACTCGACACCGACCAGGTCCTCGACGCTCTGGACTACGAGCGCAGCCGTCTTGCGAGCTTACGGAACCGATGGCCGGGGGGAACGCGATTCTACGTCAGCCGCAGCCGCCCGCGCCGATCGGAGTGAACGCGGACGGCGACCCCTCGCTGGGCGCCGACCGAGCTTGAAGCTCTGGACTCGGGACTCGACACGACACGGACCTCCACCACGCCGTCCTCGATGTTTGTGAAACTGATCTCGTGCCGCAAAAGTTCAATTTGGCTACAATGCTGACATGAAACAGGCCACACCGACGATAACGGTCGTCGTAGGCGTGCGTGATCTGAAGAATCAGCTGAGCGCGCACCTCGCCCGGGTCAAGCGTGGAGAGGAGATCATGGTCACCGAGCACGGCCGGCCGATCGCCAGGTTGTGCCCGGTGGGGGCGGACGTGGACCGGATGAACGTCCTCGTGGATGACGGCATCGTGCGACCGCCGGCTAACGCGCGGCGCCTGCCGGACAAGCGGGTGAAGCTCGCCGGCGGTGGGACCTTGGACGATGACGTGGCCGCCCAGCGGCGGTGATCTGCTACGTCGACACGTCGATCCTGATGAAGTTGTTGATCGACGACGAGGCCTACCGGCACGAGTCGGAGCGGCTTTGGCTCGACTCGGATTACGTGGTGTGTGCCGAGATCGGCTACGTGGAAGCTCGCGCGGCGCTCGCCGCCGCGCGACGACACAAGCGGCTCGACGCGGCCTCGTCGCGAACGGCGCGGGATCAGTTCGAGCTGCTCTGGGAGCAGGTCAGCATCGTGGCCTGCGACAGCGTGCTGGTGCGGCTCGCTGGTGATGTGGCCGAGCGCTACCGGCTTCGTGGCTATGACGCCGTCCACCTGGCGGCAGCCATCACCGGCCAAGCGACGCTTCTGGCAAGCGCCGACGGCAACTGGTGGAGGCGGCGCGCCGCCACGGCCTGAGCGTGGCGGGCACATGACGGCCGGCCCGTCCCTCGGCCCCTGGACCAAACGGAAACCCACCTCTGAATGTGATCCGCTTGCGCGAAGACACAGATGGCGTTCAGGGTGAACAAGATGGTGCAGATACGTGACGTCCCCGACGACGTTCACGCTGAGTTGCGTCGCCGGGCCGCTGCGGCGGGGCTGAGCCTGTCCGATTTCGCCCGACAAGAACTGTCCCGTTCGCGCGGCGCCCATCATTGGCCGACGTGCTCGATCGAGCGGCTGCCCGGGCAGGGACCCGATAACCCTCGCTGATGCCCGTGAGGCCGTCGTCGCCGCGCGACCGGACACCTGATCGTCCGTGACGCATGGATCATCGTGGCTGCACGGCTCGGCGCGCGCGGTGCTGAGCCCGCGCCAGAACGGTTGCGCCCTGGGCCCTGACCTGTACGTCCCGCGCCTTCTCGTCTTCGAGGTTTTCGCTCTCCTCCGCCGGCGAGTGCGCCGGGCATCGCCCGGGCCTGGCAGCTCCGGGCGAACGTCACGGCCTACGACGCGGTCTACGTGGCGCTGGCCGGGGCTGGATGCGCCGCGGGTGACGAGCGATGTCCGGCTCTCCCGAGCTCCGGGACTGAGCTGCGCGGTCGAGGTTCTGCTCGACTGAGCGCACGATTCCCGAGGGCCTCACCGCGCCGGAGGTTGCCAAGCACATCGGCATACAGACGGCCCACGGTCTTCGGCAGTCAACCCACATAGGCGGCAACGCTGGAAACCGAGGACCAGGTGCTTGTCCGGCACATGGATGCGCGGCGCCGCTACTACCACATCCTCTACCGGGACATCGCTCAGCCTCTGCTGCTGTTGCCGACATTCCGGAAGCCCCACTGGACCGTGATGTTCGACGGCCCAGATGGTCCGCAGTACCAGCTCTTCGTGGACTCCTACGGCGACCTACGAGGCAATCCACACTGGACGCGGAAGCCTGGAAGGAGGCCCCGATGAACCCGATCTACGAACCAGCGCGCGGCGGCTACCAGGCAGACCTGGAGGTCGACTTCGCCAACGAGGACCAGACCGGCCTAGCCTGGACGTGGCTTGACCACGCTCGAGACGAGTTGGTGGTCATTCCGGGCGCAGTGCGCACTTGAAGACCGAGTGACGTCTGGCACACCGCCCGATCGGAGGATCACGGTTCGATGTGGCTGCTGACGCCGTCCTGGGTGAAGAAGACTCCCCACAGGTACACCCGTGCATCGGGTGCACTCCATGTCACGTTGATCTCGACGTCCTCGCGGCCCGGTCGGTCGATGACGTCATACGATACGACCGTGGCATTCGAGCGGATCACCATCGACCCCAGCCGGATGGGCGGAGTGCCATGCATCCGCGATCTCCGCATCACGGTGAGCTTGGTGCTGGGCCAGATGGCGGGGGACAGCACGATCGAGGAGCTCTTGATCGACTACCCCTACCTGGTTCGGGCAGACGTGCCGGCTGCTCTTGAGTACGCAGCGGCGATCGTCAACGAGCGTGAGGTGCGGATCGCTCGGCCGGCATGAAACTGCTGCTTGACGCCAACCTCTCACCGACTCTCGTCGGGCCGCTCGCGGACGCTGGCTACGAGGTCGTCCACGTCGCCGAACTCGGTCTGCTCACGGCCAGCGACGCCACCATCTTCGAGCGTGCCGTCGTCGAAGGTTGGGTCGTGGTCACGGCCGACCAGTGACTTTCCGATGATGCTGGCGTTGCGCCGGGCGACGTCACCCTCAGTGGTGCTGCTGCGGCACGTCACCAATCTCCCACCCAGCATGCAGAGGGCTTTGCTCGAAGCCAACCTGCCGAGTGTGCCGGCGCGCATTGGCGGCAGGTGCGGTGGTCTCGTTGAGCCCGACGCGCCTGGCGATCCGTGACCTACCTATCGCCTGACGGGCCCATCGCCTGACGGTGCTCGCACGGCCTACATGACAGTGCCGGTAACGCCCGTGAACACCCCAGGTGTACGTGTAGGCGCCGTCTCGGGTGACGAGGACGCCGACACTGACCCCTACGTCCCGCACCTGCTCGACGTCGAGGTTCTCGCCGCCCTCCGCCGGCGGATGCGACTCGGCCAGACTGATCTCGCGCTGGCCACCGCGGCGGTGACCGATGTCGCCGACCTGGCGGCGTTGCGCTGGGATCAATAGCCGCTCATCGCCCGGGCATGGCAGTTCCCGGCGAGCGTAACGGCCTACGACGAATTCTACGTGGGCGCTGGCCGAGGCGCTGGATGCGCCGCTGGTGACGCGACGTCCGGCTTCCCGAGCCCCGGGACTGAGCTGCGCGGTCGAGGTTCTGCTTGACTGAGCAAGCGCCCGCAGGGTGCACCCTTGCTGACGTTCGGCGTCCGACTTCAGTAGACGCTGCCGGTGGGGTCACGGAACCCGAAGAAAGTTGCCAACCTGGGCGTCTTCTGCCGCGCGTCCCCTTGGCGCTCACCGCGAACCGCTACTAGCGTTCATCGAAAATCTGGCCAGCCTCCACGGTTGCCTGCGGCTCAAGAACACAGAAAGGAGGCGGGAATGTCGCCCATCTGGTATGACGATGGCGGCTTCAAGCTGTACTTCTACAGTCGTGAGGAACACAGGCTCCCGCATGTGGCCGTGATGGCCGGCCGGCGGCGCCTGGCCACCGTCGCGGTCGAGACCGGCGAGATCTTGGCGGGCAGCCTGACGACGCAGCAGCATCGGCAGATCAGGAAGCTCCTCGCCGAGCAAACCGCCGAGGCCCTCACTGCCTTTGAGGCCGCCCTGCGACAGGAACCGATCGTTAGACTGGGCCGCGAACGTGGGAAGGGTGACGAAGCATGAGCAGGATCGATGCTGAGACGCCGGCCGTCGAGCCGGACCTGGTCGTCGTGACCGGAGTGCGAGTGCTTGGCCGCTATGTCCTTGAAGTCACCTTCGGCCCGGGTGAGGCCAAGATCATCGATATGGAACCCCTGATGTGGGGGCCGGTCTTCCAGCCCTTGCTGGCCGACTACAGCCTGTTCTGTCTGGTCTACGTTGACGCGGACGCGGGAACTATCGCGTGGCCAACCGGTGCGGACTGGGCTCCCGACGAGTTGTACACGAAGTCGAAATCCGCTGTTCCCGCGTAGGGAGGCGCCCTGGTTCGTAGCATCACGGTGAGCACGGTGCTCGGCCAAATGGCTGGGGTCAGAACGATAGAGGACCTTATGATCATTACCCCTATCTGATTCGGGCAGACGTGTTGGCCGCCATGGAGTACTCAACCGCGATCGTCAACGAGCGTGAGATATCACGATCGCTCGGCACGCGTGAAACGGCTGCGCGAAGCCGACCACTATCCTGGGTAATTCGTGTACGCGGGTCCTCCGCTGTCGTGGAACATCCGGCACAGAGTTCACCGGGACACGCGGCGGTGGCCTGTCGCCGTCCGGCGTTGGGATGCATCGCCCCTTGGAGTTGGACGACTGCGCTGGTCATCCGTTCGGCCCAGCGCGAATCACTCAGGGCGGCGCCCGGGGTGCCGATGGGATAGCTGAGCGGACCACGGATGGGCCGCCGAACACCACACGGATGGAGCTTTTGTCATGGGTCTCAGGATCAACCAGAACATCGCGGCCATG
>JBBRHF010000092.1:0-16106 GCA_038223055.1 Actinomycetes bacterium | reverse complement strand
GTGCGCGTCCAGGTGCAGCGGATGGTGGTTCATCGTGAGCAGGCAGAACAGGTGGTCGTCGTACTCCGTGACCGTCTTGCCGGGCCAGTGCCGGTAGGTCGCCCCGACCTCGAACTCCTCGTAGTAGCGGCCGAACTGCATGCACGGTCCTCTCTGGTACGACGAAGGATGCGGCGGTCGACGGGACGCGCCGGGCGCCGGAACGGGCTGGACTCTCTGGGCGCCGGAATAGGTTAGGTGGCCTGTGGTTGCAGCCGGGCCAGGACCTCGCGGGCCTTGTCGGCCTCGTTCCACGAGCAGCGCACCTCGTAGTGACTGCTGACGATCTTGCTGCGTGAGGTGAAGTCGCGCCGCCCGCCGGACAGTGCGTGGCCGGCGAAGCCGAACACGGCACCGAACACGGCGCCGTAAGCCAGGGCCGAGACGATGAGCAGCAGCGAGTTGGTGCTCTTGTCGGCGAACAACGACAGCAGCACACCGACGAACAGCCCGAACCATGCCCCGCTGGCGGCGCCAGCGGCCGCCGCGCGCCCACGGGTCAGGCGGCCGGTGACCTTCTCGACCATGCGCAGGTCCGAGCCGATAATGCTGACCTTCTGCACCGGGAACCCTTCGTCGGCGAGGAAGTCGACGGCTCGCTGGGCTTCGACGTAGGTGTCATAGGTGGCTACCGACTGACCGCGCGGGATGTCGGAGTACATCTCGTGGGTTGACATTCGACAAGGCTCGCTTCCTAGTTGACCGGCGGCAGGGGGGTGCCGGAGGACTCAAGCCTGCCACTCGGCGGGCATGCCTGCGGGGCAGCCGTTCCGATCGCCCGCTCCTTCCCGCCCGGCCAGGTCCGCAACGTGACGAGAAACACGTTCGCGATCTCGGCGCTCGGGCCACCGACCAGCACGTCGTCGGCGACGCGCTCGAGCAGCGCGGCGTAGAGGGGGGATCCGATGGCCCCGCAGGCGACGGCCTGGTCCGGGACGCGCCCGGCCAGCCCTGCGTGCGGCTCAGCCACGCAGCGCGTAGTCCTCGAGCAGCCGCCGGCCGATGATCATCTTTTGGATGTCGGACGTGCCCTCGCCGATGAGCAGCATCGGCGCCTCGCGGTAGAGCCGTTCGATCTCGTACTCCTTGGAGTAGCCGTAGCCCCCGTGGATGCGGAACGAGTCCTCGACGACCTCCTTGCAGAACTCGCTGGCCAGGTATTTGGCCATTCCGGCCTCGACGTCGTTGCGGTCGCCGGCGTCCTTCCGGCGGGCCGCGCTCACCATCATCGCGTGGGCCGCCTCGACCTTGGTCGCCATCTCGGCCAGCCGGAACAGCACCGCCTGGTGCTGAGCGATCTGGCGGCCGAACGTCTCGCGCTGCTGGGCGTAGCGGATGCCGAGCTCGAACGCGCGGTGGGCAACCCCGCACCCCCGGGCCGCCACGTTGACCCGCCCCACCTCCACGCCGTCCATCATCTGGTAGAAGCCCCGACCCGGCTCGCCGCCGAGCACCCGGTCGGCCCGAACGCGTAGCCCGTCGAACACCGCCTCGGTCGAGTCGACGCCCTTGTAGCCCATCTTCTCGATCTTGCCCGGGATGGTCAGACCCGGCGCGGTCTCGCCAAAACCGGGCTCCTTCTCCACCAGCAACGTCGTCATGGCCTTGTACGGCGACGCCTCCCCCACCTCGGTCTTCACCAGCACCGCCAGCAGGTTGGACGAGCCGCCGTTGGTGATCCACATCTTCTGGCCGGTCACGACATAGTCGTCGCCGTCGCGCACTCCGCGAGTGGTGATCGCACTCACGTCGGAGCCGCAGCCCGGCTCGGACATCGAGAACGACCCGCGCACCTCGCCGGTGGCCATTCGCGGCAGCAGGGTCTTGCGCTGCTCATCGGTGCCGTGCTGCTTGAGCAGGTAGGCGACGATGAAGTGGGTGTTGATGATGCCCGAGACGCTCATCCAGCCACGGGCGATCTCCTCGACCACCAGCGCGTAGGTCAGCAGCGATTCACCCAGGCCGCCGAACTCCTCCGGGATCATCAGCCCGAACAGGCCCATGTCCTTCATGCCGTCGACGATCTTCTGCGGGTATTCGTCGTCGCGCTCGAGGCGGGCGACGTGGGGCAGGATCTCCTTGTCCACGAACCCGCGCACCGTGTTGATGATCTCCACCTGGATGTCGGTCAGACCGTCGGTCTGCGCGAGACGTCCCACGACCAGCTCCTTACGTCGGCCCCCGCGGCCAAACCGGTCCGGTCCGGCCCGGCGCCCTCGGCGCTTGCTCCCTCGGCGGCGGTCGCCGCACCCACCTTCGAGTATGCCCCGCGAGGCCCGACACTGATGACATGCGCCGTCCCCGACCGTCCCTGCTCAGCCTCGCCCTGGCCACCCTGGCCGTGCTCATTGGCTGCGCGCCGGCCGATCATGCCTCCACCCGCACCTCCACCAGCGCCTCCAGCAGCGTGGCCGGCGCCAGAACCGCGGCCAGCCCGTGTGGCTGGCGGACCACACCACCGGCGCGCTATGACCACATCGTGTGGGTGGTGCTGGAGAATCACTCCTTCGAGGACGTCATCGGGGCCAAGGGCTCGAGCACCGCGCGTCGCTCGCCGTACGTCAACGGCCTGGCCGCCCGCTGCGGCCTCGCCACGCGCTCGGTCGCGGTGACCCACCCGTCGCTGCCGAACTACCTCGCCCTGGCCTCGGGGCGCACCGGCACCGGCGCGGTCACCTCGTCCTGCCGGCCGGACGGCTGCCCTCAACGGCAGGCGACGGTCTTCGGCCAGCTGAGCGCTCGTGGGCGCACGTGGCGGGTCTATGCGGAGGGCATGCCCGGCGCGTGCCGGCACACCGACTCCGGCCGGTACGTCGTGCGGCACAACCCGCCGACGTACTTTCCCGCGCTCGCCGCGGACTGCGCCACCTCCGACGTGGCCCTGGGCAGTCCGTCGGGCGGCCGGCTCGGCTCCGACCTGGCCCGGCGACGACTCCCGGCCTTGAGCGTGATCGTGCCCGACCAGTGCCACAACACCCACAACTGCCCGGTCGCCACCGGCGACCGCTGGCTCGCCCAGGTGCTGCCTCGGGTGCTCGCGAGCCGCAACTACCGCGCGGGGCGCAGCGCGGTGATCCTCACGTGGGACGAGGGCAAGGGCGGGCGCCGCGGCGAGAACTGCCGGCGCACCCGCGACCGAAGCTGTCATGTGGTCACGGTCGTCATCGGCCCATCGACCAGGCCGGGGACGAGGTCGGCGATCCCGATCGACCACTATGCGCTGCTCAAGACCACCGAGGAGCTGCTCGGCCTGCCCCTGCTGGGTCACGCGGGCGACCCGTCGACACCCAGCCTGCGTGGCCCGTTCCACCTGTGAGAACCCCGACCGTGAGGACCCTGGCTGGGAGAACCCCGGACATCCGCGGGCCGGGTGAGGCACGATGGAGCCATGGCCGATGGCGACAAGGGAACAGATATCGAGCGGTTGCTGGCCGAGGTCGAGGGCACCCTGGGTGGCGCCAAACCAGGCAAGGTCGCCGGCCCTGCGGCCCGACGCGGCGGCGGTGACGTCGAGCGACATGGCAGTGGCCTCACCGAGCGGGTGCGGGTCGCGGCGCTGGCCGGTGCCGTCGGCGCAGGGGTCGTGTTCGTGATCTTCGCCCTGCTGCCGTTCCTGCGCGCCGGGTCGGGCGCGGCGGGCGCCTTCCTCGCCACCTTCGTCGCTGTGGTCCTGACGCGTCGCCGCTGACGCCCCTGTGCGTGTCGCCAGCCGCAAACTTGGATGATCTTCACACGGGAAACGACCCAGCCAGTATGGTCGCCCCGGTTGGATTCGGCTGCGAGGTCGCTTGTGAGCCGGTGCGGCGGGTCAGATATCCCAGCGGGCTGAGGTCGGGACGGCGTGGAGCCGGTCGCCGAAGGGGAGGGTCTGGTCGCCGAAGGGGAGAGTCTGGTCGCCGGTGTGGAGGGTCTGGTTGCCGGTGTCGAGGGCGGTGCCGGCAGGAGGGCCCGCGAAACAGCGGGGCGGGACCACCTCACTCGTAGAAGGTCGAGCGGTTGAGCACAGAACGCCTCCAGAGGGCATTCCGGTCGCCCCCGCTGAGCCCGGCGGCGTCGGCGGCGTCGAGCCACTGCGCTTCGACCGTCGAGACGATGTGGTCGACGATCCCCTTGGCGGCGGGTCGTGACAGCCCGAAGTCGGCGGCGGCGGCGACACAGACCGAGAACTGGCTGCCCCGGCTACCGTCACGCCCGATGTCCATCGCTTGAGCCGAGGTGTCGGTCGAACGTACCTGCGGAGTCAGGTCGAACGCTGGCGTGAGCTCGAGCGACTGGCCGTCCCAGAACGCAGCGTGGTTGCGTGCGTGGTCATCGTTGTTGCCGATGGCGACGTTGAAGACGACCCGCTCGAACAGCGTGCGACCGACATCTCGCGGGGCGAGCGCGCGTTCACGAAAGACGTCGAGCAGCTCGGGGTATGACCCGTATCGTGCGCCGAGGTGAGCATCCAGACCAAGCATCGTCAGTCCTGAGACGACGTGTCGGCGCTGACCGGCGGCCACCCGGTCGAATCGTTCGATGAGCAGCACGTCCCGGCCCATCGACGTGATGACTCGCGCGCTGGGCACGTCAAGCCCGCAGCGCTTCGCGAGTTCGATCCCGACGGCTTCTGCCCGGATGATCGGGTGTACGTCGGTGGACACGGACAGCTTGGCGATGTAGCCCGGGCCGGACTTGTCGCCGGACTTGTCGCCGGACTTGTCGCCGGACTCGTCGCTGATGAGCACCTTCGGGTGCGCGCCGCCGATCGCGGTCCCGTTCATGAGTGCGTCGCCGATGGCTGGGCTCAGCGGCACGCCAGCAAGCACTTTCTCCGCCGCGTCGTACAGCTCATCGAGGCTGGCAGTGTCGAGACGCGAAACGTAGTCGCTGGCGCTCTGCTGGAAGTCGAGGGCTCCGAACCGGTTCGAGCCGGAGTTGAGCAGGTAGGTCTCGATACTGAGTTCCGTGTCGCCCGACCCCAGTCGGTTTTCGATGACGCGCTCACCCCAAGAGTCGGGGGTCGCGTCTTTGAGACATGCCGCGATCGTCAGTCCGTCGAGCGGCTCCTGGGCGCCGCGCCGGAACGGGAGCTCGGGCTCATAGAGGCTGATCGCGCTCTCGTTGTCGAGATAGGACCGCCCGTAGGTGAAGTCAAACCGGGCCGCTGCAACACGGTCGAGCGCCCCCGCGACGACCGGTTCGGATTCGCCGGGCAGCCACGTCCAGACGAAAACACGCCGGGCCCGATACGGGTCAGAAGTCATCGTCGGGCTCTGCCTTCTTCCGTGGCGCGTCCACTCGGGTGGGCAACAAGGCGAGACGGTCGCGGCCCTCACGACGCAGACGAGAGAGTTCGGCCCGGTCCTCGGCGCCGAACAGCCCGACTCCAAGGACGTCGGCAGCGTTGAAGACGTTGCCGATGGACACCGCGGTGTCGCCTGCTTCGATAGCAGCGACCGTGCGGCGGTCCACGCCGATACGAGCGGCCAGTTCGGCGGCAGTCCACGTGCGCGCGACCCGGGCAGCCTTGATCTGCTGACCGAGCACGGCCGCTGCGTCGGCGGCCCCTCGGCGAGGCGAGACGCGAAGGCGTGCCATAGATGCTCCTTACTCTGTACTCAATCTATCATTAGGTACAAAGTAACGAGCATCGGGCGGCGCCAGCCAACTCACAAAGACCACGGCGTGGGAGGGTGCTCGGCGTGTGGGATGCTGCGGTCTACCGGCGGCTCAGCGACGAGCGGGGCCGGCCCTTCGACGATCTATGACAGCTCCCCGGAGATGATCGCCGCCGCGACGACGTCCGCGCAGGAAGGTGCTGTCCCTCCTGCCGCCCGGCGAGCGTGAAGAGTTCCTCGAGCAGTACGGCGAACGGCTACGACGGCGGCTGGAAGCTGGAGGTCCGGACCATCCCCGCGGCCCGACCCTTGGCGGCGACGACCAGGGCCATCTTGCGCGACGCCTCGTCGATCATCTCCTCGCCGAGCATGACCGCACCGAGGCGACCGCCGGCCTCGGACGTGTAGTGCTCGTAGGCGTCCAGGATCAGTTCGGCATGATCGTAGTCGCCCTGACCCGGGGAGTAGACCTCGTTCGCGGCGTCGAGCTGGCCGGGGTGCAGCACCCACTTGCCGTCGAAGCCGAGCGCCGCGGACCGCCCGGCGACCCGGCGGAACCCGTCGATGTTCTTGATCTGCAGGTATGGCCCGTCGATCGCCTGCAGGTCGTGGCTGCGCGCCGCCATCAGGATGCGCATCAGGATGTAGTGATAGGCGTCGCCCACGTCGTAGCCGGGCGGCTGCTCCCCCACCACCAGGGTCCGCATGTTGATCGAGGCCATGAAGTCGGCCGGGCCGAAGATCAGCGTCTCGGTGCGCGGGGACGCCGCCGCGATCTCGTCGATGGCGACCAGGCCGCGGGCGTTCTCGATCTGGGCCTCGATGCCGATCCGGCCGACCTCTAGGCCGATGGTGGCCTCGATCTGGCCGAGCAACACGTCCAGCCACAGCACCTGTGCGGCGGACTGCACCTTGGGCAGCATGATGGCGTCCAGGTTCGGCCCGGCCCCCTCGACGACGGTGATCACGTCGCGGTAGGTCCAGCTGGTCGTGAGGTCGTTGACGCGCACGACTCGGGTCTTGCCCGTCCAGTCGCCCTCGTTCAGCGCCGCGACGATGTTGGCTCGGGCACCCTCCTTGGCCAGCGGCGCCACCGCGTCCTCCAGGTCGAGAAACACCTGATCGGCGGGCAGCCCCTGCGCCTTGCCCAGCATCTTCACACTGCTTCCGGGAACGGCCAGGCAGGACCGCCGGGCTCGCAGCTCGCGGGTCCCCATGTGTGCCACCTCTCACGTCGTGTCGCGTGCGAGCCTAGATGGTCACGGGGTCGGCAGCGCCGCCTCGGGTCCCGGTTCGGGAGAAACCGCGGAGCCCGAGGACACCACGATGGCCAGTCCGCCGAGCAGCAACAGCGCCGCCGGCAGCGCGGCCAGCGGCGGGGTCTGGCCCAGGGTCAGCCCGGCGATGATCGCCGCACCGGGCACCTCGAACAGGATCGCCAGCGAGACCACGGTCGCGCTCGTCGTACGCAGCACGCGGTTGAACAACGAGTGCCCGAGCAGCTGGGCGCCCGCGGTCAGGGCCAGCAGCTGAAGCCAGGTCTTGGCGTCATAGCCCACCAAGGCCGCGCCGGAGGCGACGCACGCAGCCAGCAGCGCCGCCGCGCAGGTGCCGTAGCAGATGAGCGTGTACGCCGTGGTGCTCACGCTCCGGCGCACCTCCCCGCCGGCCACGGTGTAGCCGGCCGCAAAGATCCCCCCGGCCAGGGCGAGCAGGTCCCCGGCGAGCGCCCGTGGGTTCAGCGAGAAGTCGACCCCGGTGAGCACGACCACCGCGGAGAGCGCGATCGCGATGCCGACCCAGGCCCGGCGCGGCACGTCGTGACCCATCCACCGGGCGATCAGGGCCACCCAGACCGGCTGGGAGCACACGATGGCCGTGGCGGATGCCACCGTCGTGTAGCCGAGGCTGGGCACCCAGGTGGCGAAGTGCAGCGCGAGCAGCAGTCCCGCGCCCAGTGCCCAGCGCCACTCCCGGCGGTCCAGCCCGCGCAGCTCGTCGCGATGGCGCAGCAGGGCGTAAGGTCCGATCACCCCGAGAGCGAAAACGTTGCGCCACAGGGCGATCGCGAGGGACGGCGCGGCGGCCGCGGCGATCAGGGGCCCCGAGGTCGACACCGCGAGGATCCCGATCGGCATGAGCAGCAAGTCGGCCCGTGGCGGGCGGGCGACGGCGCTGCGCCCGGCCGGCGCCGGCACGGGGCTCACAGAGGACTCCTGCACCGGGTCAGCGAATCTGCCGGACGGGGTGGTCGGATCCCCAGGCCCGGTCGGCAGTCCAGGCCGGTGCACCGAGGCGTCCGGCAAGCGCGAGACACAAGCGGTCAGCCAGGGCGAGGCCCTCGCCCGGACGCCCCCTGCTCGCCGCCCACTCGGCGTCCTCCTCCGTGACCGCCTCGACGATCACGCCGTAACCGGCGAGCAGGGACCGCGCCAGGTCCCAGTCGCGACCGGCCGCGCGGACCTTCTGTGCGACCTCGGACCAGTTGGCGGCCCCGCACCGGGCGTCCTCGCCCAACCGCGCCTCGACGACCTCGGCGCCGGACTCTCCCTGGAGGAAGGCCAGCACTGCCGACGCGTCCAGGACCTGGGTCACGCGACGTCCTCCGCCGCAGCGTCGGCCCGGCGCTCGGCGAGCAGGTCGCCGACGAGGTCGAGCCCGGTCAGGTCGTCCCGAACGCGGGCCTTCAACTGGTCGCGGGTGAGCAGCACGAGCCCGGTGGGCGTCTCCAGCAGGATCAGCAGCGTGCCCTCGGCGAGGCCGGCCCGCTCCCGCACGTCGGCAGGGACCACGATCCGGCCGCGGTCTCCCACAGTCAATCTGTATGTCCCGCTCATCAGGGAACCGTACCATCCGGCCCCGCCTTGTGGGACACCCTCGTTCGTCGGCGGCCCACCTCGGCGTGAGGTGGCTGTGGCAGTCTCGTCGCCATGACCCCCGCCGCGGACCCGCTGACGACCGCGCTGGTGGCCGAGGCCGCCAAGAAGTCGGCCCTGCTCTGGCTGCGTCCCGCCGATCAGGACCACGCCACGGCGGCGTGGCACGTCTGGCTCGACGGCGCGGCCTACGTGGTGAGCGGGGGCCTCGAGCAGGCGCTGCCGCCCTTGGCCGGGCACGGTCCGGTGACCGTGACACTTCGCAGCAAGGACAAGGGTTCCCGGCTGGTCACCTGGGTCGCGGACCCGACGGGGGTCGAGGCCGGCACCGAGCACTGGGAGCTCGCCGCCAAGGAACTGCACGTGAAACGCCTCAACGCCCCCGACGGCGAGCGGGCGCCGGCCCGGTGGGCCGCCGAGTCGACGATCACCCGCTTGACACCCATAGGAGAGATCGTCGAGGCGCCTGGCCGGATGTCCTCGACTTCCCACGCCGCTATCCCGGTGGCGTCCGCCGCCACGACGCGCGGCGCGCTGCCGTTCATGATCGGGCGCCGGGCGCGGCGACGCCGCCAGGACGAGACGACCAACCTGGAGACCTGAGACCTGAGACGAGGCAGCCGACGTGCGGTGACGCCGGTAGCCTGAGGGCTTGTGAGCGGCACACCGACGCGAGTCTTCATCGCCCGACTAGCCGGGATCGCCGTCTTCGACCCCATCGGCGACCCGGTCGGTCGCGTCCGCGATGTCGTCGTGACCCTGCGCATCGGCCGCGAACTGCCCCGCGTGCTCGGTCTGGTGGTCGAGGTGTCGGGGCGCCGGCGGATCTTCGTCCCGATGACCCGCGTCACCTCGATCGACGCTGGGCAGGTCATCACGACGGGTGTGGTCAACATGCGCCGGTTCCAGCAGCGGGCCACCGAGACCCTCGTGCTGGGCGAGATGCTGGACCGCTCGGTGATCCTCACCGAAGACGCGAGCACCGTCACGGTGCAAGACGTCGCGATGGAGCGACAGCGGACTCGCGACTGGGCAGTCACCCGGCTGTTTGTACGCCGAGGCGGCAAGGGCCTGCGCCGCCGCGGCGAGGCGCTGACCGTCGGCTGGGACGCCGTCACCGGCTTCTCGTTGGTCGAGGAGGGCCAGGGCGCTGCCAACCTGCTGGCGACGTTCGAGAAGCTCAACGCCGCCGACCTCGCGACCGTCCTGCATGAGCTGTCCGACAAGCGGATGGTCGAGGTCGCTGCGGCGCTGGACGACGAGAAGCTGGCCGACGTCCTCGAGGAGCTGCCCGAGGACGACCAGGTGGTGATCCTCGGCAAGCTCGAGGAGGAGCGCGCCGCCGACATCCTGGAGGCCATGCAGCCCGACGACGCCGTCGACCTGCTCTCCGAGCTGCCGCACCACGAGCAGCAGAAGTTGCTGGCGCTGATGGAGCCCGACGAGGCCGCGCCGCTGCGCCGGCTGCTGCAGTACTCCGACGACACCGCCGGAGGCATGATGACCACCGAGCCGGTGGTGCTCTCGCCCGACGCCACCGTCGCCGATGCGCTGGCCCGGGTGCGCCAACCCGAGCTCTCGCCCGCCCTCGCCGCACAGGTCTACGTGTGCCGGCCTCCGATGGAGACCCCGACCGGACGCTTCATCGGGATCGTGCACATCCAGCGGCTGCTGCGCGAGCTCCCGTCATCCCTCGTCAGCGCCGTTGTCGACTCCGACATCGAGCCGCTGCACGCCGAGACCCCGCTGGCGCAGATCACCCATCACCTGGCGACGTACAACCTGGTCGCTGTGCCGATCGTCGACGAGGACGACCGGCTGGTCGGGGCGGTGACCGTCGACGACGTACTGGATCACCTACTGCCCGAGGACTGGCGCGACCGCGACCGCGTGGCCATGCATGTCGCTCCGGCCGAGTCGTGAGGGTGATCGACCGTGGCGCGTGAGCGGCGTTCGGGGCGCGCCCGGCTGGACCAGCCGCGGGATGTTCGCCGGCGGCTGCCCACTGCGACCTACGATCCCGAGGCGTTCGGCCGGCTGAGCGAGCGCATCGCCCGGTTCATCGGCACCGGCAAGTTCCTGGTCTACATGACCGTGTTCGTGCTGGTGTGGCTGGCCTGGAACGTCACCGCCAACGGCCTCGCCTTCGACAAGTACCCCTTCATCCTGCTCACCCTGATGCTCTCGCTGCAAGCGTCCTATGCCGCGCCGCTGATCCTGCTGGCCCAGAACCGCCAGGCCGACCGCGACCGGGTGCAGTACGAGCAGGACCGAGGGCTGGCCGAGCGCAGCATCGCCGACACCGACTACCTCACCCGAGAGCTGGCGTCGCTGCGGATGGCGGTCGGCGATGTGGCCACCCGCGACTTCCTGCGCTCCGAGCTGCGCCAATTGCTCGACGAGCTGGAGGAGCGGCGGGTCGCCACGGGCTGGGCCGAATCGATCGAGCTCCCCGCTCGGGAGTCGCCTCGGGAGCAGCAGAGAGAGCCGCGGCGCGAGCCGCCACGGGACCCGCGGCGGGAGCTGCCTCGGGCCTGAGCGCGACCCGTCTGGAGTGCGCGCGGCGGACCCGGCCCGGATGGGCACGTAGCATCGCTGTTATGCCCGACACCACGACCGAGCCCATCGTCGCGGCCGTGACCGCCGCCCTGGCCAGCGTCATCGACCCCGAGATCCGCAAACCCATCACCGAGCTCGGCATGGTCAAGTCCGTGCAGGTGGCCCCCGACGGCGCCGCCCGGGTCGAGGTGTTCCTCACCGTCGCCGGCTGCCCGATGCGCGAGCAGATCACCCGCGAGGTCACCGCCGCCGTCACCCAGGTGCCGGGGGTCACATCGGTGCACGTCGAGCTCGACGTCATGAGCCCTGAGCAGCGCGCGGCCCTGCAGAGCCAGCTCCGGGGCAACCCCAGCGGCACCGCGGAGCGCGAGATCCCGTTCGCCAAGGCTGGCTCGCTGACCCGGGTCTTCGCCGTCGCGTCCGGCAAGGGCGGGGTCGGCAAGAGCTCGGTGACGGTCAACCTGGCTGCCGCCATGGCGCGGTCCGGGTTGAAGGTCGGCGTCGTCGATGCCGACATCTACGGCCACTCGGTTCCCCGCATGCTCGGCGTCACCGGTCGCCCGACGCAGGTCGAAGAAATGATCATCCCGCCGGTCGCCCACGACGTGAAGGTCATCTCGATCGGCATGTTCGTCACCGGCAACGCGCCCGTCGTGTGGCGCGGGCCGATGCTGCACCGGGCGCTGCAGCAGTTCCTCGGCGACGTTTACTGGGGTGACCTCGACATACTGCTGATGGACCTCCCGCCCGGCACCGGGGACATCGCCATCTCGGTGGCCCAACTGGTGCCGCCGGCGGAGCTCCTGGTCGTCACGACCCCTCAGCAGGCGGCCGCCGAGGTCGCCGAGCGCGCCGGCACGATCGCGCTTCAGACCCACCAGCAGATCGCCGGCGTGATCGAGAACATGTCCTACCTGCCCTGCCCGCACTGCAAGGAGCGGGTCGACGTGTTCGGCAGCGGCGGCGGCCAGGCGGTGGCCGACGGCCTTACCCGCTCGATCGGCGCCCGAGTCCCGCTGCTCGGGCAGATCCCGATCGACACCCGCCTGCGCGAGGGCGGCGACTCGGGTCGCCCCCTGGTCCTCGACCACCCCGAAGCCCCCGCCGCCGCGGCGCTGATCGAGATCGCGCAGCGCCTCGGGCACCGATCCCGCGGCCTCGCCGGACGTCCGCTCGGCCTGTCCCCCGCCGGGCGCTGAGTTCGCTCCCCGCTGCCGTCGTTGCCCGTGGCCCGGTTACCCGTAACTTCGGGTTGGCGCGGTGGGGCTCCGGCAGCGAGGGCTCTCGGAGGGTGACCTAGTTGAGGCGAAACGCACCGGACGTAGGTGTCGACACCTCGTGCCGCGCACGTTCACCCAGCCACGAAGGCGAATCTCGCCTGTCGGACGGACCGCTGCTCACCATCTGGGCAGCGCCGGGGCCCGTTGGGGCTCTGCGGGCTAGGTCGCGTCGTCGTACGACGTGCCGGTCCCGGTCTGGCCGGGGCTGGCGTCCACCTGACCTGCGTCCGACTGCCCTGCGTTCGTCTGACCTGCGTTCGTCTGCCCTGCGTTCGTCTGCCCGGTGCCCGCCTTGCCGAAGTCGGTCTTGGCGATGCCCGGCTTGGCGATGCCCGTCTTGGCGATGCCCGGCTTGGCGATGCCGGCCGGTCCGGTGCTCGTCGTGTTCAAGCCCGACCCGCTGGCTCGACCGTTTCGTGACGGGCGAGCGGGTCCGCCGTCCCCTCCTTCATTCCGGTCGTCCCGGCCGTCCCCGTCATCGCCCAGCCCGTTGAGGCCCAGTCCGTCGAGGTCGAGCTCATCCAGGATGTGCTTGCGGACGAGGGTGCGCGGGTTGAGATCCTCCAGCGAGATGCCCTGCAACTCGGGCCCGAGCTCTCGGCGCACGTCCTCCTTTGCCGTGTTCGCCATCGTGCGCAGCGTGCGCAGCATCCTGGCCGCGTCGGCGGCGAACTTCGGCAACTTCTCGGGGCCGAGCACGAGCATGGCGACCACGGCGAGGGCAAGGAACTCCAACGGACCGATGTCGAAGATCATGACGCTCCTCCCGGCCGATTGATGGCGCCGCACCGCTGGCGGGCTGCCCCCCACGTTACCGGGACGGCGCCGCCCGGGCTCAGCCCTTGGACGAGCCGAGCACGACGGCGACAGTGCGCGTCCGGCCCGCGCGCGTGACGGTGAGCCGCACGCTGTCCCCGGGGCGCTTGGCCCGGATCGCCACGATCAGCTCGCGGCTGCCCGGCACCGGGGCGCCGTTGATGGCGACAATGATGTCGCCCGCCTTCAGGCCGGCGCGGTCCGCCGGCCCGCCGCGGCGTACTGCCGGGGTGCCGTCGCTTTCCGGCTTAGGCGCGATGCGAGCCCCGTCGCCATCGAACGTGCTGTCCAACGAGGCGCCGATGATCGGGAACTGGGCCGAGCCAGTCTTGATGATCTGCTCAGCCGTGCGCCGGACCTGATTGATGGGGATGGCGAAACCCACGCCGATGTTGCCGCTGGCCCCCCCCAGTGCCGACGCGCCCACCGTCGCGATCGCGGAGTTGACGCCGATCACCTCCCCGGTGAGGTTGACCAGCGGGCCGCCGGAATTGCCCGGGTTGATCGCGGCGTCGGTCTGGATCGCGTTGATGTATGAGCTGTCGTCGGCGCTGCGCTCACCAGCCGTGACCGGGCGGTTCTTGGCGCTCACGATGCCACTCGTCACCGTGCCCGAGAGCCCCAGCGGGGACCCGACGGCGATCACCGCATCGCCGACCACCACGCTGTCGGAGTTGCCCAGCGGCATCGGCCGCAGGTTTCTGGCGCCGACCTTGAGCACCGCCAGGTCATAGCTGCCGGACCGGCCGACCAGCCGGGCCTTGGTGGTGGTGTTGTCGGAGAAGACCACGACGATGCCCGAGGCGTCCGCCGTGGCGACGACGTGGCTGTTGGTGACGATCAGGCCGGTCTCGTCGATGACGAAGCCCGAACCGGAGGCGTCGCCCTCGGCCGTGACAACCTTGATCTGTACGACGCTGGGCAGCGCCCGAGACGCCACCCCGGCCACGCTGTCGGCAGCCCGCCGCACGGACGTGGCGGGCGGGGCACCCAGGCTGGCTCCGTCGACCGTGACGGAGTCGCTGTGGCGGGTGGCGAGCAGGTAGCCCGCCCAGCCTCCGACACCACCCGCGAGCAGCGCGACCAGCACCGCGATGGCGACCAGAGTGGCCGTTGCCGGCCGGCCGCGCCGCCGCGGGCCGCGTCCAAGGCTGTCCTCGACCCGGTCGTCGGGCGCCGACCCGGGCAGGTCCCAGGGTGAGCCGGCGGAGACGCCGCCGGGCGTGGTCGGGAACGGGGAAGGTGGCTCGAAGGCTGCGTGCTGGGGGGCGAAGGCCTCGAACGCTGCGTGCGGAGGCGCGAACGGCTCGTAGCCGGCCGAGCTCTCGTCGACCTGGGGGACTTCCTGGGGACGGGCGGCACCCGCGGCATGGTCCGGGGCGCCCCACGCGTCGCCGCCGGGCCGGGACCACCAGGGCACATCCGCGGGCGGGCCCTGTTCGTCGGTCATGTGTTCGTGGCTCCTGGTGCCGGTCTGTCCGTCGGTCGGTGCTCGGTCCTCCGCGCTGCGTGACCGCCGTGCTCGCGGCCGCCCCCCGGTGCTCGCTCAAAGGGCCACTGCTCACTGGAACGGCCGATGCTCACTGGAACGGATTGAACCACGAGCCGACGCGGTCCGCCCCCCGTCCCAGTCTGGTCCATATCCCGTGATCGGGCGCCGGATGCGGCAGCGCCGCGACGATCTGCTCGACGGTGCCGGCCGGGGCGTCGGCCACCAGCGTGAACACCATCCCACTAGCGGACCAGATCACCCGTTCCAGGACCCCGTCGTGCACGTAGGCGGGGTGACCGGCGACGACGGTCCGTCGATAGCCATCGAGGTCACCGCCGTCGAGCCAGCCCGGCTGCTGGAACAGCGACACCGACGCGAGCCCGTCGGAATAGCCCAGTTGCAGGATCGTGGCCGCGTCACGCCCGGTCCGGCGCGCGTCGACCAGCCGGAGCGAGCCCGGCAGGCGGGAGGGGCAGGTCCATCCGTTGTGGCGCATCGGCACCAGGGCGGCGGCGACCACCCGCTGCGACCAGGCGTCGGGGATCGCCGGTGACCCAGCGGGCTTGCGGTCGGGTCCGGTGGGCTTCGTCTCCGAACCGGTGGACTGCCGGTCCGGCCGGGCTCGTGCGGTGGCGGTCGCGCGGCCGACGTCGACCTGGACGAAGGCGCTGGCCCGGGTGAGGCGTCCGCGCTCGTCGTAGACCTCTCGGCGCAGGACCAGCCCGCTGACCTCGTCGATGCAGAAGCGGGCGGCCGGCGACCCGGTCTTCGGCCGGCGGGCGGTCACGACGAAGCAGTCTCGGCCAGCGACCCGCTCGTTGCCAGAAGCGACCACGTCGTAGGTGTCGGCGAGCAGCCCGAGAAGGGCGGCGCCCCCCATGATCGAGGGCTCGGCAGCTCCGGCCACCAGGTAGGTGTCGCCGCCCGGTGCCACGGCGGTACCCGCGCTGCGCACGGAGGTGCCGAGGCCGGGGCGATGATCGACCTGTACGACGAGGCCGGTAGAACCCGCCGAGCTCCACGTGGACACGAACTGCAGGCCGCGGTAGGGCGTCATCGCGGGCGCTGCCGAGGCCCGCGCCAGCAGTCGGAGCGCGACCGGGTCAGCCTGCGTCGGGGCGACCGGCGTCGGGGCGGCGGTCGCGCCCGCCCTTGCCGTCGTCCTTGCCGTAGCGGCGGTGGCCGCCGCCGGGCCCAGCAGCGACGACGACCAACCGCCGACGCACACAGCGATCATCAGCAACGCAACCGGAACGGCGAGCCCGGCCGACGTCACCGACGCCTGCGCGGGGCCAAGCCTGTTCACCGCCCTGGCGCCGCCGTGGCCGGCGCGCTGGGGAACGACAAACCACCGAGGGACGCCGCCACCGCATCGAACGCAGGATCGCGCAGCGGCAGGCCCGCAGTCGTCGCGGCGTGCTCGATCGTGAACTCGGCCGTCGGG
>JBBRHF010000091.1:0-16121 GCA_038223055.1 Actinomycetes bacterium | reverse complement strand
GTCGTGGCTCATGTAGCCCACGGAGTAGATGTGGATCAGGGTGCCGACGCCGGTGATCAGCAGCACGAAGCACATCGAGAGCTGGTCGACCAGCAGGCCGGCGTCGACGTTGAAGCCGCCGACCTGGATCCAACTGAACAGGTGCTGACCGACCGCGCGCTTGTCGGCGTCGCGGCCGAGCATCGTGACGAACAGGACGGCGCCGATGGCGAAGGAGGCGGCCGGCATCAGGGTGCCGATCAGGTGCCCGACCCGGTCGGTCCGCCGCCCGCCGAGCAGCAGGACGGCCGCGCCGAGCAGGGGCAAGGCGATGAGCAGCCAGGACAGCGAGAAGACGCCGGAGGCGGTGGCCACGTCGGCGGCGTGGACGCTGGTCGCGGCGGGCAGGGTCGTCACAGTCAGGTCCCTAGTACTTCAGCAGGTTGGCGCCATCGACCGAGGCCGAGCGGCGGGTGCGGAAGATCGTCACGATGATGGCCAGCCCGATGACCACCTCGGCGGCGGCGACGACCATGACGAAGAAGGCGATCACCTGCCCGTCGAGGTTGCCCTGCATGCGGGCGAAGGTGACGAAGGCCAGGTTGGAGGAGTTGAGCATCAACTCGACGCACATGAACACGACGATCGCGTTGCGCCGCAGCAAGACCCCGGCCGCGCCGATCGAGAACAGGATGGAGGACAGGTAGACGTAGTTCATCGGGTTCATCGGTCCACCTGCCTCATCGGTCCGCCTGCGTCGGGTTGTCGCCGCCGGTCTCGAGCCGGCCGATCTCGACGGCCCGGATCGTCGCGGCATCCGAGGTCGGCAGACGGGCGTTGCCACGTGCGGTGAGGACCGGGGAGACCGACAGGTCCGCGGCGGTTCCGTCCGGCAGCAGGGCCGGGGTGTCCACCGCGTTGTGCCGGGCGTAGACGCCGGGACCGGGCAGGGTCCCGGGGTGCCGCCCGGTCTTGAACCGCTGCTCGGACCGGTCGCGCTGGGTGAGCCGGGCCTCGATGCGTTCGCGGTGGGCGAGGACCATCGCGCCGAGCGCGGCGGTGATCAGCAGCGCACTGGTCGCCTCGAAGGCGAACACATAGCGACTGAAGATGAGATTGGCGAGGGCGGGCACGTTGCCGATCGAGTTGGCCGAATCGAGACCGCGGTTGTCCATCGTCACGTCGCCGAGGCCGAACAGCAGCAGCCCGGCGAACCCGACCGCGGCGAGGAAGGCCGCAAGCCGTTGACCGCGCAGCGTCTCGACCAGGGAGTCGGCGGAGTCGACGCCGACCAGCATCAGCACGAACAGGAACAGCATCATGACGGCGCCGGTGTAGACAACCACCTGCACCACGCCGAGGAATGCGGCGTCCTGCGCGAGATAGAAGGCGGCGAGGCACAGCATCGTCACCGCGAGGGACAGCGCGCTGTGCACAGCCTTGCGCAGGAACAGCATCGCAAGCGATGACGCAACGGCCAGGCTGCCCAACACCCAGAAGGCGACGGCCTCCCCCGTGCCGGTGTTGACGGCTGCGGCCATGGTGGTGGTCATGCGCCGACCTCGTCGCCGCTTCGCGCGGCGACATGGTCGCCGTCGCCGCTTCGCGCGGCGACATGGTCGCGTTGGGCCCGGGTCGCCTTGGCGACCTTGCCGAGGTAGTAGTCGGTGTCCGTGTAGCCCTCCACCATGGGGTGGGGTGCGGCCAGCATGCCCTCGAGCATCGGGGCGAGCAGGTCCTGCTTCTCGAAGATCAGGCTCTCCCGGGACACGTCGGCCAACTCGTATTCGTTGGTCATCGTGAGCGCCCGGGTCGGGCACGCCTCGATGCACAGACCACAGAAGATGCAGCGCAGGTAGTTGATCTGGTAGACGCGACCGTATCGCTCCCCGGGCGAGAAGCGCCCTTCCACGGTGTTGTCCGCGCCCTCGACGTAGATGGCGTCGGCCGGGCAGGCCCAGGCGCACAGCTCGCAGCCGATGCACTTCTCCAGCCCGTCGGGGTAGCGGTTGAGCACGTGGCGACCATGGAAACGGGGCGCGATCGGGACGCTGGGATCCTCGCCCTTCTTCTGCTCGGGGTACTGCTCGGTGACCACCTTCTTGAACATCATTCCGAAGGTGACCCCGAAGCCCCTGAGCTGGGTCAGCAGGTCGCTCACCGGTCCTCCTCCGTGGTCGGCGGTTCGGTCGGGTCGACCAGGTCAGCCGGCGCGCGCGGCGTGGCTCCGACGGCCGCCAGCTCCGGGAGGCTGGGCAGCGTCTGCCCAGGCATCGGTGGCACGGGGTAGCCCCCGGCCATCGGGTCGAACACGTCCGCCTCGTCCTGCACGGGCGCACGGGCCTCCCGCCGGCTGACCATGGCGTCATAGCCAACGCTGACGGCCAGCGCGAGTACGACGACCAGCCCTCCCCAGAGCAGCAGGTCGCGGCGGTCGACCGCGTAGGTGTTGTTGACCGCCCGCACGGTCGCGACCAGCACCAGCCACGCGAGCGCGAAGGGGATGAGGACCTTCCAGCCCAGCTTCATGAACTGGTCGTAACGTAGCCGCGGCAGGGTGCCGCGCAGCCAGATGAACAGGAACAGGAACAGGCACAGCTTGCTGACGAACCACAGGATGGGCCACCAGCCGGTGTTGGCGCCGTGCCACACCGACAGCGGCCACGGCGCGCGCCAGCCGCCGAGGAACAGGGTCGTGGCCAATGCCGACACGGTGATCATGTTGACGTACTCCGCCAAGAAGAACAGCGCGAACTTCAGCGAGGAGTACTCCGTGTGGAACCCGCCGACGAGCTCACCCTCGGCCTCGGGCAGGTCGAACGGCGCGCGGTTGGTCTCGCCCACCATCGAGACGAGGTAGATCGCGAACGACGGCGCCAGGAGCACGGCGTACCAGAAGTCGCCTTGGGCCGCCACGATCTGGGAGGTGGACATCGAACCGGCGTAGAGGAACACCCCGACGAAGGACAGCCCCATCGCGACCTCGTAGGAGATCAGCTGGGCCGTGGACCGGAGCCCGCCGAGCAGGGGGTAGGTCGAGCCGCTGGACCAGCCCGCGAGCACGATGCCGTAGATGCCGACCGAGGCCACCGCGAGGACGTAGAGCACGGCGACGGGCAGGTCGGTGAGCTGCAGGTTGGTTCGGTGACCGCCGATGGACACCTGGGGCCCGAACGGGATCACCGCGAAGGACAGAAAGGCGGGGATCGTGGAGACGATGGGGGCCAGGATGAACACGACCCGGTCGGCAGCCTTCGGGATGATGTCTTCCTTGAGCGCAAGCTTGACGCCGTCGGCGAGGCCCTGCACGAGCCCGAACGGGCCGACCCGGTTGGGCCCGAGACGGTGCTGCATGCGGGCCACGACCCGGCGCTCGGCCCAGATGGTGAGCAGCGTCAAGACGACGAGGAAGACGAAGATGGCCAGCGCCTTTGCCAGGATCAGCCAGCCCGGGTCGCGGCCGAAGCCGGCGACGGGGGGTGCAGCGAGCAGGGTCGCGTTCACCGGGCACCGCCTCCGTCGACCGGCCCGGTTGCGGCTCGAGCCAGACGGACGACGGCGCCGCCGCTGACCCGCAGGTCGCGGCGCACCACCGATCCGGGACTGTTGGTGGGCAACCAGACCACCTGATCGGGCATATCGCGCACGACCAACGGCAGCGTGACCGAGCCGGCGTGGGTCGACACGGTGATCGAGTCACCAGCCCCGGCGCCGAGGGCCAGCGACGTCGGCTCGGACACGACGGCGACCGGCTGGCGGGCTGTCGCCGCGAGGAACGGCTCCCCGTCCTGCATCCGGCCGAGGTCGAGCAGCAGGTTCCAGGTCGCGAGCACTGCCTCGCCCGGACCCAGCCGCGCCGGTGCGGGCGCGGCGACCGTGGGGGCGGGCACGCGGGTGCCGTCCCATCGCTCGATCTCGCCGAGCTCGGCCCGGGCCGCAGTCACGTCGGGCAGCCCGAGGTCGACCCCCAGGGCCTGGGCGAGCATGTGCAGGACCCGCAGGTCGGGCAGGGCGTTGGTGCCCCGCAGCACCTCGGCGAAGGGTCGCTCGCGGCCCTCCCAGTCGAGGAAGGTGCCGGACTTCTCCACGACCGGCGCCACCGGGAACACGACGTCGGCTCGCTCAGTGACGGCCGACGCCCGCAGTTCGAGGCTCACCACGAACGGCGCCGCGTCCAGGGCCGCGAGCGCGGCGGCAGGGTCGGGTAGGTCGTCGACGTCGACGCCTCCGACGAGTAGCGCCCGGACCTCGCCGGTGACCGCCGCCGCGAGCATCGCGTCGGTGCCCCGGCCCGGCAGGACCGGCAGCGAGTCGACCCCCCAGGCGGCGGCGACGTCGACCCGCGCGCTTGCGTCGGCGACCGGGCGGCCACCGGCGAGCAGGTTTGGCAGAGCGCCGGCTTCCAGCGCGCCGCGCTCACCCGCGCGCCGCGGCACCCAGGCGACGCGGGCGCCGGTGGCCTCGGCGAGGCGGACGACGGCTGACAGCGTGCCGGGGGACACGGCCGCCCGCTCCCCGACGAGGATGACGGCGCCCCCGCCCCACAGCGAGGTGGCGGCCTCGGCGACATTGTCGTCACGACGTGCGATCGCATCGAGCATGGCGGCTTCGGCGCCGGGCACGGTGGCGAGCAGGCGCCCGGACAGCTTGTCAAGGCCCCGAGTCGCGAACGGAGCCACGGCGTGCACCGCGAGCCGGTTCTTACGCACGCCCTTGCGCAGCCGCAGGAAGACGATCGGGCACTCCTCCTCCGGCTCGATCCCCACGAGCAACACGGCGCCGGCATGCTCGAGGTCGGCGTAGGTCACGCCGAGGCCGGTTCCGGCGACGCGGGCGGCGAGGAACGCCGCCTCCTCGGCCGATGAGGGCCGGGCCCGGAAGTCGACGTCGTTGGTGCGCAGGGCAACGCGGGCGAACTTGGCGTAGGCGTAGGCGTCCTCGACGGTCGCGCGACCGCCGACGAGCACGCCGGCGGACCCGGCGGCCGAGCGCAGGCCCTCGGCTGCGAGCCCGAGCGCCTCGGCCCACGAGGTGGGCACCAGCGCCCCCTCGGCGTCTCGCACCAGCGGGCTGGTCAGCCGATCCTGGGCGGTGGCGTAGTGGAACGCCCACCGGCCCTTGTCGCAGTTCCATTCCTCGTTGACCTCGGGCTCGTCGCCGGCGAGTCGGCGCATGACCTTGCCCCGGCGGTGGTCGGTGCGCATCGCGCAGCCCGCGGCGCAGTGCTCGCAGACTCCAGGGCTCGAGGCGAGGTCGAACGGGCGGGCCCGGAACCGGTAGGCCGCGCCGGTGAGGGCACCGACCGGGCAGATCTGCACGGCGTTGCCGGAGAAATAGGACTCGAACGGCTCGGCCTCGTAGATGCCGACCTGCTGCAGCGCGCCGCGTTCGAGCATCTCGATGAACGGGTCACCGGCGATCTGGCTGGAGAAGCGGGTGCAGCGGGCGCACAGCACGCACCGCTCGCGGTCCAGCAGCACCTGCGCCGAGAGGTTGATCGGCTTCGGAAAGGTGCGCTTCATGTCGACGAACCGCGTCTCCGCCCGGCCGTTGCTCATCGCCTGGTTCTGCAACGGGCACTCGCCACCCTTGTCGCAGACGGGGCAGTCGAGCGGGTGGTTGATGAGCAGCAGCTCCATCACCCCGTGCTGAGCCTTGTCGGCCACCGGCGAGCTGAGCTGGGTCTTGACGACCATGCCGGCGGCGACCGTGGTGGTGCACGACGCGGCGGGCTTGGGCATACCCCGGCCGTTGCCTGCGTCGACGATCTCGACGAGGCACTGGCGGCAGGCGCCGACGGGCTCGAGCAACGGGTGGTCGCAGAACCGCGGGATCTGGATGCCCAGCAGCTCTGCCGCGCGGATCACGAGTGTCCCCTTGGGGACGCTGACCTCGAAGCCGTCGATGGTCAGCGTCACGAGCTCGACCGTCGGGGCGAGGCGAGTGCCGGTGCTGGCGTTGGCGGTCATCAGGCGGTTGCTCCGGCGACGGACCCGGCGGGATCGGCGAACAGGGTGGCGGCGCGAGGGTCCAACGGGCAGCCCTTCCCTTCGATGTGGGCGATGTATTCGTCCCGGAAGTACTTGACCGAGGAGGTGATCGGGCTGGTCGCACCGTCACCGAGTGCGCAGAAGGCGCGGCCCAGGATGTTGTCGGAGATGTCGAGCAGCTTCTCGAGATCCTCCTGGGTGCCCTCGCCCGTCTCCAGCCGGCGCAGGATCTGCACCAGCCAGTAGGTGCCCTCGCGGCATGGTGTGCACTTGCCGCAGGACTCGTGGGCGTAGAACTCGGTCCAGCGCAGCACCGCACGCACGATGCAGGTCGTCTCGTCGAACACCATCAGCGCGGTGGTGCCCAGCATCGACCCGTGCGCCGCCACGTCCTCGTAGTCCAGGCGGACGTCGAGATGCTCGGCCGTGAACAGCGGGGTGGAGGAGCCGCCGGGTGTCCAGAACTTGAGCTCGTGGCCCTCGCGGACGCCGCCTGCGAGGCCGAGCAACTCGCGGAAGGTGATGCCGAGCGGCGCCTCGAACTGACCGGGGTGGGTCACGTGGCCGGACAGCGAGAACACCTTGAATCCCGGGGACTTCTCGCTGCCCATGCTGCGGAACCAGTCGGCGCCGTGCAGCACGATCGGCGGCACGCTGGCGATGGACTCGACGTTGTTGACCACGGTGGGGCTGGCGTAGAGGCCCGCGATCGCGGGGAACGGCGGGCGCAGCCGCGGCTGGCCTCGCATGCCCTCGAGGGAGTCGAGCAATGCGGTTTCTTCGCCGCAGATGTAGGCCCCGGCGCCGGCGTGGACGGTGATGTCCAGGGTGAAGCCCGACCCGAGGATGTCGGTGCCGAGGAAGCCGGCCTCGGCGGCCTCGCGTACGGCCTGCTGGAGGCGCCGCAGCACGTGCACGACCTCGCCGCGCACGTAAATGAACGCGTGGTTGGCCCGGATCGCGTAGGCGGCGATGATCACCCCTTCGACCAGAGCGTGCGGCGTGGCCATCATCATCGGGATGTCTTTGCAGGTGCCCGGCTCGGACTCGTCGGCGTTGACCACGAGGTAGTGGGGCTTTCCGTCACCCTGCGGGATGAACCCCCACTTCATGCCGGTCGGGAACCCGGCCCCGCCGCGACCGCGCAGGTTGGCGTCTTTGACGAGGCCGATGACGTCGTCGGGTGGCATCGCGAGGGCCGACCGCAGCGCCCGGTAGCCGTCGTGCTCCTGGTAGGTCGCCATGGTCCAGGAGGTCGCGTGGTCCCAGTAGCGGCTGAGGACCGGGGTGAGGCTCACGCGGCACCGTCCTTGTTGGTCCTGTTGTCGCCGGGTCGGGCAGGGTCAGACTCCGCGGTCCCCCCCGGGCCGGCGGGCGCCGTGTCGCCACGCTCGCGAGCCAGGTGCAGCCCGACCAGGGTCGCCGGGCCCGCGGAGACACCCTCGTCGGCCAGGCCGTCCGGGAAGCCCGCCAGCACCCTCGACACCTCCTTGAACGTGCACAGGCGCGGCCCCCGAGTGGGGCGCACGGCGGTGCCGGCCCGCAGGTCGTCGACGAGTCTCGTCGCCGACTGCGGGGTCTGGTTGTCGAAGAACTCCCAGTTGACCATCAAGACGGGCGCGTAGTCGCAGGCGGCGTTGCACTCGAGGTGTTCCAAAGTGATCACGCCATCGTCGGTGGTCTCGTCATGGCCGACGCCGAGGTGCTCCTTGAGCGTCGCGAAGATCTCGTCGCCGCCCATGACCGCGCACAGGGTGTTGGTGCAGACCCCGACGGAGTAGGTGCCGTTGGGGCGACGGCGGTACATCGTGTAGAAGGTCGCGACGGCGGCGACCTCGGCGGTGGCCAGGTCGAGCATCTCCGCGCAGAACTCAATGCCGGCGGCGCTGACGAAGCCCTCCTCGGACTGCACGAGGTGCAGCATCGGCAGCAGGGCCGACCTGCTCCGGGGGTAGCGGCCGATGATCTGCTTCGCGTCCAGCTCGAGCCGCTCGCGCAGCGCCAGGTCGTAGGTCACCGGTCCACGCCACCCATCACCGGGTCGATGGAGGAGATCGTGGCGACGACGTCGGCGATCATGCCGCCCTCGGCCATGGCCGGGGCCGACTGCAGGTTGGTGAAGGACGGGTCGCGGAAATGCACGCGGTAGGGCCGGGTGCCGCCGTCGCTGACGATGTGGGCGCCGAGCTCGCCGCGCGGGGACTCGATGGCGGAGTAGACCTGGCCGGCGGGGACCCGGAAGCCCTCGGTCACCAGCTTGAAGTGGTGGATCAGGGCCTCCATCGACTGGCCCATGATGTGGCGAATGTGGTCGGGTGAGTTGCCCAGGCCGTCGCTGCCGAGGGCCAGCTGAGCCGGCCAGGCGATCTTCTTGTCGGCAACCATGACCGGGCCCGGTGACAGCTTGTCCAAGCACTGCTCGATGATCTTGAGCGACTCGCCCATCTCGTTGATGCGGATGAGGAACCGGCCGTAGGCGTCGCAGGTCGTCTCGGTCATGACGTCGAACTCGTAGCCCTCGTAGCCGCAGTAGGGCGCGAACTTGCGCAGGTCGTGCGGGAGCCCGGTGGCCCGCAGGATCGGGCCGATGACCCCGAGCGCCATGCAGCCGGTCAAGTCGAGGTAGCTGACCCCCGACGTGCGGCGCATCCAGATGTCGTTGCCGACCAGCAGGTCTTTGGTGTTCTGCAACCGCTTGGGCAGCAGCTTCAGCAGCTCGCGGACCTGCTCGATAGCCCCGTTGGGCAGGTCCTGGGCGAGGCCACCGGGGCGGATGAACGAATGGTTCATCCGCAGCCCGGTGATCAGCTCGAGCACGTCGAGCACGGTCTCCCGCTCGCGCAGCCCGAAGATCATCGGCGAGAGGGCGCCCAGTTCCAGGGCGCCGGTCGCGAGGGCGACCAAGTGGCTGGAGATGCGGTTGAGTTCCATCAGCATCACCCGGATGACGCTGGCCCGCTCGGGGACCTGTTCGGTGATGCCGAGCAGGCGTTCGACGCCGAGGCAGTAGACCGTCTCGTTGTGCAGCGGCGCGAGGTAGTCCATGCGGGTCACGAAGGTGACCCCCTGAGTCCAGGTGCGGAACTCGATGTTCTTCTCGATGCCGGTGTGCAGGTAGCCGATGCCGAGCCGGCACTCCGTGACCGTCTCGCCGTCGAGTTCGAGGATGAGGCGAAGCACGCCGTGGGTGGACGGGTGCTGGGGACCCATGTTGACGACGATGCGCTCCTCGGCGGCCTCGCCGAGCGCCTGGGTCAGCGCCTCCCAGTCCTGCCCGGTGACGGTGTAGACCGTGCCCTCGGTCGTCTCCCGGGTGCCGGCGTAGGGATCCGCGCCGTCCGCGTCGGCCGGGGGCGTGAACACGGTGCTCATGAGTAGCTCCTGCGCTCGTCCGGCGGCGCGACCTGGGCACCCTTGTATTCCACCGGGATGCCGCCGAGAGGGTAGTCCTTGCGCTGGGGGTGCCCGGGCCAGTCGTCGGGCATCTCGATCCGGGTCAGGGCCGGGTGGCCGTCGAACACGATGCCGAAGAAGTCCCAGGTCTCGCGCTCGTGCCAGTCGTTGGTGGGATAGACCGACACGACCGAGGGGATGTGCGGGTCGGCGTCGGGACAGGTGACCTCGACCCGGATCCTGCGCTGATGGGTGATCGAGAGCAGCGGGTAGACCGCGTGCAACTCGCGGCCGTCCTCGTGCGGGTAGTGCACGCCCGAGACTCCCAGACACATCTCGAAACGCAACGACGGGTCGTCGCGCAATGCCTGCATCGTCGGGTGGAGGTGCTCTCGTCGTACGTGGAAGGTGATCTCGCCGCGGTCGACGACGACCGTCTCGACCGCCTCGCCGAAGTCAGGCATCGCCCGCTCGAGCCGGTCGGCGACCTCGTCGAACCACCCGCCGTAGGGGCGTGCGGCGGCGCCGGGCAGCTGCACCGGTCGGACGAGGCCGCCGTAGCCCGACGTGTCGCCCGAGCCGTGCGCGCCGAACAGGCCGTGGCGGACCTCGACGGTCTCGACCCGCCCTTCCCCTGGTGGGACGTCCGGCGGGAGGACCAGGCGACGGTTCTCCGGCAGGTTGCGGTCGATCTCGGTCACCGCAGCAGCCCCTTCATGTGGCCGGTGGGCTCGGCTGTGAGGGCGGCGACCTCGGCCTCCTGGTCGATGCGCACGCGGTTGGCGCCGAGGGGCGACGCGGCGATCTGCGCGTGCAGCTTGAGGATCGCGTCCATCAGCATCTCCGGCCGCGGCGGGCAGCCGGGAAGGTAGATGTCGACCGGAACGACGTGGTCGACGCCCTGGACGATGGCGTAATTGTTGAACATCCCGCCGCTGGAGGCACACACGCCCATCGAGATCACCCACTTGGGGTTGGCCATCTGGTCGTAGATCTGGCGCAGCACCGGTGCCATCTTCTGGCTGACCCGGCCGGCGACGATCATCAGATCGGCCTGGCGCGGCGATGCGCGGAACACCTCCATGCCGAACCGGCCCAGGTCGTAGCGCGCCCCGCCAGTGGACATCATCTCGATGGCGCAGCAGGCCAGGCCGAACGACGCCGTCCACAACGAATTCTTGCGCATGTAGCCCGCGAGCTTCTCGACGCTCGTCAGCAGCACTCCGCTGGGGAGCTTCTCTTCGATTCCCATCGACTTACCTCAGTCCCATTCCAGGCCACCGCGTCGCCACACATAGGCATAGGCGACGAGCAGGGTGAGGATGAACAGCACCATCTCGACCAGACCGAACATGCCCAGGGAGTCGAACGCAACCGCCCACGGGTAGAGGAACACGATCTCGATGTCGAAGACGATGAACAGCATCGCAGTCAGGTAGTACTTCACCGGGAACCGGCCGCCGCCCACCGGCTGCGGGGTCGGCTCGATGCCGCACTCGTAGGCGTCTAGCCGGGCTCGGTTGTAGCGCTTGGGTCCGGTGACCGCGCCGGCGCCGATGGAGACCACCGCGAAGCCACCCGCGATGAGCGCGAGAACCATGATCGGCACGTAGGCCTGCACGTCGAAACTCACTCCCCTTTCGTCCTGTGGTCGCCATCCAGGTCGCCCGTCAGGTGCCCGGGTTGGCCATCCTAGGAGCGTTGCGGTCGCCGCCGGAACGGCGGGTTGGTCTCGTCGGTCATGCGGCGGGGGCGAGCCGGGAGAGAGCGTTGATGACCCGGTCCATCGCGTCGCCGCCGCGGGGGTCGGTCAGGTTGGCCATCAGTTTGAGGACGAAGCGCATGAGCATCGGGTGCGGCAGGCCGTGGCGGGTCGCGAGGGCCATCACCCGGTCGTCACCGATCAGCCGGACGAACACCCGACCGAGGGTGTAGTAGCCGCCGTAGGCCTCCTTCAGCGCCTGCGGGTAGCCCTGCAGCGCCCGCTCCCGCGCGTCCGACGTGGGCCTGGCCACGGCCTGCGCGATGACCTGCGCGGCCAACTCGCCGGACTCCATCGCGTAGGCGATTCCTTCGCCGTTGAAGGGGTTCACCATCCCGCCCGAGTCGCCGACCAGCAGCAACCCGCGGGCGTAAAGGGGCTGGCGGTTGAAGCCCATCGGCAGCGCCGCGCCGCGCACCGGCCGGATGCGGTTCTCCTCGCGCAAGCCCCACTCCTCGGGCGTCTGGTCGAGCCAGCGCCGCAGCAGCGCCTTGTAGTCGACGTGGCCCCACGCGGTGCTCGTGTTGAGGATGCCGAGTCCCACGTTGGACGTGCCGTCGCCGACCCCGAAGATCCAGCCGTAGCCCGGCAGTTGGCGCCGCTGGCCGTCCTTCTCGTCCCACAGCTCGAGCCAGGACTCGAGCCACTCGTCGGCGTGTCGCGGGCTGGTGTAGTAGGTGCGCACGGCAACGCCCATCGGGCGGTCGTCCCGGACGGGCAGGCCCATCGCGAGACCGAGGCGGCTGGAGTTGCCGTCCGCGGCCACGACGATCGGCGCGCGATAGGTCCACTCCGCTCCGTCCTCGCCTCGGGCGTGCACGCCGGTGATGCGCCCGGTGCGCTCGTCCAGCACCGGGCCGGTGACGGTGGTCCGCTCATGCATCAGGGCGCCGGCCTTGACTGCCTGGCGCGCGAGCAGGTCGTCGAAGTCGGTCCGTGGCCGGACCAGTCCGTACGTCGGGTAGCTCGCGAGCTCTGGCCAGGGCAGCTCGAGGCGCATGCCGCCGCCGACGATGCGCAGCCCCCGGTTGTGGATCCACCCGGCCTCGGGTCGGGTGTCGACGCCCATCGAGATCAGCGAGCGGACGGCGCGCGGGGTGAGCCCGTCACCGCAGACCTTCTCGCGGGGAAAGGCTGCCTTCTCCAACACCAGGACGTCGAGGCCGGCCTGGGCGAGGTGGTAAGCCGTCGTCGATCCCGCGGGACCGGCGCCGACCACGATGACGTCGGCATCGACGTTGGCACCGAGATCGCGGTTGCCGTCGGCATCGACGTGGCCATCGGCATCGACGTGGCCATCGATATCGACGGTGGCGTCGCGATCGCGGGGGTCGGGAGAAGTCACGGTCAGCGGGTCCTCGGCGAATGGTCGGGTGCGCTTGTGAATGCGTTCACGAACTGCTCGGCGGCGAGTCTACGGGGTGGCACGAGCAGACCCCCCGACCAGGGTGGTCGGGGGGCCTGCCGCTGTTCGTCGTACCGGGTTCAGCCCTTGAAGGCGTCCTTGATCTTCTCGCCAGCTTGCTTCAGGTTGGCCTTGGACTGGTCACGCTCGCCTTCGGCCTGGAGGGACTCGTCGCCGGTGATGTCGCCGGCCTTCTCCTTGAACTTCCCGCCGAGCTCCTCAAGCTTGTTGTCGGTCTTGTCGTCGGCACCCATGGAAATCCCCTGTCTGTCGCTCGGATGTGTTCCTACGGTGGGGTTCTTGCCACGGCGACGGCAATCGAAACCCCGGCGACGCCCGCTGGTGCGACGGCGCCTGTGCCACAGTGGCCGGGTGACGCGAGCGAGCCTGGAGAAGGCGCCGCATGAGGTGGCGGCGATGTTCGACGGCGTGGCCGAGCGCTACGACCGCACCAACGACGTGCTCTCCCTCGGCCAGACCCGGCGCTGGCGCAGGGCCGTCGCCGCCGCCGTGGCCGCCCGTCCCGGGGAGCGCATCCTCGACCTCGCGGCCGGGACCGGCAGCTCCTCGGTGCCGTTCCTTGACGCTGGCGCCGACGTGGTGGCGTGTGACTTCTCGCTCGGCATGCTCGCTGTCGGCCGTCGGCACCTGCCCGCCCTGGAGTTTCCCGATCTGGACTTCGTCGGGGGGGATGCGCTGGCGCTGCCGTTCGCCGACGAGGCGTTCGATGCGGTCACGATCTCGTTCGGCCTGCGCAACGTCCGTGACGTCGCAGGGGCCCTGGCCGAGCTGGCCCGGGTCACCAAGCCCGGCGGCCGGCTGGTGGTCTGCGAGTTCAGCCACCCGACCTGGCGGCCGTTCCGCACGATCTACAGCGGCTACCTCATGCGGGCGCTGCCGACGGTTGCCCGCAAGGTGTCGAGCAACCCCGACGCCTACGTCTATCTGGCCGAGTCGATCCGGGCCTGGCCTGACCAGGCGGCCCTGGCGCAGCGCATCGCTGCCGCGGGCTGGTCTGGCGTGGCCTGGTCGAACCGCAGCGGCGGGATCGTGGCCATCCACCGGGCCCGCCGCTGACGGGGCGCTTCAAAACCGGCGGGTCAGATCCGGTCGGGTCAGATCCGGTCGGGTCAGATCCGGTCGGGTCAGATCCGGTCGGGTCAGATCCGGTCGCGGTCAGATCCGGTCGGGTCAGATCCGGTCGGGTCAGATCCGGTCGGGTCAGATCCGGTCGCGGTCGGCCGGGTTGATGCCGGGACGGTCGGCGGAGGTGCCCTGAGCCCGCTCGACCGGCTGGTCACGGGTCACCTGGCGGTCCCGGGCGAGTCGACGCTGGTGGTCGGGGTCGGTCAGTTCGCGATCCGCCGTTCGGGGGTCCTCGCCGTCGGCCGGGTGGGTATAGCGGTCCTCGCTCGGTGCGCTCATGGACCCTACCTACCCAGGACGGCGTCCCCGCACGCCCGTCGGCAACGGCCGACCTGTCGGGCCGGCAGGGCCCGCGTCGTACGCTTTCCGGTGTGAGCACAGCCCTGGCGGACACAGCGGCGGCCGCCCGGCCGGCGCTGCCACGCGTGCGCACGACCCGGGTGGAGTTCGCCGCGGGCGCCAGGCTGCTGGACCGGCTGCCCCTCCCCGCAGGGGCGCTGGCCTGGGTCCGCGACGGCGAGGGGCTCGTCGGGTGGGGCGAGGCGGCCCGGTTCGAGATCTACGGCCCGGACCGCATCGAAGCGGCCAGGGACTGGTGGCACGCCCTGCTCGAGGGCACCGACGTCGAGGACGAGGTGGGGCTACCCGGCACCGGCCCGATCGCGTTCGGGAGCTTCGCGTTCGCCGACGACTCGACCTCACCGTCGGTGCTCGTCGTGCCCCGGGTGGTGCTCGGTCGCCGCGACGGCGTCACCTGGCTCACCACGGTGGGGTCGGGGCCACGGCTGGCGACGCCGGCTCCGGTGACCGGACCGAGCCGGCTGCGTTACTCCGCCGGGGAGTCCTCGGTCACCGCGTTCCGCGAGGGCGTGACCAGTGCGGTCCGCCGCATCCGGGAGGGCGAGCTGGCCAAGGTGGTGCTCGCCCATGACCTTTGCGCGACGGCGGCCGAGCCCATCGACGCACGCTTCCTGCTTGCCCGGCTGGCCGAGAGCTACGCCGAGTGCTGGGCCTTCGCCGTCGACGGGCTGGTCGGCGCGACCCCGGAGTTGCTGGTCGGACGAGCCGGTGAGCGGGTCGTGTCCCGGGTCCTCGCCGGTACCGTCACCCGCGGCGCCGACCCGGCCGAGGACCGGGCTCGCGGCTCCGCGCTGATGTCCTCGGCCAAGGACCGCGAGGAGCACCGCTACGCCGTCGAGTCGCTGGCCGGTTCGCTGGCCGGGCGGGTCGAGGACCTCGAGGTCCCGCAGACGCCGCAGATCCTGCAACTGTCCAACGTCGCCCACCTCGCGACGACCGTCACGGCCCGGCTGGTTGGCGCCGGGGACGTGCTGGATCTGGTGGCCGCGCTGCATCCCACGGCCGCGGTCGGGGGGACGCCGACGGCACCGGCCGTGGCGCTGCTCGCCGAGCTCGAGGGCATGGACCGCGGCCGCTACGCCGGGCCGGTCGGGTGGGTCGACGGCCGAGGTGACGGCGAGTGGGGCATCGCGCTGCGCTGTGCCCAGCTCGAGGGCGCGACCGCGCGGCTGTTCGCGGGGTGCGGGATCGTCGCAGACTCCAATCCTGACGACGAGGTCGCGGAGGCTCAAGCCAAGTTCGTGCCGGTCCGCGACGCCCTCGAAGGTCTCGGCGCCTGAGGGTCTCGGCGCCTGAGGGTCACGGCGCCTGGGGGTCACGGCGCCTGGGGGTCACGGGGTGGCCGACCGGGCTGGTAGGCGTTGCGGCCCACCGATGCCCGGCCGACCAAGCAGACACGTCTGCCGACAGTTGCGGACCGGCGTCGGCGATCGGCCCGCAGAGCGGTCGAAAGCTCAGGGTCAAGGTCCGCGCCGGCGGGCACCTCGGCGACGGAGCGCTGGTGGCGCGACAGTCAACCCAGGGGACGAACTGATGGTGGCGGCGATGATGGTGATGGTGCTGGTGCTGGTGGGCTAGTTGCGTAGTCGCTGAGTGAATAGTTCAAGATCTTTTCGGGATGTGCCGGTTTCGGGCTGAGCACTGTCAGACCCCCTGGCTACGTTGTCTGTATGGCCGAAGATACGTTCGACTCGCGGGTGGACATGTGTCCGTCCGGGCAGTCGTTCGACCCCTTCGACCCCAGGGACGACGACGAGCCCGTGGATGTGTTCGACCCGTCGATTCGGCCGGATCCGCTGGACCCGTTGAGCTGGTTCGGCGAGGTCGAGGACGCGGAGATCGATGGTGCGCAGGTCGACAGCACGAAGGCCGACAGCACGAAGGCCGACGCCGCCCAGGCCGGCGCCGAGCCAGTGCTGGCGCGGGCGCAGGCGGGCCGAATCGCGGTGGAGCGGGTGTTGGGGTGCCCGCCGGACGCGTCGACGGTGAGTCTGCTGGCCAGGCTGGACCCGGGCGTGTTGGACGCCGATACCCGGGTGGATCTGATCGTGGCGTGGGCCCGGATCCAGTCCTGGGTCGCTTCCCG
>JBBRHF010000090.1:0-16173 GCA_038223055.1 Actinomycetes bacterium | reverse complement strand
CGCAGCGGGATGTAGGGCTCGGCGATCTGACCCATGGTGATGGCCGTCTGGACCCGGGTCTCGATGTCCTGCTTCTCCAGGCCGTCCTGAAGCGCCAGGCAGTTCATGACGGTGCCGAGCATGCCCATGTAGTCGGCGCGGGCGCGATCCATGCCACGCTCCTGCAGCTCGTGACCGCGAAAGAAGTTGCCGCCCCCGATGACCACGGCGACCTGGACGCCGGTGCGCACCACATCGGCGATCTGGCGGGCGACCGTCGCGACGACGTCGGGGTCGACGCCGATCTTGCCGCCGCCGAACATCTCGCCGCCGAGCTTGAGGACGACGCGTGCATAGCGGTGTGCGGCGGACCGGTGGCCCGCCGGCCGGTGCCCGGCGGTCCGGTGTCCTGTCGGTCCCGGCCCGGCGCCGTCGTCGGTCCCCTTGGTGGTTCGCTCCACGCTGGCCATCCCTCGCTCGTCGTTGCGCTCACCGACGGGTGAGTCTGCCAGGTCGGCCGGACAACGTCCGGTGCTACAGGTCGCGCCGGGCTAGTTGCTCCCGCCGATCTCGAAACGGGCGAACCGCTGGATGGTCACCCCGGCGGCGTCGAGGACAGCCTTGACGTTCTTCTTGCTGTCATGCACGGACGCCTGCTCAAGCAGGGTGACGTCCTTGAAGAACCCATTGACCCGACCCTCGACGATCCGGCCGAGCGCCTGCTCGGGCTTCCCCTCCTCTCGGGCAGTGGCCTCGGCGATGCGGCGCTCGTTCTCGACCACATCGGCGGGGACCTCGTCGCGGGAGACGTATTGCGGGCGCATTGCCACGATCTGCATCGCCGCCGCGCGGGCCGCCTCGATGTCGGCGCCGATGAACTCGACCAGGACACCGACCTGCGGGGGGAGGTCGGCACTACGTCGGTGCATGTAGGACGCGATATGGGTGCCCTCGCCACCTAGGACCGCCAACCGGCTCAGCTCGAGCTTCTCCCCGATCACCAGCGACACCGCATCAATGTTCTCCTGGACCGTCCGCCCGTCCGCCAGCTTTTCGGCCAGCAGGCCCGGCAGGTCGGACGTGCCGATCTTCACGGCGTGCGCGACGATGTCGGCGGCGAGCTGTTGGAACTGCTCGTTCTTCGCGACGAAGTCGGTCTCGCAATTGAGGAGGATCATCGCCCCCTCGGCGGCTGCGACCAGCCCGTTGGAGGCGCTGCGCTCGGCACCGCGCTCCTTGACCTTGGTCTCACCCTTGATCCGCAGGATCTCGATGGCCCGGTCGACATCGCCGTCGACCTCCTCGAGTGCCCGCTTGGCTGCCATCATCCCGGCGCCCGTCGCGTCACGGAGCGCCTTGACCTCGGCCGCGCTGATCTTCGCCATCTCGTGCTCTCTTCTCGCGTGTAGGTGGATCGGTTGTCGGAATAGGTGACATCTGTGGTAGGCGACGTCAGGGGAACGTGGCGCATCGCGCATCGCGCATCGCGCACCGGCTCCGGGCTCACGTCGAGCCGGTCCCTGCCCAGCGACGCCGGACCGCGCATACGCCCTGCTCTCAGGGGTGGCCCAGCCGACGTCGTACCGGTCGGAAGCCGGTCTGGACCGGGGCTCAGGCCTGCTCGGACGCGGGCGCCGGCTCCGAGCCGGTTGCCTCGCCCGCATCAGCGGGCGTGGCCAGCGTGGCAGGGGCCTCGTTGGCCGGCGCGTCGGACTGCGGGGCCGCGTCGGGCACCGGGGCCGCGGCAGGCTCGGCGGCCAGCGGCTCGGCTGCGGGGGCGGCCTCGGCTGCCGGGGCGACCTCGGTAGCCGCGGGCGCCTCGCCGGCAGGGGCAGCCTCGGTCGCCGGGGCACCCTGAGAGGTGTCGCCGGCGAGCAGTTCGCGCTCCCAGTCCGACAGCGGCTCGTCCGTGGCCAGCTGTCCGTCGACGTCGGGCTTGGCGTCCCCGTCCTGGGATGCCCGCACCCGAGCCATCAGCCCGTCGGCGACCGCGTCAGCGATCACCCGGGTGAGCAGGGTGACGGAGCGGATCGCGTCGTCGTTGCCCGGGATCTTGAAGTCGACCTCGTCGGGGTCGCAGTTGGTGTCCAGGATCGCCACGACCGGGATGCCAAGCTTGTGCGCCTCGCCGACAGCGATGTGCTCCTTCTTCGTGTCGATGATCCAGACCGCGCTCGGCACCCGGGTCATGTCGCGGATCCCGCCGAGCGTTTTGGCCAGCTTGTCCCGCTCACGGCGCAGGACCAGCAGCTCCTTCTTGGTCATGCCGGAGCCCGCGACGTCGTCGAAGTCGAGCTGCTCGAGCTCCTTGAGGCGGTGCAGCCGACCCTGGACGGTCTGGAAGTTGGTGAGCATGCCGCCCAGCCAGCGCTGGTTGACGTAGGGCATCCCCACCCGCGTCGCCTGGTCGGCCACGGTCTCCTGAGCCTGCTTCTTGGTGCCGATGAACATCACCGAGCCGCCGTGGGCGACAGTCTCCTTGATGAACTCATAGGCCCGGTCGATGTAGGACAGCGACTGCTGCAGATCGATGATGTAAATGCCGTTGCGCTCGGTGAAGATGAAGCGCTTCATCTTCGGGTTCCAGCGCCGGGTTTGGTGTCCGAAGTGCACGCCGCTCTCGAGCAGCTGCCGCATGCTGACGACCGGGGTCGTGGCCATGGCCTTGCCTCCTGTGCGCCGGACCGCTCGGGCCCGACACATGACTCGGTTCTCCGCAACCGGCCGACTGACTGGCTGCGCCTGTTGCCCGTGAGCACGACCTCCCGCCCGACCTCCGGGGAGGCTTGGCGGACCGAGCGCGTGCCCCCACCGCCGCGTGGCGGTGGACGACGGGCGTGCGAAGTCGACCCACCGAAGCAGGTCGCTGGTCAGAGTGTACGACGGCGGCTCGACCTCGCTGAAATCATCCCGGCGCAGCGAGACGGCGAGCGTCGGCGGGGCACCATTGAGCGGCGCGTCGACACGGTCGACGGGCACCCGTCCACAGGTTGGCCGGGTCGGTGGTCGTCCACAGTTGTGCCGCGCCGGTCCGTCCGGCGGGGCGCCGCCTGGCAGCGTGGACGCCATGAGTGTCGCGCGATCCCGACCAACCCTGCTGGCTCTCGGCACGGCTCTGCTCTGCCTCCTCCCGTGCGGACCCGCCTGGGCCGGCGTTTCCACCGCGTGGGTGTGGCCCACGTCCGGGTCGGCCGGGCCGGCTCCGGAGATCGCGCGGCGCTTCGCACCGCCGGTGCAGGCGTGGTCACCCGGACATCGAGGCGTCGACCTCGTGTCAGCCGAGAACGCCGGCGTGTATGCCGCCGGCGCCGGGGTGGTGCGCTTCGCCGCGACGGTCGCCGGCCGTGGCGTGGTCGTCGTCGGGCATCCCGACGGCACCCGCACCACCTACGAGCCGGTGGGTGCCGTTGTTCCCGTCGGGGCGGCCGTCGCGGCCGGCCAGCTGATCGGCAACCTCAGTCCGGGCGGCGGCCACTGCCTGCCCCGGGTCTGCCTGCACTGGGGTCGCCTGCGGGGCGAGGTCTATCTCGACCCGCTGGCCCTGCTGGGCCGGTCCGGCCCACCTCGGCTGCTGCCGGTGTGGGCGGCGGTCGGCTCCCCGACCCGCGCGGGCGCAGCGGGCGGCTCCCCGACCCGCGCGGGCGCAGCAGCCGGTCCCCCCTCCCGCCCGGTCGGAGCGAGCGTCGCCGCCGTCGCCGGGACCGCGTCGACCCGAGCCCCCGGCGCGCAGACCAGACCGCCAGCGCTCGCGCGCCCCGCCGACCGGCCGCGCTGGTCATTGGTCGCCTCAACGTCCAGCGCCACGCGGCTGATGTTGCTGGTCGCGGTGTTGCTGGTCCTGATGTTGCTGGTCGGTGCCCGGGGGCGGGAGACCGGTCACAGCAGGGCCGGCAGCGCCTCGGCCAGCCGGCGATAGTCCGACGGGCAGTTGTAGGCGTGGGCGGAGACCCGGATGAAGCCCTGGCCGGACCAGGTGGTGACGGCGACCTCCACGGCGACGGTCGTTCCGATCCGGGCCTGCAGGGCGGCCGCGTCCGAGATGGTGGACGCGAGGCCTGCCGGGAGCGGCACGAGCTGCATGCTCACGGCCGAGTCCCTCGGGAGGTCCGCGGTCGCCAGACCCAGAGCGCCGGCCACCTCGAGCTGTCCGGCGACGGCCAGCTCGACATTGTGCCGGCGCAGCCGGTCGAAACCGAGCCCGTCAAGCAGCCTCAGGGCGCGGGGGGCCGCCAGCCACGACGTGAGATCCTCGGTCCCCGTGTCGTTGAAGGCCTCCGGGAAGCCCGCAGGCTCACCCCAGCTGGCGACCAGCGTTCGCACTCGTGGGCGCCACTGCGGGGCCACGTGCAGCACGGCGCTGCCGCGCGGAGCGCAAGCCCATTTGTGCAGGTTGCCCGTCCAGAAGTCGGCGCCGAGCCGGTCGAGCTCGACCGCCAGCATGCCGGGCGCGTGCGCCCCGTCCACCAGGACGGCGACCCCCCGATCCTGCAGGGCCGGGACGAGGCGGACCAGCGGCATTCGCCGCGCGGTCGGTGAGGTGATCTGGTCGAGGAGGGCGATTCGGGTTCGATGCGTGACAGCGCCCATGATCGTCTCCACGACGGAGTCGGCGGCGGCGTCGAGCGGGACCTCGACGGCGACAAGCTCGCCGCCAGCCGCCGCGCACCACCGTTGCGCGGCGTAGCGCACAGCGCCGTAGGCGTGGTTGGTGATCAAGACCTGGTCACCTGGCGATAGGGGAAAGCCGGCCAGGACGGTGCTTACCCCAGACGTCGCGTTTCGTACGAACGCCAGCGACTCACTCTCGGTTCCGAGGAAGTGGGCCACCTCCTCGCGGGCGTGCTCAAGGGCCTCGCGGAGTTCGCGAGTGAAGAAGCGCACCGGGTTGGACTCCATCCGGTCGCGCCAGGACTGCTGCTCCTCGAGCACCAGGGTGGGCACCGCGCCGAACGATCCGTGGTTGATGTGGGCCACCGTCGGCTCCAGTGGCCACAGCGCCCGCACCTCCGGCCAGTCGGGGCCCCAGAACTCGTTGCTCTGGCTGTAGGGCGTCGTGAGGACCATGGCCACACAGCGTAGGCGCTGTGAGGACCATGGCCACACAGCGTAGGGGTGCGGCCGCAGCCTCGATGCTGGCTCGTGCCGACACCAGCTGATCGGTGGGCACCTCGGCGCCGCGCGAAACCGGGCCAGGCCTGAGCTGGGGCCCACTAGGCCAGAGCCAGCTACCCGAGCTTTCCGCGCAGCTGGAGAACGGCCTTCGTGTGCATCTGGCAGATGCGGCTCTCAGTGACACCGAGCACCTGGCCGATCTCGGCGAGGGTCAGCCCTTCGTAGTAGTAGAGGGTGACGACGATCTTCTCGCGCTCGGGCAGGGTGTTGATCGCCTTGGCGAGCAGAAACTTGGTCTCGTCGGACTCGAAGGAAAGCACCGGGTCCTCGGCCTTGGTGTCCTCGAGGGTGTCGACCAGGCTGAGCTTGTCGCCCTTCTCCCCCCCAACGCTGAGCAGCTCGTCCAGCGCGACGACGTTGACGAAGGACACTTGGTTGAAGATGCGATGAAGATCTCCAACGCCGATCTCCATCTCGGCCGCGACCTCCGCCTCGCTGGGCGTGCGGTGCAGCTTGCTTTCGAGGCTGGCATAGGCCCGCTCGACCTCCCTGGCCTTGGAGCGCACCGAGCGCGGGATCCAGTCGATGGCCCGCAGTTCGTCGATGATGGCGCCACGGATGCGGCTGATGGCGTAGGTCTCGAACTTGATCGCGCGCTCGAGGTCGAACTTGTTGATGGCGTCGATCAGCCCGAAGATGCCGTAGGAGACGAGGTCGGCCTGCTCGACGTTAGGTGGCAACCCCACACCGACTCGGCCCGCAACGTACTTGACCAGCGGGGAGTAGTGCAGGATCAGCCGATCGCGAAGGCTGACCGACTCGGAGGCTTTGTAGGCCACCCACAGGTCGCGCAACGCCGCTTCCGCGGTCGACTTCTCGTCGGCACTGTCGGGGGCGACGACCAGACGCGTCACGACCGGCACAACCCTCTTCGCCTCGGCGGCTTTGTCGCCGTCAGGCTCGGGGGTGGGCTTGGTCATAGGTTGCCTTCAGTCGGTCGACGGACACATGCGTGTATATCTGCGTCGTGGCGAGCGTAGCGTGACCGAGCGCTTCCTGAACGCTTCGCAGGTCAGCCCCACCTTCCAGCAGGTGCGTTGCCATGGAGTGCCGCAGCCCGTGCGGCCCCAGATCGGGTGCTCCGGGCACCTGCCCCATTATCCGGTGTACGACGCGGCGCACCGACCGCGGGTCCATCCGGGCACCGCGGAGACCGAGGAACACCGCGGATCCAGCGCTGCCGCTGTCAGCAGAGCCGTCGGCCGCTGCGGCGTGCACGGGGCGGCCCCGGTCGAGCCAGGCGTCCACCGCCCGCAAGGCCGGGCTGCCGATCGGAACCATGCGCTCCTTGGCCCCCTTTCCGAGCACCCGGACGAGGCGACGCTCCCAGTCGATGTCGTCGATGTCGAGGCCGCACAGCTCGCTGACCCGGATGCCCGTGGCATAGAGGACCTCGATTAGGGCGAGGTCGCGCAGACCCGTGGGGCGCTCGACGCCGTCGGCTGCAACACCGGCGGTCGCGACATCGAGCAGCGCGCTCGCCTCGTCCTGGCTCAGTACGTCGGGCAGCGGCCTGGCCGTCTTGGGCGTGGCGAGCAGGCCTCCGTGGTCCACCGAGACGAGGCCGGTGCGACACGCCCATGCGGTGAAACCGCGTGCGGCCGTGGCCCGGCGGGCGACGGTCGCCCGGGCCTGCCCCGTCGACGTCAGCCGGGCCAACCAGCTGCGCAGGACGGGCAGATCGATGGCGGCCACGTCGACCCGGCCCATCCGCCCTGCATGGTCGAACAGGCTGGCGAGATCACCGACGTATGCGCGGACGGAATGTTCGGACAACCCTCTGACCGAGCGCAGGTGACGCTCGTAGTCGGCGAGGGCACCCGCCAGCTTGGTTGGCAGCGACTCGGCCGGGAAGGTCACGCCCCCACCGTGGGCGCCGGAGGGCACCAAAGCAAGGACCGCCGCACCTCCGGTCAGTGGCAAGCCCGCAAGCGATCAGGAACGGGCCCGGACCGGGCGCGTCTTGCGCCATCCCCCCTCGACCGTCTGCGCGAGGCCTCTGCCCGCAAGCATGCTCAGGCACCGAATCACGGAGTGGATGTCCACGCCGGCGACCCGGGCGACGCTGGCCGGGCCGACTCCCCGGGTGACGGGAAGCGCCTCGAGCACGCGCAGGTGCAGCTCGTCGAGCCCGTCGTGCGGCTGCTCCTCACCCCGGCGGCCCGGCGCGGCATCGGCGCCAAGTTCACCGACGAGGTCCAGGACGTCGGCGGTCTGGGTGACCAGGCTGGCGTTCTTGACGCGCACGAGCTCGTGGCATCCGGCCGACATCGCCGACGTGACGGGGCCGGGCACCACCATGACCTCCCGCAGCAACCCCGCGGCGTGCCCGGCGGTGCTCGCCGCCCCGCTGCGCAGCGCGGCTTCCACGATGACGGTGCCGCGTCCCAGAGCGGCGATCACCCGGTTGCGGGTCAGGAACCGGACCTTGGTCGGTCGTGTCCCGGGCGAGAGCTCCGACAACACCAGCCCCTGGTCGGCGATCCGGGCGAGCAGCGTCTCGTGGCCCGCGGGGTAGGCGACGTCGACGCCGCATGCGAGCACGGCCACGGTGGGTCCGTCGACGGCGAGCGCGCCGCGGTGTGCCGCCGCGTCAATGCCGTAGGCCGCGCCCGAGACGACAGTCCAGCCCCGGTCCGCCAGGCCAGCGCCGAGACCGCTGGCGACGTGCTCGCCGTAGGCCGTGCAGGCCCGCGCGCCGACCACGGACACCGCGAGGCGGGCCAGCCGGGCGAGGTCCCCCGCGCCGCGCGCCCACACGGCCAGCGGTCGGGCGTCGCCGAGATCGTCCAGACAGGTGGGCCACTCCGGCGATCCGGGAACCACCAGCCGGGCGCCCAGCCGCGCCGCCAGACGCAGGTCGTCCTCGGCCGAGGGTCCGCCCAGGCGGGCCTGGTAGTGCGGCAGCCGAGCCGAGTCGAGGGAGCCGTCGACCACCTTGGCCAGGGTGGCCGCGGCACCCAGCCGGCCGACCCAGTGGCCCATCTCCTCGTCCCCCGGCTCTGCCAACCGGCACAGCGCCGCGCGGGCCGTCTCGTCGCTCATGCTGCGCCTCTCGCCTCGATCCCGCGATAGGTCAGCGCGACCTGGACGTCGCTGGCGGTGGGACGGTCACGGCCCGCGAGGTCGGCCAGGGTCCACGAGACCCGCAGCACCCTGTCGACGCCGCGCGCCGTCAGCGACCCCAAGTCGAGTTGGCGCTCGGCCTCTGCCACCACCGCCCATGGAAGGGGCCAGTCGCGGCGGAGCGCGTGCCCGGGCACGTCGGCGTTGACCCGCCACGGCGTTCCTTCGAGCCGGGCCCTCATCCGCTCGCGGGCAACCAACACGCGGGCCGCGACCGTCTCGGTGTCCTCGGTGCCGTAGCTGTCGGCGAGCAGCTGGGCACGGGTGGCGGCGAGCAGGTGGATCTGGAGGTCGACCCGATCCAGCAGCGGACCCGACAGGCGACGGAGGTAGCGCCGCTTGGCAGTCGGCGAGCAGGAGCAGTCGGCCGCAGCACCGACTGCCATGCCGCAGGGACACGGGTTGGCGGCAAGGACCAGTTGGAAACGAGCCGGGAACCGCACCTGCGCCGCGAGCCGGGACACGGTGATAACACCGGACTCCAGCGGCTGGCGGAGGGCGTCCAGCGCCCCGGGCGGGAACTCGGGCGCCTCATCGAGGAACAGCACGCCGCGGTGTGCAAGCGAGGCAGCGCCGGGACGCACGTGCGAGGATCCACCGCCCACGATCGAGACGACGGACGCGGTGTGGTGCGGCGACTGAAACGGTGCCTCGGTCACCAGCGGCGTGCCGGCCGGCAGCATGCCGGCCACCGAGTGCACTGCGGTCACCTCCAGTGCGGCGGCCAAATCCAGGGGCGGCAGCAGCCCCGGCAACCGCTCGGCCAGCATCGTCTTGCCCGCGCCCGGAGGTCCCAGCATCAACAGGTGGTGGCCACCGGCTGCGGCCACCTCGAGAACGTAGCGGGCACCGGACTGGCCCAGCACGTCCGCCAGGTCCAGGCGTGCCCGGCAGCCCGGCTGCTCGCCGGCCGGCACCGGATCGTCCGCCCACGCCGGGGGCGGCGGGTCCTCGCCGCGCGCGAGCGCGACCAGCTCGCCCAGCGAATGCACGCCAGTGACCCGGACGCCGGGCACGAGAGCCGCCTCCTCGGCGTTGGCGAAGGGGACGATCACGCTGTGGATCCCCGCGGCGACCGCCGCGGCGACTGCCGGAAGCACCCCGCGCACCGACCGGACACGCCCATCGAGCCCGAGCTCGCCGAGGAGCAGCGCCGTGTCGAACACGTTGACCGGCACGCGCTCCGCGGCGGCCAGCACAGCCGCCGCAATTGCCAGGTCAAAGCTCGAGCCTCGCTTGGGCAGGCTGGCCGGAGAGAGGTTGATGGTGATGCGGCGACCGGACGGCCAGGGCTGGCCGCTGTTAACCACGGCGGCCCTGACCCGGTCGCGTGACTCGGCCAGGGAGGCGTCGGGCAGCCCGACAAGAGCGAACGAGGGCATCCCGAAGCCGAGGTCCGCCTCGACCTCGACCAGATGACCCTCGACGCCGGTCAGGGCCACGCACCGGGTGCGCGCGAGCGGCACTCACACCACCCCGCGCACGTGCTCGACACGCGCCGCACCGCGCTCGGACCGCAGCACGCCGACGAGGTCGATGCGGACCTCCGTCGGGTGGACGTCGCGCTCGGCCAGCCACCGGGCGCCAAGCCGTCGCAACCGCGCCGCCTTGCGGGCGGTGACCCCCTCCAGCGGGTCGCCGAACGCCGTCGACGACCTCGTCTTGACCTCACAGATCACGAGAGCGTCACCGTCCCGGGCGACGATGTCGATCTCACCTAGCTCGCAGCGCCAGTTGCGCTCCAGAATGGACAGGCCGGCATCCAGCAGGTGCGCGACCGCCACCCTCTCGCCGTACAGCCCCAGCGCGTCCTTGGCCCGCACCTGCACCACCTCCGCGACCAGCCTCGCGGACCGCCGGGTCCCCATCGAGGCCCGACCAACGATCTGTGGACGGCCAGGAACCGGTGCCGAACTGTGGATGACGTCGAGGCGGAACCCCGCCGGCACGGGAAGTGGCGCGCAGGAGCAGCGCGCGGAGCGGCGCGCAGGAGCGGCGCGGAGAAGCGGCGAGGAGACGTCAGGAGTCGAAGCTGCCCGACTTGGGCAACTCGATGTCGGCCTTGGCGAGCTCCTCGACGTTGACGTCCTTGAACGTGACGACCCGCACGTTTTTCACGAACCGGGCGGGGCGGTACATGTCCCACACCCAGGCGTCGGCGAGGGTGACCTCGAAGTAGACCTCTCCGCTGCCAGTCGTGCGGGGCTGGAGGTCGACCGAGTTGGTGAGGTAGAACCGCCGGTCGGTCTCGACGACGTAGGAGAAGAGGCCGACCACGTCGCGGTACTCGCGATAGAGCTGCAGCTCCATCTCGGTCTCGTACTTCTCGAGGTCCTCGGCGCTCATCGGCACGGCTCCCTCGTGATAGCGGTTGTCATGGCGGAGGTAGTCAACCGGTCGCCAACTCGACCGGGTCGACCATGTCGACCGAATCGATGGCGCCGCTAGCCAGCCGCACCAGGGTACGAGCCGGCACCCGGTCGTCTCCCGGGCACCGTCGCGCGACGTTGACATAGGAGAACCGGTGCTCCGGGCAGGGGCCGTGCCGGTCGAGGGCGTCACTATGCACGGGCGTGACGTAGCCCTTGTGCCCGGCGAAATTGTACGCCGGGTAGCACTCGTGCAGCGCAGTCATCAGCCGATCCCTGGTGACCTTGGCGACCACCGATGCTGCGGCGATCGAGGCGCTGACCCGGTCGCCCTTCCACATGGCCAGCGCCGGTGCGGGCAGCCCTGAGACGGGGAAGCCGTCGGTGAGCACGTAGGCCGGCACGACACCGAGCCGGGCCAGTGCCCGGCGCATCCCCTCGACGTTGCACACGTGCAGCCCGGTGGAGTCGACGTCCTGCGGCGGCACAACCACGACGGACCATGCCACCGCGCGGCGCCGGACCTCGGCATAGACCCGGTCTCGGGCAGCGGCGGTCAGCAGCTTGGAATCGGCCAGGCCCGAGACCTCCCCCCGCCTTCCGTCGGGCAACACGACGGCGGCGATGACCAGCGGCCCGGCGCAGGCGCCCCGGCCGGCCTCGTCGGCGCCGGCCACGGGGGTGAGCCCGGCCCGAGTCAGCGCCCGCTCGTATGCGTAGAGCCCCCCGTCACGGCGTACGACGACTCGTCGCAGCGCACTCACGCGCCCGCCCGCGCCGGCCCGCGGCGGTCACCTGTCGAGCGGGACCCGACGCGCAGCGAACTCATAGGCACCAGCGTACGGCGACTGGCCCGACGTCCCACTGCATCTCAGGGCGCGACGCCGGTGCGCCGCAGTTGGCGGAATGTGTCGGGGGTGCGCAGCAGCTTGGCGCGCTCCAGCGGCCACACGATCGTGAAGGCCCTGCCAATCACGTTGGGCACGGGGACAAAACCGCTCGTGCCGCTCTGCTCGTTGTGGGCGCGGGAGTCCTCGGAGACTGAACGGTGGTCACCCATCACCCAGATCTTCCCCTTGGGCACCGTGACGTCGAACCGATCAGCGGACGGGTCGTCTCCCGGGAACAGATAGGTCTCGGTCAGGGCGACACCGTTGACGGTGATCTTGCCGACCTTGTTGCAGCACACGACGTGGTCGCCCCCGACCCCGATGACCCGCTTGATGAGGTCCTCCTCGCCGACGGCGGGAGCCAGCCCGACGAACACCAGGCCACGATGGACCAGCCCGGTCACCCCGGTGCTCGACGACCCGTCCTGCGCGCCGGTGAGCCAGCCACCGGGGTCCCGGAAGACCACGACGTCGCCACGATGAATCTCGTCGGGCTTGTCCGCGAGCTTGTTGACGAGCACGCGGTCGTTGATCAGCAGCGTGTTCTCCATCGACCCGGAGGGGATGTAGAACGCCTGGACCAGGAAGGTCTTGATCAGCACGGAGATCACCAGCGCCGTGATCACGATGCCCGGCAACTCGCGCAGGAACGACCGGTGGTGGGCCTTGGCAGGATGTGCCGGCAGGCCGGTCGGCGGGACCGGAACCCGGTCGGGCCGGGCGACTCGCGGCTCGGGCTGGGCGACTCTGGGGTCGGGCTGGGCGACTCTGGGGTCGGGCTGGGCGGCGCCCGGCGCCGGCTGGGCCGTGCTCGGCTCCGGCTGGGCAGCGCGCTGCTCGGGCCGGACGCCGCGTGGCGGCACGGCCGGCGACTCCGGGCGCGCAGCGTCGCTGTCCATGGTCATGGCGTCAACCCTCTCGTCCCCCGTCCGGTGGCCCGCACCCGCACGGCGATGTCGCGGCGCTGTCTAGAGGGTACGGCGTGTGCCACGCGGACGGCGCCGCCCAGGGCTACCTGGTCGAACAGTTCAGACCCCGACAGACCGCTCGCCCGCGACAGCGGCCAGACCACGGCGAGGGCGCGGCCGATGACCTTGTCGGCGGGCACCGTGCCACCGCCGGGGTCCCCGAGGTGGGCGCGCGAATCGGCTGAAGCTGCCCGGTGGTCCCCCATCACCCACAGCCGGCCGGCCGGAACCGTGACGTCGAAGGACACCTCCGACGGCGCGTTGCCGGGGAAGATGTAGCGGGATTCGTCCACCTGCACCCCGTTGACGCTCACCAGGCCGGCCGCGCAGCACCGGACCCGGTCGCCGGGCAGACCGATGACCCGCTTGATGAAGTCCTTCTCGCCCGGTGGCCCCATCCCGATCGCCACCGCGAGGGTCCGCAGGCCCTTCGCCACGGGGTTGTGCGGCTCGGGAACGCTGGCCTCGGGGGTGAACGAGTCCAGCCCGTTGAACACGACGACGTCTCCGCGATGGATGCCGTGGCGGTGGTAAGCGGTCTTGTCGACCAGCACCCGGTCCCCGCGCTGCAGCGTGTTCTGCATCGAGCCCGACGGGATGTAGAACGGCTGTGCGAGCAGCGTGCGCACCAGCGCGGCCAGCACGAGGGTGACCACGATGAGGGCGGGCAACTCGAGATACCAAGGCCGGTGGTGTGGGATCCGTCGGGTGCGACCGCGCTCCCTGGGTTGCTCGCCGGGGTGTTCTGGATCGGCTCCGTCGCTCACCCGGGTCGGCGTGTGGCTCGGACGTCGGGGCGTCAGCGCGAGGGCCGGCTGTCCCGACGCTCCTTGTTCTTGGGGGCCTTGCCGCGCTGGTGGCGCTGGTTGTAGTGCTTGGCGGGGCGGACGTCGCCGCGCACCACGACCTCGATCTTGTCGATGACCGGGGTGTGCACGGGGAACGTGCGCTCGACGCCGACACCGAAACTGACCTTGCGCACGGTGAACGTCTCGCGGCTGCCGCCGCCCTGGCGGCGGATCACCACGCCCTGGAAGACCTGGACCCGTGACCGGGTTCCCTCGATGACCTTGACGTGGACCTTGAGCGTGTCCCCGGCGCGGAAGTCGGGGATGTCCGAGCGCAGCTGGGCAGCGTCGAGGGCGTCAAGTGTCTGCATGAGGATCTCTTCTCTCGCGGTGCCACAGGTCACCCACGGTGATGGATGGCTATCGGGTGCGTGCTCCAGCCGAGGCGTCTGCGCCTCCCCTGTGGCAGGGGCGCCGGTCGGCCGGTGACAACAGCGGCTCAGTCTGCCACAGGCGGGGTGCCCTCACCCAATCCGCCGGGCACGCATCCGGTGGCATCGCCGACCTCCGCCAGGACCGCCCGGTCGTGACCGTTGAGGGTTTCGGGGTCCAGGGCCGCCACGAGATCGGGCCGGCGGCTCGCCGTACGGCGTAGCGACTGGTCCCGTCGCCAGCGGCGGATGCGCGCGTGGTCCCCGGAGCGCAGCAGCGCGGGCACCTCGCGACCCCGCCAGGTGGCGGGCTTGGTGTAGGCCGGGGACTCCAACAGGCCCGCCGCATGGGACTCCTCGATCAGGGACTCGGCGTTGCCGATGACGCCGGGCAGCAGCCGGGCGACGGCCTCGACGATGACCAGGACGGCGACCTCCCCGCCGCCCAGGACGTAGTCGCCGAGGGACACCTCGAGCACGCGGGCGCGGGCCGCGGCCTCATCGAGCACCCGCTGGTCGATGCCCTCGTAGCGCCCGCAGGCGAACAGGAGCCACGGCTCGGCCGCCAGCTGATGAGCCATGGCTTGGCGAAACGGGTGCCCACCCGGCGTCGGCACCACGACCAACGGTCCGACGGGCTGGCCCGGTGGCTCGCCGAGTACGGTCGCTCCGGTGGCCTCCGGACCCGCCGGGAGGGGGACGAGCGCGTCCAGAGCGTCGCCCCACGGCTCCGGGCGCATCACCATGCCCGGCCCACCGCCGAAGGGGGTGTCGTCGACCGTTCGATGCCGGTCAGTGGCCCAGCTGCGCAGGTCGTGCACGCGGACGTCGAGCAGCCCGTCCTTGCGCGCCTTCCCGATCAGCGAGAGCCGCAGCGGATCGAGGTAGTCGGGAAAGATCGTGACGACGTCGATCCGCAGCACGCTCACCGCCGGCCCTCCTCCGTCGCCTCCGCCGCCGCAACGTCCGAACCTGCGTGCGTCATGGACTTCGCTTGTCCGGACGTTGTCGGGGTGGGGGTGGGGGTGGGGGTGGGTCACCCAGTACGTCGTCGAGCAGCCCCGGCGGGGGGTCGATCACGATCCGGCCCGCGGCGACATCCACGGTCGGGACCATCTGTGCCACGAACGGCACGAGCACCTCCCGCCCGTCGGGCCGGCGCACCGCGAGGACGTCCTGGCCGGGCAGATGCAGGGTCTCGGTGACCGCGCCGACCGGCTTGCCCCCGACAGTGAACACGGCGAGGCCGACCAGCTGGTGGTCATAGAACTCGTCGGGGTCCTCGGGTCGCTCGCCAGGGTCAACGTCGGCGACCAGCAGCAACCCGCGCAACGCCTCGGCCTGGCTTCGGGTGCCGACCCCGGCGAAGCCAAGCAGCAAGCGCCCGTTGTGCGTCCGGGAGGTGGTGATCGAGAGCGGGCCCCCCGGCACCGGGTCGGTGGCCACCGTCATGCCGACACCGAGGCGACGTTCGGGCTCGTCGGTGCGCACCTCCACCGTGACCTCGCCCTTGATGCCGTGCGGGCGGCCGATGCGGCCGACGACGACCTGCACGCCGGGTCCGGGACGGTCAGCGCTCGTCGACGTCGAGGAAGTCCACGCGGACGCTGCGGCCGGGGCCGAGCGCGCCCACGACCGTGCGCAGCGCCTTGGCGGTGCGCCCGTTGCGACCGATCACCTTGCCCAGGTCCTCGGGGTGCACGCGCACCTCGAGGACCCGGCCACGGCGGTTGTTGCGATCGTGGACCTGCACGTCGTCGGGGTGGTCGACGATGCCCTTGACGAGGTGCTCGAGGGCTTCCTCGAGCATCGTCAGGCCTCGTCCTTCGTGGGCACGCCGGCCGAGGTCTCGGCCGGGGCAGCCTCCGCGGCCACCGGCTCAGTGGGCGCAACGTCCTGGGCGACCGGCTCAGTCGGGGCAGCGTCCGGGGCGACCGGCTCGGTCTGCGCAGCCTCGGCAACCACCTGCTCGGCCGCGGCAATGGGGGCCGGGGCCGGGGTCGGGTCGGCGGGTCCGTCGGCCTTCTTGACCGCCTTCTTGCGCGGCGTGGTCGCGCCCGACGTGGGCTCGCCCATCGACTCCTTGGCCGCCGCCTCGAAGACCGACTTCTTGTCGGTGCGCGCCTCGGCGTAGCGCAGCGTGCCCTCGGCGCCGGGCAGGCCCTTGAACTTCTGCCAGTCCCCGGTCACCTTGAGGATGGCCGCGACCGGCTCGGTCGGCTGCGCCCCGACACCGAGCCAGTACTGCGCGCGCTCGGAGTCGACCTCGATCAGCGAGGGCTCCTGGGTGGGGTGGTATTTGCCGATGGTCTCGATCGCCCGGCCGTCGCGCTTGGTGCGCGCGTCGGCCACGACGATCCGGTAGTAGGGCGCGCGGATCTTGCCCAAGCGCATCAGCTTGATCTTGACTGCCACGGGTGGCGCTCTCCTGAGTCGTCATGGTGGGCAAC
>JBBRHF010000089.1:0-16196 GCA_038223055.1 Actinomycetes bacterium | reverse complement strand
GGGTGGGGGCGGTGGGGGGGCTCGCGCGGGCGCGGGCGGGGGGGCGGCGCTGGGCCGCGCCGCGGCGCCGCCTCCCGGCGCCCCCCCCCCGGCCCCGCCGCCGCCGCGCCCGACCTCACTCGTCGCGCGCGCCTCGTCACTCTCGTGCGTGTTAGCATTTCCGCGCTCGCGCGAGTGGCGGAATAGGCAGACGCGCACGGTTCAGGTCCGTGTGCCCGAAAGGGTGTGGGGGTTCAACTCCCCCCTCGCGCACATTGCATGGGGAAACGTCCCCGGCTCACGGGACGGCGTGGTCTCCTCCCCAGGTCAGCGGGGATGCCCCTGCCTTGCTGAGCACAGTGCCCGGCCAACCGGGCAATGCCAGCATCCCGGCGGGCGCCGCGCTGCCCCCCGCCCAGCTCCACGGTGGCCCCCGAGAAGTGGCGCCCCACGCCCCGGGGACCCCACACGCCAGCTGGGGTGAACGTGCGACTGCCGTGACCGAGGGACCCGACACCGACCAGGGCATGGCCCACGCCCTGGACGGTCACATCCGCGAAGCTCACGCGCTCGGCCGCATCCGCGGTGGCCGCCCCCCGGCCCCCGAGACGATCGCCGCCGGCTCTGGCCGCGGCGCGGTGGTCGTCCAGCTTCGCCGCCCGCCCGCCAAGCCAGCCCGTGACGGCGCGCGCCGCCCGCATCGCTTGCCGCGCTCGACGACCACAACCGGGCATCGCTGCGCAGGGTCCTCGCGGCGCTCGGCTGGGACAGCAGCACCGGGCTCGTCACCTGGGTCGAGGACGGCCACGCGGTCATCCGGCCCGGAGCGCTCGTCAAGCCCAGCCTCACCAGGGTCGAACCGCCCGATGACGGCGGGCGCCTCACCCTGCCGCCCATGCTCATCGGGGCTCTCGACCTGCGCCGCGGCGACCAGGTGCTGGCAGTCGCCGTGCTCACCGACTCGAGCCTGCACCTGTACCCCGCCGCCGACGTCCTGCAGCAACTGACCGGGACGCTGCCCGCGGAGACCTTGCCTGGCATCACCGTGACGACACCAGCGGCGCCCCACATGCGTAGCAGGGTCGCGCCCTGCTTCACCCGGCCCGTCGGCTCTGGCTGAGCGAGCGGGCGACTGCGGGCTCCCCGGGCCTGCGGGACGGGTCCGTGAGCCTGCTCGGAGTCGCACGCGAGCCCGGCGTCGCCACGAAGGTCGCAGTGAGCGGGCAGGACGCGTGGCGACGGGTGTGCGGCGAGCACGGCGAGGTCCTGGCCGGGGTCGTGCGGGCCGTGGGTGAGCCGGTCGAGGTCATCGAACGCCGCGAGAACCTCAACTCTGGCGCAGTTCGCGGCTGCCGCCCTGCTGCCGAAGCTGGCGCTGGACTCGCAGGTCACCGACGCGTCCCGCCGTCAGGTGGCCGTCGTCGTCCCCGCGCACGCCTGGGTTGCCGCCTCGGGTGTGGACGGGGTGAACCTGCGCCTGGCCGCCAAGCTGAGCGGCGCGCGGATCGACCTCCTGCGGGCAGGCTGACCTGGCCATCGCAATCAGCACCTGCGCCCAGCACAGAGCAGCTCGGGACCTGACGGTCCCGAGCTGTCGGTGGTGTGGTGGCGGTCAGATGCAGGTCTGGGTACCGCGGACCCTCGTGAGGTCGAGCAGGGTGCGGGTCGTGTCCACATGGACGTAGCCCCAGGAGCCGTAGCAGTCGTGGGGTCCGGCGATGGACACCGTGAAGGAGTACACCTTCTTGCCGGCGGGGATGCGCGTCATGCCCTGGTAGCGCACCTGCTGGCCAGCCTCGACGGCACCGACCAGGACGCGTCGGGCTACCTTGTGCGGGCGGGTGCTCAGGTTCTTGATCTGAACGTTGCCGACGGCGTACACCTTGGCATCCACGGCCAGCCCGTGGGTGATGGTGATGCATCTGCGGGCGTACACCTTGGTGGTCTTGACCTGTGCCCAGCTGGAGCACGACGGCTCGTTGAAACTCGTGTCGGTCCAGATGTTGTGGGCGGAGGCGGTCGGCGCGCCGGCGAGCCCGGCACCGAGAGCCATGACCAGCGCGGCGGCCCCGCCCGCTAGGCGGCGAGATAGAGCGGACGTTGTCACAGATGTTCCTTAGAGTTGTGGTGGACGCGCAGGATTCTGTCGTCATTGACCACTTTCGTGGCGGCGCAGCACCCGCCAAGGACTGTGCCGCCCGCCGCCGCGGATGCCCGATGCCAGAAGAAGTCCTGCGGCGCCCGGGAGCTGAACTGCCTCGGGCCAGGTGACCCCCTGCGGTGGCCGGCCAGTCCTGCGCGAGGGAGGTTGCTGGCCGGACACAGGGGTCGTCCCTCCTTCTGTTGGCGTAGCGCGTGCCAGCTCGCCTACGGCCAGTAGCCGATTGCCGGTCGCCTACGGCCAGCCGCCAAGGTCGACGCTGTGTCTCGCTGCTTTCCTCTATCGGCAGCCGAAGGCCCGACCTGGAGCTGACCAGGACACCGATACCCACCCTGTACTGCCAGCATCGGCCTTTACTGCCAGCATCGGCGGCCAGCACTATGGGCTGGCCGTGGGCCGGGTAGTTCGCGGCCGGGTAGTTCGCGGCCGAGTGGCGTCGGGCCCGCTGGGCTTTGCCCGGCCGGGCAACGGCTCCGTGACCGGGGACCCGGACGCGTCCGCGATGGCCGCCGCGCCGGTCGTGCTGGCAGACGGGACCAAGGTCCGGGTCGGGTCCCCCTTCGCGGCCCCCTTCGTGGCCCCGGTCGGGAACCGGGTGCCGGTTCGCAGCGCGCCTGGTTGGACGGAACGGACCGCCCGTTGCGATACCGGACCCGCCCGGCCCTCACCCCCGCGAAGGGTGTCGCTGACGCGCTCAGGGCAAACCCGCCGCCGTGGTTGCCACCGGTGGCCTGGCCGCGCCGTGGCCGGCCGCTGCCAACTTGCCGCGGACGCGCTGAACCTACCTTTCGTCCCCGACGTCGGGGTGCGGAGCTACGGTGCTCTGCGCCCCGGGGCTGGCCAGGGTGAGCACTGCGGTGACCACCTCGGCGGTAGCCCAGGTGTGCCGCGCGGACGGCAAGGCACGAGCTGTTCTCGTGGCCGCAGATGTGCTCTCCACCGTCAGCTTCACCGTGCCCACCCCGCAGTTCGGCGTGTGGGCGAGCTGGTCCCGGCGAGGTTCCCCGGCGCGGGTCGTGTCATCGGACTCAACGGCGGTGGCCTGGCCCCCTGGCCCGCGGTGCGCTCATCGCCTGCATTGGGTCAGCGGCGCACTGTTCGACGGCTCGCCGTCCGGTGCCCGCGCTGTCGCCGGCCGATTGCCGAAAGGCATTGACTCCGGACCAGTCATCAAACACGCCCGCCGGCCTGCTGCACGTGACGACGCGATAGTGCGTGCAGCTCGCATCAACCCGTCTCCGCTACCTCGACGGCGTTGCTGACAACCACGGCGTGCGGCTTGGACTGCTCGCGGGTGAGACGACAACTCTCACCGTCGCCGTAGTCCCAAACACCGCCCGCGAAAGTCACGGCGCACCATCACGATCTCCCTGGCGGTTGCCAAGGTGCTGCGGCAGCAGATCGAGGGCGAGCATCCCGACGACTTCGTGTTCACCAGCCGTACGGGCCTGCCGCTGCACAACGGCGACTTCTACACCCACGTCTGGCGCAAGCTGATGAAGGCGCTCGCGGCTGAGGGGATCGCGCCGTTCCGGTTCCACGATCTCCGCCATACCCACGTCGCCTGCCTGGTCGCCGGAGGGGCTCCGCTGCCGAACATCCAGGCACGACTCGGTCACGAGTCCATCACCACCACGATCGACACCTACGGCCACCTGCTGCCGGCCGGCGACGAGCTGATCTCCGAGATCATCGACACCGCTCTGACCGGCGGCACGATCCGACCAAAGGCTGGCGCGTGAACGTGTTGCTTTCTCGGTCTCCGTGCAACACACTTGAGGAGCGGCGATGATCTTCGACCGGATCGAGTGGGACGAGCACAACCTCGACCACGCGACCAGGAGGCTCACCGTCGCCGAGATCGAGCAGGCGCTCTTCAATGCGGATCAGTGGTTCCGCCTCCCGAAGCACAAAGACCGCAGGCTGGTCCGGGCCGAAACCGACGGTGGCAAGCCGGTTCTGGTGGTGGTCCAGATCGTGCAGGGCGCAGTCCGACCGATCACCGGGTGGGAGGAGTGAAGATGACCGACAAGATGACTGAAGCCGAGCTGGCCGACTACTACAACGAGACCGAGGACATCTCCGAGTTCGACTCGGAGCACCCCGAGCCCGTGACGATTCGGCGAAACGTGACCATCTCGGTCCGCTTCTCCGACGGGGAGATCGCGGAGCTTCGTGCCCGTGCCGAGCAGGCCGGAGTCAAGGTCACCTCGTTCATTCGTGCTGCGGCGCTCGAGGCGGCCAGTCCGGTCGATCGCGCGGCTCTGGGCGAGCTGGCTCGAGACCTGGAGCAGCGAGCTCATCAGGTTGCCGAGTTTGTGACTCGGGGCGCGTGAAGCTCGTCAGGGCCGACTGATCCGTCGGCGACTGAACGGATCGATCGTCGCGGACCGCCGCTCCCTTCGCGATGACGGCCGGGTGCGCGCGCGGTCGTCGCCACGAAGTGGCGGGGCACTGCCGTCACAACTGCCTCCCCTAGGGCAGCGAGCCCGACGGTCCGGGGCCCCTCGACGCAGGCTCTCGCGCGAGGGTGTTCACAGAGGGTGGAGCACTTCCCCATCTGCTCGTTTTCGGCCCCGATCCGAGTAGTCTGAGGGTTGTCCGGCGGACCTCGCCGGGATCAACTCAGAATCTCGCTGGTGCTGCCGCGTGTAGCACGCCCACCCGGAAACGGTGTTCAACGGGAGGCAACCGAACCCCGGTTTCACGCTCAGAACGGCGATCTTGGTCGGTTTCAGCGTGAGATCCCTCTGGTTCAACTCCCCCCACGCGCACCAGAGGAGCCCCGGGCCGCAAACGGCGACGGGTCGGCGCCCGGTCGGTGCGACATGGTGGACCGCTATCCCCCTCGCGCACACAGTCGCCAGCCGAAGTGGACCGGCGGCACGCGGCGATTCGCGCCATTCAGCCGGTCCAGCCATCCAGCTGGTCCAGCGGTCCAGCCATCCAGCCGTCCACGTGCGTCCTCGCCGCGCGCCGGTAGGTCGTTCTGCCCGCGCCGACCCGTCAAACGCCGACGACGCCGGGCAGCTCATGGCTACCCGGCGTCGCCGGCTTGACTCTCCGGCGGACGACCGACCCTCCGAGGGAGGGTGCGGTCGCGCGCGGTGGGTCGGAGTGGTGGAACCTAGTTCTGGTCGTCCTCGACCAAGCGCTCGCGCAGCTCGTCGACGTTGCCGGTCTTGGGCAGGTCCCGAGCGGCCAACTGGTCCTGCAGCTCGACCTTGGTCATCTCGTCGTACGCCTTGGCGGCCTGCTCGTGCACGGCCTCCTTGGTGGCTTCGACCTGCTCGTGCACGGTGTGCTTGGTCGCCTCGACCTGGTCGCGCACGGCCTCGCCGGCGGACGCAAGCTGGTCACGCAGCGTCTCGCTGACCTCGGTGGTCACGCCGACGACCTTCTTGGCGAAGTCGCGCTGGACCTCGAGGGTCTTCTCCCAGAAGTCGAAGACCTGGTCGACAAAGGCGTTGGCGTCAACGACACCGAACGAGGTGCCGGCGCCCCCGAAGGCCTTCTTCATGTCCTTCGTGAGGGACTCGAACACCTCGGTGCCGGTGTCACGGACCTGGCGGACGGTGCTCATGTACTGGTCCTGAATGGTCATGTTTAGCTGGTTTCCTTTCGCTCGATGGCTTGCGATTGAAATCCTACGCCCTTCGCTTGAAATGTCAAGCGGCGGGGCGGCCATCGCGCGGTGCTGCCGGAACCGAAACCAGGCTCCAGCTGTACGACGCGGGTCGCGGGCCCGGCGACGAGCCTGCTCCACCTGGCCGGCGTGGATCTGTCGGCGGTGCGGGTCGGCGCCTTCGCCGTACGCGGTGAGGGCGCCCAGCCGTCGTACCCGTTCCAGGGGGACCCGCTCCCGGGACCCGGCGCGGGCTGGGAGACTGGCCCGGCCAGGACGCGACGGCGACGGAGAGGGCGATTCATGACTGAACACACCAGCACCCACGGCACCGGCACGAAGGGTGACCCGTGGCTGCTCAAGACGGCGCCGGGCTCCTCGTCGTACACGATGTATCGGGACGAAGCGGCCGACCCGCCGGCGCTGATCTGCCAGGTCGGCACCACCAAGCTGACCTACCACCTGCGCGCCGTCGAGGACTTGCACGCCTGGCTGCGCGAGCAGGGCGGCTGGGTGCCGTTGGGGGCCGCCGACGAGAAGAAGCCCGCCGCGGACGGCACCGTCGAGGCCTTCGGCCGCGCGGCCGACAACCCGGTCGGCGGCTGGTATGGCCTGCGTAAGGGCTACCGCGGCCTGTTCGGCATGTACGTCCCGCCGCTGCTGGAGTCCCTGGGGCTCGCCGAAGTCACCCACGAAGCCCGCAACAACCAGGTCCGGGCGATTTAGCCGCGGGGCGACCCGCTGCCCTGCCCCCAGCGCCACACCCGTTGGCGGAATAGCCGCGACCCGCACGGGTTTCATGTCTCTGCACGACGTCCCCGAACCCAGACCCTGTGGAGGACCAGCCATGGCCAAGATCACCGTCGGCACCGAGAACGACACCCCGATCGAGCTCTACTACGAGGACCACGGGACCGGTCGACCGGTGGTCCTGATCCACGGCTGGCCGCTCAGCGGGCGGACCTGGGAGGCCCAGGTTCCCGGCCTGATCGAGGCCGGTCACCGGGTGATCACTTACGACCGGCGCGGCTTCGGCCAGTCCTCCCAGCCCTGGGGTGGCTACGACTACGAGACGTTCACCGCTGACCTCGACGCGCTGCTTCAGCACCTGGACCTGACCGGGGTGACCCTCGTCGGGTTCTCCATGGGCGGCGGTGAGGTCGCCCGCTACCTGTCCACCTACGGCACCGACCGGGTGGCGAAGGCCGTCTTCGCCGCAGCGGTCCCTCCCTACCTGTTCAAGTCCGACGCCAACCCCGACGGCGGGCTGGACGACAAGACGATCGCCGGTTTCCAGGCGGGCGTGACGGGCGACCGGCTCGCCTTCCTGGACCAGTTCACGACGGCCTTCTTCAGCGCCGGCGGATCCCTCAAGGTCAGCGAGGCCCAGCGACTCTATGCCCGCGACATCGGAGCCTTCGCCTCACCCAAGGGGACGCTGGAGTGCATCGCCGCGTTCGGGCGCACCGACTTCCGCGGTGACCTGGACAAGGTGACAGTCCCCACGTTGATCATCCACGGTGACTCCGACGTCATCGTGCCGATCGAGGTCAGCGGGCGACGCACGGCCGAGGCGATCTCCGGCAGCGAGATCGTGGTGATCAAGGACGGCCCGCATGGCATCAACGCGTCCCATCCCCAAGAGTTCAACGACGCCCTGCTGGCCTTCCTGGCGCGCTGATCCCGGCGGTCGGCCTCGCACGCCTCCCGCTGATCCTGGGCAGCCGGCCTCGCACTCCTCCCCCTGAGCCGCGCGAGGCCGACCGAGTCGCTCAGGTCCGCTCAGCTCAGGCAGCCGCCGGTCGCGCCGACGCGAGCCAGGCCGGACAGGTCGCCGTTCTGGTAGGTCGGCCGGATCTTGGGAAGCATCGAGGGATACATCACCTGGGTCGGGTCGGTGCTGTGAGCCAGGCCGACGGTGTGCCCGAGTTCGTGCAGCAACAGCAAGCCCGCGCTCCCGCCGCTGTCGGCGAATCCCGGGGGCGCTGAGGCGACGTACTCCTGTTCCAGCACGAGGTCAGCCCTGGTCACGCGCATGGTCGAGGGCAGGTAGGTGAACCCGCCGAAGCCGACGGTGTCCCCGGCCAGGGCCGGCAGGGCGACCTCGGGCAGCACCGCGATCACGAGGTCGGCGTCCTCGGGCCGAACCTGCGTGGTCGGGACGAACCGGCTCGGGTAGGTCGTCGGGCCGGCGTCGATGAAGGTCAGCCCGGTGGCCCGGCTGAGCCGGGCCAGCGCACCTGTCACGTCGGCGGCGAGCGTGCCGGGTGCGCCGGCCAGGTTGGTGCGGTAGCGCACGGGTACGCACGGGTTCCACCGGGCGAGCACTCCGGCGGGGCTCGTCGCGGTGAATGCGAAGGCGTCCACGGACCCGCCGGGGGCCGTGCTCTCGGCCGGCGGTGCGCCAGGTGCGGCGAGCGGTGCGCCGGGTGCCCCCGCCGGCGTGACTGGTCGTGGGGGCGCCGTATGTGTCGGGGTGGTTGTGCACGTGCGCACCGGCCGTTGCCGGGTCACCATGCGGTGCTTGGTGACGGTCTTGAACCTCGCCTGCGCCGCGGTCCGGGATCCGGTTGAGGCCCGGTAGGTGACTCGCTTGGTGCCGATCTTGACCCTGGCCCGGTAGGGGACCCTGACCCGGTAGCGCTGCGAGACGGTCGTGCAGGTGCGGGCCCCGACTCCGTCGGTCTCGGTCGGGGTGGTCGCGATGCCGTCCGACGTGATCGCCTCGGTGAACGTCGCGCTCGGCCCGCTCGAGGTGGTGTGCCGCAAGGTGGGCGCGGTGGCGGTGGGCGCGGTGGCGGTGGGCGCGGTGGCGGCCAGCGCGACCGGTGCCGCATGGCCCGCGAGAAGCAGCGCACCCACTCCGAGTGCGATGCCGAACCCCCGACCCAACACGACTGCTCCTCCGGCGCCCTCGTGGCGCGCTCGCAGGAGTTTTCGGCGTCGGGCCGGCGGGACTAGAGGGCTGATCGGGTGTCGATCTGCACGCGAACACACAGAAGGGCACTGGGAACGCTCCGATCGGCCCCGAACGGCCGCTTCTGTGTGTTCGTCCGCAGATTTTGCTGCGGCCGCTGCCTTTTTGGTCAGTTTCCGCCAGCCCGGAAAGGCCTACTGCTGGCCCGGGCGGGTCTCCCGCGACCGGGTGTCCCGCGCCGCAGCCATCGACGCGTGCCTGCCCAGGCCCTCGACCAGCGCCTGCACCAGCACGGGGACCTGGCGAGCGTCAGCCGGAAGGTGCTCACGCATCGATCGTCGGCCCAGATGGACAGCACCACGAATCATGGTCGCAATCCGAGCGGACGGGAAGGGAACGCCGATATTCCGGCGGAGGTGGCACGTGGAGAGGGCACACTGGCCCGGTGCCTGAGCTCCCCGAAGTCGAGGCGCTGGTCGCCTTCCTCACCGAACACGCCGTCGGTCGCGTGGTCGCCCGGGTCGACCTGGCGGCGATCAGCGTGCTCAAGACCTACGACCCGCCCACGACGGCACTGCACGGCCTCGAGGTCACCGCGGCCCGTCGCTGGGGCAAGTTCCTCGGCCTGGAGGTCTCCGGCCTGTTCCTCATCACCCACCTGTCTCGCGCCGGCTGGCTGCGCTGGAGCGCCGCGCTCTCGCCCGTTCCCCCGAAGCCCGGTAAGGGGCCGCTGGCGGCCCGGGTGCACCTCGACGACGGCTCCGGCTTCGACCTGACCGAGGCGGGAACCCAGAAGCGCCTCGCCCTGTACGTCGTGCGCTCCCCCCTCGACGTACCCGGCATCGGGCGCCTCGGCCCCGACCCGCTGGCGGCCGGCTTCGACGCCGCGGCGCTGGCCGACCTGCTCGCCGCCACTCCACGCAAGCAGCTCAAGGGGCTGCTCAAGGACCAGTCGGTGCTCGCGGGGGTCGGCAACGCCTACTCCGACGAGGTCCTGCACGCCGCCAAGATGTCGCCGTTCCGCCTGTCCGGGTCGCTGTCCCCGGACGAGGTCAACTGCCTCCACTCCGCCCTCACCGCCACCCTCACCTCCGCGATCGAGCGCGCCGCGGGCCTCGAGGCGGGCAAGCTCAAGGCGGAGAAGAAGCTGGCGCTGCGGGTGCACGGGCGGGCCGGCGAGCCGTGCCCCGTGTGCGGCGACACGGTGCGGTCGGTGTCCTTCGCCGACTCGTCGCTGCAGTACTGCCCGACCTGCCAGACCGGCGGCAAGCCGCTGGCCGACCGGCGGCTGTCCCGGTTGCTGAAGTAGCCCGACGGCGCCCTGCAGCCCCGCGGGTAGACTCGACGTTGCCCACCCCCGTTCCCCAAGGATCTCGTGACCCAGACCGCGCCCGCGGCAGATCAGGCTGCCCCCCCACCGACGACCCCGCGCGTCAGCAGCCGCGGGCGAGTGGCGCGGCGCGCCGTCCTTGCCGTGGTGGGGGCGATGCTGCTCTGGCTGGTCGGCGGGCTCGCCTGGTCCGGCTACACCGTGGCCACCAAGGCGGGCACCGCCCAGACCGAACTGCAGCGCTTCCGAGACACGCTCAAGCTCGGTGATCAGGCGGCAGCGAAGCGTCACCTCGACCGCGGCAAGCAGGCGCTGCGCGACGCCGAGGGCGCCTCCCACTGGCCGCAGGTGCGGCTGGCCCACCGCACGCCGTACGTCGGGAGGACCGTCACCGACCTCAACCACCTGATCGCCGCGGCTGGGATCATGACTACCTCGGCCGACGATGCACTCAAGATCTCCGAGGAGTTCGCCGGCGACAACTCCAAGCTGTTCCACAACAACACGTTCAGCCTCCCGGCGATCCAGCAGGCCCGCACCGCGGTGACCAGCCTCGCCGCCGGCCTGGTCCGCGCCGACCGCGAGCTCACAGCGGTCGCCGGGCGCGGCCCGCTGGGCGGCACGGCGCTGGCCAAGCGCGACTCGGCCCGGGAGCAGATCACGGCGCTGCGCTCGGAGCTGGTCTCGCTCGGCCCGGTGCTCGAGGCGCTGCCCGCAGCGGTCGGCGCCAGCGGCCCGAAGACCTACCTCGTCATCATCGGCAACCCGGCCGAGTCACGGGCGCCCGGGGGTGCTCCCCTGTCGGTGGCATTCCTGGCCTTCGACGCCGGCCGGATGACGATCCAGCTCAAGGGCCAGACCTCCGAGCTCACCAACATCAACCAGCGGCTGCTGTGGACGCCGCTTCCGGGGGACCCGTTCCTGGTCGGCACCCGCAAGCGCCCGTTCGTCAACGCCAACGTGAACCCCGACTTCTCGGTCGCGGCGCAGCAGCTGATGCGCGCCGCGGTGCCCAACTTCGGGATCACGACCGACGGGGTCATCGCGCTCGACGTCGTCGCGGTCGCTCACCTGCTGCGGGCGACCGGGCCGATCCAGTCACCCACCTACGGCGAGCTCAATGGCGACAACGTCGCACAGAAGCTGCTGGTGGACGCCTATGTCAACCAGGGCACCACCGAGCAGGCCAAGATCGACGCTCGACACGTTGGCAACGATGAGTTGATGTCCACGATGCTGACCCGCCTCACCGAGGGCGGCGGCACGCTCGGCAAGGCGCGGGCGCTCGGCAAGGCGGTGCCCGGTCGCCACCTGCAGATGTACTTCGCTGACACCCGGCTCCAAGCGCTCGTCAGCGACAAGCGAGCCGCCGGGCAGCCGCGTGCCCCGGCGGTGGGCAACCTGTCGGCGGTCTACACCCAAAACGGCAACCAGAGCAAGAACGACGTCTTCCAGCAGCGCACCCTCGCAGAGACCGTTCAGCTGAACGGCGACGGCTCGGCGACCGTTCACCGCACCGTGTCGATCACCAACGCCACGCCGCCTTACCACGGGCCGCTGCCCGACCCGACGATCGGCTACCTCACCCGGTGGGTCGGGCTCAAGGTGCTCAACCTGATGCCGCCGGGAGCCGTTCTGACCGCATCGCCGACGGTTCCGGCGCAGGCGACGGTCAAGCAGGGCGTGGACCAGGCCGGCCGGACCTACGCCGAGGCGTTCGTGACGATCCCACCCGGCGGGTCGACCGCGCTGAGCTGGGACTACACCCTGCCGCACGCGGCGCGCGCGGACGGCAACGGGTTGCGCTTCCTGGACTACGTCGAGCCCCAGCCGCTGCTCAATCCGACGACCCTGCAGCTGACCGTCGTGCCGCCGCCGGGCTGGACGTTCACGGGCATCAACGGCCTGGCCAAGGCGTGGAAGGTCGCCGCCGACCACTCCGCCACCCTCTCGATGCCGGTCATAGCAGCGCGGGTGCTCACCCTTCGGGCGAGTCCAGCAGGCTGAGCAGGTAGGCGCCGTACCCGCTCTTGATCAGTGGTTCGGCCAGCAGCCGCAACCGGTCGGCGGAGATGAAGCCCTCGGCGTAGGCCACCTCCTCGATGCAGCCGATCTTGAAGCCCTGCCGCTCCTCGATGACCCGGACGAACTCGCTGGCCTGCATGAGGGAGTGGATGCTGCCGGTGTCCAGCCACGCGGTGCCGCGCGGCAGCACGCTCACCTTGAGGGTGCCCCGCTCGAGATAGACCCGGTTGACGTCGGTGATCTCGAGCTCGCCGCGCGGGCCGGGCTTGAGGTGGCGCGCGATCTCGACGACGTCGTTGTCGTAGAAGTAGATGCCCGGTACGGCGTAATTGCTGCGCGGCCGGGCCGGCTTCTCCTCGAGGGAGAGAACGGTCCCGTCGGCGGCGAACTCCACCACGCCGTAGTCCCTGGGTTTGGCGACCTGATAGGCGAACACGCAGCCGCCCTCGATGTGGTGCTGGGCCTTGAGCTGGCTGTCCAGGCCCGCGCCGTAGAAGATGTTGTCGCCCAGCACCAGCGCGGCGCCCTCGTCGCCGACGAAGTCCGCGCCGATCACGAACGCCTGCGCCAGGCCCTCGGGGCGCGGCTGCGCGGCGTAGGTGATCGAGATGCCGAGCTCGCTCCCGTCGCCGAGCAGCCGCTGGAACTGCGGGCCGTCCTCCGGGGTGGTGATGATGAGGATCTCGTCGATGCCGGCCGTCATCAGCGTCGAGAGCGGGTAGTAGATCATCGGCTTGTCGAAGATCGGCATGAGCTGCTTGCTGATGCCCTTGGTGATCGGATAGAGCCGGGTGCCCGAACCGCCGGCCAGGATGATCCCTCGCATGACCGGCCAGGCTACTCACCCCACGTCACGTAGCAGATCTGCTACGTTCTCTCACATGAAGACGATCACGCAGCGGGAGCTGCGCAACGACTCCGGCGCGGTGCTCAGGGCGGTCGAGGCGGGCGAGTCGATGGTCATCACCAAGAGCGGCATCCCGGTGGCCGAGCTGCACCCGATAACCCGCCGCCGGGCCGTGCCGGCGCAGGAGTGGCTGCGCCGGATCAAGGCCCTGCCCAGGGTCGACGCGTCGCTGCTGCGCGAGGACATCGACGCGGCCGTGGACCAGGACCTGCCTGACCCGTTCGAGCCCCGGCATGGGTGACGGGACGACCCTGTGGGACACCTCGGTGCTGATCGACCCACCGGCCGAGGCCCAGGGCACGGTGATGATCAGCATCGTGTCCGTGCTGGAATTGGGCGCGGGTGTCAACGCGGCGCGTGACCCGCAGACGCGCGCGGATCGCCTCGGCCTGCTGACCCGGGTGCTAAGCAGTTTCGATCCGCTTCCGCTGGACATCGACGTGGCGACTGCCTACCTCGCGGTGGATGCGGCCGTTCGCGCGGCCGGCCGCCAACCTCGACGTCGCCTTGCCGACCTGCAGATCGCCGCCACCGCAGTGGCGCACGGCCTTCCCCTACTTACGCGCAACCCCGCCGACCTGGCCGGCCTGGAGCGCCTCCTGCCCGTGTCCGCTCCCTGACCGCTGCCCATGTCCGCGCCCTGAGGACGCCGCACGGCCCGTCGCTAGACTCCCCCGCCATGAGGCTCCTCGTCACCGGCGGCGCCGGGTTCATCGGCTCGCACTACGTCCGCGCCGTGCTGGCGGGCCGTTTCCCCGGCCACGAGGGCCAAGTGGGCCACGAGGGCCAAGTGGGACACGAGGGACACGAGGGACACGAGGTGACCCGGGTGACGGTCCTCGACAAGCTGACCTACGCCGGAAACCGCGCGAACCTCGCCCCGGTCGAGACCGACGAGCGGCTCACCTTCGTCGAGGGCGACATCGTCGACCCCGCAACGGTGGACGGCCTGGTGGGGGACGCGGACGCGGTCGTGCACTTCGCTGCCGAGTCCCACGTCGACCGCTCGATCACCGGCGCGGCGGACTTCGTGATGACCAACGTCGTCGGCACCCAGATGCTGCTCGACGCGGCGCTGCGCCACCGCCTACCCAAGTTCGTGCACGTGTCGACCGACGAGGTCTACGGCTCGATCGCGGCCGGCTCCTGGACGGAGTCCGAGCCGCTCGCGCCCAACTCCCCCTACAGCGCGTCCAAGGCCGGCAGCGACCTGCTCGCGCTGGCCTACGCGCGAACCCACGGGCTGCACGTCACCGTCACGCGATGCTCGAACAACTACGGGCCCTACCAGTTCCCCGAGAAGGTCATCCCGTTGTTCGTGACCAACCTGCTGGACGGGGCGTCGGTCCCGCTCTACGGCGACGGGCTCAACGTGCGCGACTGGCTGCACGTCGACGACCACTGCCGCGGCATCGCCCTGGTGCTCGAGGGCGGCCGGGCGGGTGAGGTCTACAACATCGGCGGGGGCACCGAGCTCACCAACAAGGACCTGACCGGTCGCCTGCTGGAGGCCTGCGGCGCCGGTTGGGACTCGGTTACGCCGGTCGAGGACCGCCTCGGCCACGACCGGCGCTACTCGGTGGACATCACCAAGATCAGCAACGAGCTGGGCTACCGGCCGCAGATGTCCTTCGACCAGGGCCTGGCCGACACGGTCGCGTGGTACCGCGACAACCGGGCCTGGTGGGAGCCGCTCAAGGAACGCGCCAGCTTGGCCCGATGATGCCCGCCGACGCTGCCGGTCCGCTGCCGGCCGCTGCCGGCCGGACGCTGCTGGCCCGATGATGCCGGCCACCAGATGACCGTCTGGCTGGTCACCGGCGCCGGCGGCATGCTGGGCCGAGACCTGGTCGAGGTGCTGACTGCGGCGGGCGAGGAGGTCACCGCCCTGGCCCGCGCCGAGCTCGACATCACCGACGCCGGCGCCGTCCAAGCCGCGGTCGCCGGGCACGACGTGGTGGTCAACACCGCCGCGTGGACCGACGTGGACGGCGCCGAGGCCGCCGAGGATGCCGCGCTGCGGGTCAACGGCGACGGGCCGCGCCTGCTGGCCCACGCTGCCCGCGACCACGGCGCGTGGCTGGTGCAGCCCTCGACGGACTACGTCTTCGCCGGCACCGCCGCCTCCCCCTACCCCGAGGACGCCCCGACCGGTCCCCGCACGGCCTACGGCCGGTCCAAGCTGGCCGGCGAGCAGGCGGTGCGGGAGGTCCGACCCCAGGCGTCGTACGTCGTGCGCACGGCCTGGCTCTACGGCGAGCACGGCGCCAACTTCGTCCGCACCATGCTGCGGCTGGAGGCGACCAAGAACACCCTCGACGTCGTCGACGACCAGCGGGGCCAGCCGACCTGGACCCGCGACCTCGCCGAGCAGATCCTCGCGCTGGTGCGGTCCGGCGCGCCCGCCGGGATCTACCACGCCACCTCGTCGGGCGAGACCACGTGGTGCGGGCTCGCCCGCGCCGTGTTCGAGCAGATCGGCGCCGACCCGGCGCGGGTGCACCCCACGACGACCGACAAGTTCCCCCGCCCCGCCCCCCGCCCGGCCTACTCCGTGCTCGGCCACAAAGCCTGGGCGGCGGCCGGTCTGGCGCCGATCCGCGACTGGCGCGAGGCGTTGGCTCAGGCGTTCCCGCTGCTGCGCAACTCGGCGTAGTCGCCGAGATGCTCCGCAGCGCGGCCACATCTTTAGCGAATCTTCGGGTCCGAAATGGCACCGAGAGCGCATTCGACTTCGACGGCAAAGATTCGACAAACTTCGGCCATGGTCGCCCTGCTCAGACTGTCCGACAGGCCCGAGGCCGGGTGGGGCTCGCTACCTGCTGTCTGACGAACTAGTCCTTCGCGCGGGGGCATCGAGTCTTGAGGTGACGACACGCAAGCGTCAGCTGCTGCTCGACGAGATCGAGGCGCCGCGGACCGCCACTCCTATGGTCGTGCTGGTGATGGTGATGGTGGCGCAGCTGTCCCGCTACTCGCGTCGCCGTGGCGGTGGCGGTGGCGGTGGCGGTGGCGGCGGTGGCGGCGGTGGCGGTGGTGGTGGCGGTGGTGGCGGTGGTGGCGGCGGCGGCGGTGGCGGTGGTGGTGGCGGTGGTGGTGGTGGTGGGGGTGGTGGTGGTGGTGGTGGGGGTGGTGGTGGTGGGGGTGGTGGTGGTGGTGGTGGTGGTGGTGGGGGTGGTGGTGGGGGTGGCGGAGGTGGTGGCGGAGGCGGAGGGGGTGGTGCTCCGGGCACGGGCGGCGGCCACGGTAGTG
>JBBRHF010000088.1:0-16331 GCA_038223055.1 Actinomycetes bacterium | reverse complement strand
TCCTCCGGCAGCCCGCCCTCTGGGTCGGGCGTGCCGCCCTGGCAGGTGACGCCGAACTCCGGGGCGGTGTGCCCGTCGCCGTACTCCTCCAGGAACAGCCCCAGTCGCTCGTCGTCGGCGCCGTCGAGCTGGAGCTGGGTCCCCCACACCGTGACGACCACCGGTGAGGACAGGCCCTCTCGCGGCGACATGATCCCGTTGTCGGGCAGCTGTGCTGCGAGCGCAGCGACGTCGTCGGCCGCCAGGTCCGGGTCGTGGGTGATCCAGACCGTGCCGTGCTCGAGGTCGTGGACCGCGTTCTCGTCGCGCACCGGCACGTCGTACACCCCGCACGCCAACCAGATCGGCGCGTGCGCGCCTCCGGCCGGCGGGTCCTGCGGATAGTCGACGTCGTCGGTGGTGTGGTCGCGGACCGTGATCTCCCAGCTCTGCACCAGCGTGAGGTCGAGGGCCCGCTGGGCCGCCTCGTCGCCACGCAGCGCCTTGTCGACCAGCGGCGCGGCGAGAGCGGCCCCAAGCACGAGGACCGAGGCCACGGTGGCGAGCACCAGCGGCAACCGGCTCGAGCGGTGCTTCGGATCCTCGATCTCGACGTCGGCCGACGGAGCGGGCGCGTCCACCCCGTGGTCCGGCTGCTCGCCCGGCCCGGTGGCTTGCTCGCCAAGGTCGGGGGTGTCGCTGTCGCTCACCGCGTCAGGTTAGCGACGGGTGGGTTGGGCTCCCTCCTCCCGGTGCTCGGGCAACACCGCCCGCAACCGGGCCAGAGCGTCACTCGCCTGGGACTTCACGGTGCCCGGAGAGATCGACATCTGCTGCGCGATCTCGGCCTCCGTCAGCCCCTCGTAGTACCGCAGCACGAGCACCGCCCGCTGGCGTGGCGCGAGTCCGGCAAGGGCGTCGCGCACCGCGATCAGCTCGGCGTGGTCGGGGCCCTCGGCGAGTACCTCCGGCAGGTCGTCGGTCGGATGCTCGCGCCAGCGCCGGCGCCGCCACCGGGAGATGTTCTCGTTGATCATGACCCGGCGGACGTAGGGCTCGGGGTTGTCGCAGATCCGGCGCCACTGCGGGACGACCTTCACGAGCGTCGCCTGCACCAGGTCCTCCGCGTCCTGGGCGTGGCCGGTCAGGAGGTACGCCGTCCGCAGCAGCGCGGCCTGTCGCGCGACGACGAACTCGCTGAAGCCCTCAGGGGTGACCACGGCGCCGCCTCACATCGCGCCACAGGGAGATGGCGAACGCGAGCACGACCACGGCACCTGCCCCCACGAGCCGGGGGTCGGGGGCGAACGGCGGGTCGGGGGCAGCGACCACCTCGGCGGCCCACGCGTCGGCCGCCACACTCTCGGGACCGGGCCCGGCCAAGCCCAGGAGCTCGGTGCGCGCTCCGGTGGTCACGTCGACGACCCACGCCTGCTGGGCAGCGGCTGTGCCTTGGTCGTTGGTGGCTGTCCGGGAGGACACGACCACCTCGGTGGGCGAGCGCCATCCCAGGACGGCCTGCGCCTGGACCTCCCCCACCGGCTGGAGAGTGACGGCCCCATCGGCCTTCGTGCCGACCAGGAGGTCCTTGTCGGCGGAGTCGTCATGCTGCTGGGCGTCGGGCAGCATCAGGGCCGCGACGTGCTCACCGTCGGGTGCCATCTCGGGGTCGGTCAGTCCCGCCGACGACGGCGCCCCTGTGGGCAGCTCCACCCGTACGACGTCGGGGAGCTGCGCCCCCGTCACCTGCTCGAGCCGAACAGTGCGCGGGAGGGTGACGAATCCGCCAGGGGCGTCGCCTGCCTGCGAGAGATCGGGCCGGACGCCCGCCTCCATCCTCTCGCCTGTCCTCACATTCCAGGTCCACATCCGGTCGCGTGCCGTGGTGACGCCATCCCCCAGGGGCATCACCGCACCTCCTTCCCACCAGAGGACGTCACCTGCCCACCTCAGGCCCTGGACCCACAGGCCGTGCTCGGACGCGATGTCCCACCGGGTCACCTCGCCCGTCTCGAGGTCCATCACGGCGACGCCGACCACAGGTATGCCGTCTTCCGTCCCGCCGGTCGCCAAGGGCGCTCCGGACGTCTTCCCGGTCACCCAGTAGGCAAGTCGACGGCCGTCGGCCGACACCTGCGCTGAGGCCCCAGCACTCGGCACGGAATCGGGGAGCTCGAGCCACCGGGCCTCGCCCGTGGCGGCGGAGACGCCCCACAAGGTCGCCGAGGACGACCAAAGGCTGGAGCGCTGGCCGACCCCGACCGCGGACAACCGAAGGGGTGTCACGGAGAAGGCCGGCTCCCACGCCCCCGGGGCCTGCAGCACGTCGGGCAGCACCATCTCGGAGGAGACTGCCGCGACCGGTCGGTCCGTGCGTTCCAGCACGGCCGGGGTGAGCACACTGGCGAGGACTCCCGCGGCGGCGACTCCCGCCAGGGCGTACGCCGCGCGCCGTCGCTGGCCCCACCGACCCCGTCGCCAGAGCACGTCCGGGTCGGCCGACGCGCGCGGCGCGCGCGAGGCAAGTCTTTCGAGCCGGTCGACGACATCGCCGGGAGGTGCGGACATCGGGAGCTCCTCGGGTGGGTGGACAGCCTCACATGTCCACACGCCACGAAGGCTGCATCCGGTGGGGTCCCGTCGGCATCTTTTTCAGGAGGTAGTCGGGACGACCTGGTAGGAAATCCCGCCCGTTGACCTACCAGGACGTCCCGAACTACCGGAACCCCCCCTTTCAGCGGAGGCCACGAAATGGCGAGACGGCCGCCGCCCCCACGGATGGTGGGGTCGACGGCCGCCTTGGACCGAGCGGCCGATCAGGCCTTGAGCAGGTTGCGCAGGACGTACTGCATGATGCCGCCGTTGCGGTAGTAGTTCGCCTCACCGGGGGTGTCGATGCGCACCACCGCGTCGAACTCGACGTCGCCGGCGCTCACCTTCACCGTCTTGGGCGTCGTGCCGTCGTTGAGCGCGGTGATCCCGGAGATGGAGAACGTCTCCTCGCCGGTCAGGCCGAGCGACTCGGCCGTCTTGCCCTCGGGGAACTGCAGCGGGATGACGCCCATGCCGATCAGGTTCGAGCGGTGGATGCGCTCGTAGGACTCGGCGATGACAGCCTTGACGCCCAGCAGCGCGGTGCCCTTGGCGGCCCAGTCACGCGAGGAGCCCGAGCCGTACTCCTTGCCGGCCAGCACGACCAGCGGCACGCCGTCGGCCTGGTAGCGCATCGACGCGTCGTAGATGCTCATCGCCTCGCCGTCGGGCAGGTGGCGGGTGACGCCGCCCTCGGTGCCTGGGGCGAGTTGGTTGCGCAGCCGGATGTTGGCGAAGGTGCCGCGGATCATCACCTCGTGGTTGCCGCGCCGCGAGCCGTAGGAGTTGAAGTCGCGCCGGCCGACCCCGTTCTCCTGCAGGTAGGCGCCGGCGGGCGAGTCGGCCTTGATCGCGCCGGCCGGAGAGATGTGGTCGGTGGTCACCGAGTCGCCGAGCTTGGCCACGACGCGGGCGCCGGCGATGTCGCTGACCGGCGCGGGCTCGGCCGGCATCCCGTCGAAATAGGGCGGCCGGCGCACGTAGGTCGACTGCTCGTCCCACGCGAACGTCTTGCCCTCGGGGGTCGGCAGGTTGCGCCAGTGTTCGTCGCCGGCGAAGACGTCCGCGTAGTCGCGGCTGAACATCTCCGAGGCCACCGCGGAGACGATGACGTCCTGGATCTCGGCGTTGGTGGGCCAGATGTCGCGCAGGAACACGTCGTGCCCCTGCGTGTCCTGACCCAGCGGCTCGGTCGTGATGTCCACGTCCATCGATCCCGCGAGCGCGTAGGCGACCACGAGCGGCGGAGAAGCCAGATAGTTCATCTTGACGTCGGGATTGATCCGCCCCTCGAAGTTGCGGTTGCCCGAGAGCACCGACACGACGGCCAGGTCGTTCTCGTTCACGGCCTTGCTGACCGGCTCCGGCAACGGCCCGGAGTTGCCGATGCAGGTGGTGCAGCCGTAGCCGACCAGGTTGAAGCCGAGCTTGTCGAGGTAGGGCGTCAGCCCGGCCCGCTCGTAGTAGTCCATGACGACCTTGGAGCCCGGCGCCAGCGTGGTCTTGACCCACGGCTTGCTGGACAGGCCCTTCTCGACGGCCTTCTTGGCTAGCAGGGCCGCGCCAATCATCACCGACGGGTTGGACGTGTTGGTGCACGAGGTGATCGCCGCGATCACGACCGCGCCGTGGTCGATCTCGGTCCGGGTGCCGTCGTCGAGAGCCACCGCCGATGGTCGTCGTTCCCGGTCCTCGCCGGTGTCGGGCGGGGGTGCGCCGTGCGGCTGACCGGCGGCGCCGTTGCCGGCGCTGCCGACGGCCGGTACGTCGCTGGCGGGGAAGGACTCCGCGGAACTCTCGTCGACGGGTGAGACCACGCCGTCGGCGCCGTCCGCGCCGTCCCCGCCGGTGTGGTCGACATAGTCCTTGAGGGCGTTACGGAAACCGGTCTTCGCGTCCGCGAGCGCCACCCGGTCCTGCGGGCGCTTGGGTCCGGCGATCGAGGGCACGATCGTGGCGAGGTCGAGCTCGGTCCGCTCGGAGTAGGCGGGCTCGGCGGCGGGGTCGTGCCACAACCCCTGCGCCTTGGCGTAGGCCTCGACCAGCGCGACCTGCTGGGCCGGGCGGCCGGTCAGCTTGAGGTATCGCACCGTCTCGTCGTCGATCGGGAAGATGGCGACGGTCGAGCCGTACTCCGGGCTCATGTTGCCGATCGTGGCGCGGTTGGCCAGCGGGACCGCCGACACCCCCGGCCCGTAGAACTCGACGAACTTCCCGACGACCCCGTGCCGGCGCAGCATCTCGGTGATGGTGAGGACGAGGTCGGTCGCCGTGGCGCCCTCGGGCATCTCGCCGAACAGCTTGAAGCCCACGACCTTGGGGATGAGCATCGACACCGGCTGGCCCAGCATGGCCGCCTCTGCCTCGATGCCCCCGACGCCCCACCCGAGCACGCCCAGACCGTTGACCATCGTGGTGTGCGAGTCGGTGCCGACCAGCGTGTCCGGGTAGGCCACGCCGTCGCGCTCGAACACGACGCGCGCGAGGTATTCGATGTTGACCTGGTGCACGATGCCGGTGCCGGGGGGCACGACCTTGAACTGGTCGAACGCGCTCTGCCCCCACCGCAGGAACTGGTAGCGCTCCTTGTTGCGCTCATATTCGAGGTCGACGTTCTGCCCGAACGACTCGGGCGTGCCGAACAGGTCCGCGATCACCGAGTGGTCGATGACCAGCTCGGCCGGAGCGAGCGGGTTGATCTTGGTCGGGTCGCCGCCGAGGGTCGCCATCGCCTCGCGCATGGTGGCCAGGTCGACCACGCAGGGGACGCCGGTGAAGTCCTGCATGACCACCCGGGACGGGGTGAACTGGATCTCGGTCGCCGGCTCGGCATCGGGATCCCACGTCGCGAGGGCACGGATGTGCTCGGGGGTGATATTGGCCCCATCCTCGGTGCGCAGGAGGTTCTCCAGCAGGATCTTCAGCGAGAAGGGCAACCGCGCGATCTGGTCCGCCAGCCCCTCCACCGCATCCAGCCGGTAGATGTCGTACGACGTGTCGCCGACCTCGAGCGTGCCTTTGCTGCCAAAACTGTTCTGCGCACCTGCTGGCATCGCGGTCTCCTCCCGATCCTGGGTCCATCCTGCCCCGCACCGTCGGTTCTGCACTCCGCGGGTCCCGTGTCTTGGTTCAAAGTATCTCGACGTCAAGATACATTGCAAACCCGGTGCGAGAGGCTGCGCCCGTTCCTGCTCGGTGACGCGCTCAAGGTCGTCCTCGCCGCTGGCTTGCTGCCCAGCGCGTGGCGCCTGGTCACCCGCACCCGGGGCTGACCGCTCGCCTCACGTGGGGTCCGCGGGCTGCCGACGGATGACCTGAAGGGCAACAGACCTGCGGACCGCCGTCGATCGTGCCTGTGCGGAGTTCGCCGGTCATCCTCCAGCGACTGCAGGCGATCAGGGGCGCTCGGCGTGAAGATCGCAATCGACGACTTCGACACCGGCTACTCGTCTCTGTCGCGGCTGGGCACCTTTCCCGTCGACGTACTCAAGATCGACCGCAGCTTCGTCCAGAACGTCGAGAAGGCCAAGGGCCTCGGCGCCCGATGGCCCAGGGCTACTATTTCGCTAAGCTGGCACCGGCATCCGGCGCCCTGCCACCCTCCGCTCAGGTGTCAGCCGCGACGACCCCCGTGTGAGGAGATCGGCTCCAGCACCGCGACACACTCCACGTGGTGGGTCATCGGAAACAGGTCGAAGGCGCGCAGATCGCCAAGGCGGTAGCCTCGCTCGCCGAACCACCGCAGGTCCCGCGCCAGCGCCGCGGGGTCACAGGCGACATAGGCGATCCGTCGGGCCTGCACCCGGCTCAGCAACTCCACGACCGCCTTGCCGGCACCCGAGCGCGGCGGGTCCAGCACGACGAGGTCGGCGCGGCGCAGGTGCGGGCGCCGCAGCACGTGGTCGACGCGCCCGCGCTCGACCCGCACCCGCGCCGAGTCCACCAAGCCGGCGACGTTCGCGCGGGCATCGGCCGACGCCCCCGGGTCGGTCTCCACGGCCGTCACCCGTCCCTGCGGCCCGACCGCCCCGGCCAAGAACGCCGCGAACAGGCCGACCCCGGCGTAGAGATCCAGCGCCGACTCCCCAGGGGCAGGGGCCAGACCCGCCATGACCGTCTCGACCAGGGTGGTCGCGGCTCCCGGGTGCACCTGCCAGAACCCGCCGCCCCGCACGTGAAACGCGCGTTCGAGTACGACGCCGCCCACGGTGGCCCGAACCCGCTCGGTGACCTGTGCCGGACCCGTCGACGGCCCGCCGAGAACCAGCCGCTCCCCCGTGCCGGCCGACACCACGACCCCCACCGAGGACCCCGCCGGCCAAACCTGGTCGGTCACCGCGGCCGCCACGACGCCGGGATGCGCGATCCGGCACCAGTCCACCGGCACCACCTGGTGCGACCGGTGGGCGCGCAGGCCCGGCCGACCGGCGTCGTCGACGGCGTACTGCACCCGGGTCCGCCAGCTCAGCCCGCCCGGGGCTCCGGGTACCTCCTCCACCACCACGTCGCGATCGATCCCCGCGAGCCGCTGCAGTTGCTCGCGCACGACCACCGCCTTAAGCCCCCGCTGGCACTCGGTCGACGCATGCTGCCAGTCGCAGCCGCCACACCGGCCGGGGCCGGCCCACCGGCACGGAGCGGGCACCCGGTCGGGGGACGCGGTGAGGATCTCGACCGCATCGGCCCGCCAGAAGGAGGATCGGGCGTCACCCTCGGTCACCACCGCCCGCACCCGCTCGCCGGGCAGCGCGTGCCGCACGAACACCACCCGGCCGCCGTGGCGGGCGACGCAGTGCCCGCCGTGGGCCACCGCGCCGACGTCCACGACGACCTCCTCCCCCACAGCCAGCGCCGGCGCGATCAGGTGAAGCCGCCCTTCCCGCTGGGACCGCTGTAGTCGCCACGCCGGGCCGATCCGGGCGCGGCGCCCTCGCGCCAATCCTCCAGTCCCTTGGACGACTGCAACTGCCACGGCACGCTGGTCACCATCACCCCCGGCGTGAACAGCAGGCGGCCCTTGAGCCGCAGCGCGCTCTGGTTGTGCAGGAGGTGCTCCCACCAGTGGCCCACGACGTACTCCGGGATGAGCACGGTCACCAGGTCGCGGGGGCTGGCCCGCCGGATCGAGCGCACGTAGTCGATCACCGGTTCGGTGACCTCGCGGAACGGCGAGTCGAGCACCGTCAACGGCACCGGGATGCCCCGACGATCCCACTCGGCCTGCAGCGCCTTCGTCTCGGCGGGGTCGACGCTGACGGTGATGGCATCGAGCTGGGTCGGCCGCATCGCCCGGGCGTAGTTCACCGCACGCAGCGTCGGCTTGTGGATCTTGGACACGAGCACGATCGCGTGGGTGCGCGACGGAAGCGTGGTGTCCTCGTCCTCGTCGATGACGAGTTCGCGGGAGACCCCTTCGTAGTGCCGGTGAATCCCCTTCATGATGAGGAACAGCACGATCATCGCCGCGATGGCGATCCAGGCGCCGAGCAGGAACTTGGTGATGAGTACGACGACGAGCACCAGGCCGGTCACCGCCAGCCCGACCGAGTTGATGACGCGAATGCGCTGCATCCGGTGGCGGGCGGACGGATCGGACTCCGTGCGCAGCAGCCGGGTCCAATGCCGGATCATGCCCAGCTGGCTCAAGGTGAACGACACGAAGACGCCCACGATGTAGAGCTGGATCAACCGCGTCACCTCGGCCTGGAACGCGAAGATCAGCACGATCGCGAACGAGGCCAGCAAGACGATCCCGTTGCTGTAGGCGAGCCGGTCACCACGGGTGTGCAGCTGGCGCGGCAGGAAGCGGTCCTGGGCCAGGATCGACCCGAGCACCGGGAACCCGTTGAACGCGGTGTTCGCGGCCAACACGAGGATCAGCCCGGTCACGGTCGTCACCACGACCGCAAAGACGGGGACGTTGTCGAACACGGCCTTGGCCAACTGGCCGATGACGGGGTCCTGCACGTAGACCGTGCCGTCGGGGAACTTCACCGTGTTCTTGTCCACCGCCACCCCCTGCGCGCCGTTCAGCCGCAACTGTTCGCCGACGTTCTCCGCGAACCGCAGCCCCGCCACCTTGCCCAGCACGATGATGCTGGTGAGCATGGTGACCGCGATCGTGCCGAGCAGCAGCAGGGTCGTCGCGGCGTTCTTCGACTTGGGCTTGCGGAACGCGGGCACGCCGTTGCTGATGGCCTCGACACCGGTCAGGGCCGCGCACCCCGAGGAGAACGCCCGCAGGATCAGGAAACCACCGGCCAACCCCATGATCCCCTGGGCGTACTGCGACTCCGGCTCCAGCTCCAGACCGGCGCTGGCCACGTCGGGCAGATGGCCGAACGCCAGCCGCGCGAACCCCCACGCGGCCATGATCAGCACCGACGCCATGAACGCGTAGGTCGGCAGCGCAAAAGCCGTGCCTGACTCCCGCACGCCGCGCAGGTTCATCGCCATCAGGATCAGCACGGCCGCCGTCGCCACGACGACCTCGTGGCCGCGCAGCTGGTCCACCGTGGACGCGGCGTACTGCGCCGCCGACGAGATCGAGACGGCCACGGTCAGCACGTAGTCCACGAGCAGCGCGCTGGCCACGGTGAGGCCGGGGGTGTGCCCGAGGTTGACCGTGGCCACCTCGTAGTCGCCGCCGCCGCTGGGGTAGGCGTGGACGTTCTGCCGGTAGGACGCCACCACGACGAGCATCACGAGCGCGACGGCGATGCCGACCTTCCAGGAGTAGGAGTAGGCCGCAAACCCGGCGATGCCGAGGGTCAGGAAGATCTCGTCCGGCGCGTAGGCCACCGAGGACAGCGCGTCGCTCGCGAAAACAGGCAGCGCGATCCGCTTGGACAGCAGGGTCTCGCCCAGCCGGTCGCTGCTCATGGCGCGCCCGAGCAGGAGGCGCTTGAGGGCGGTCGTCGTCTGCGGCACAGGGCGAATGTAAGGCCTCGCCGGACGGAAGGGTCTACCGGGCGGCGGGCCGACCGGCCCGGCCCGACGTGTAGCGTCCTCGCTGGTGACCCGAACTCGTCACTGGGGCACACCGTGCGCGCACCGAAGGGACGATCCGTGCACTTCGTCATCATGGGCTGTGGTCGCGTGGGGTCGACCCTCGCGCATATCATCGAGGGGCAGGGGCACTCGGTAGCCATCGTCGACAGCTCGCCCGACTCGTTCCGTCGCCTCGGCTCCTCGTTCCAGGGTCGCCGAGTGACCGGCATCGGCTTCGACCGTGACACCCTGATCGAGGCTGGCATCGAAGACGCCGAGGCCTTCGCTGCGGTCAGCAGCGGCGACAACTCCAACATCCTGGCCGCGCGAGTTGCCCGCGAGACCTTCGGGGTCGACAACGTCGTAGCCCGGATCTATGACCCCGGCCGCGCCGAGGTCTACCTGCGCCTCGGGATCCCGACCGTCGCCACGGTCCGATGGACCGCGGACCAGGTCGTGCGCCGGCTCCTGCCCCATGGCGCCGAGCCGGAGTGGCGCGACCCGAGCGGCACGATCCGCCTGGCCGAGGTGGCCGTCGACACCGCCTGGGTCGGTGAGCGCATCAGCAAGATCCAGGAGGTTGCCGGCGCACGGGTGGCCTTCCTGACCCGGTTCGGTGAGGGACTGCTCCCGGTGGCCGACACCGTGCTGCAGGACGGCGACCTGGTCCATGTGATCCTGCGCGACGACGCCGCCGACGTTGTCGAGGCCGCCTTCGCCAAGCGGCCGGAGGAGTCTTGATGCGGGTAGCCATCGCCGGAGCAGGCAGCGTCGGCCGCTCGATCGCCCGTGAGTTGCTGGAGAACGGACACGAGGTGCTGCTGATCGACAAGACCCCCGCCTCGATCAAGGTGTCCTCCGTCCCCAGCGCCGAGTGGCTGCTCGCCGACGCCTGCGAGGTCACCTCGCTCGAGGAGGCGGGGCTCGCGGCCTGCCAGGTTGTCGTCGCCGCGACCGGCGACGACAAGGTCAACCTGGTGGTCTCGCTGCTGGCCAAGACGGAGTACGGCGTCCCGCGCACCGTCGCCCGCGTCAACGACCCCACCAACGAGTGGATGTTCGACGAGGCCTGGGGCGTCGACGTCGCCGTGTCGACCCCGCGCATCATGACCGCGTTGGTGGAGGAGGCGGTCAGCGTGGGCGACATCGTGCGGATCTTCACATTCCACCAGTCCAACACCGACATGCTCGAGCTCACCCTGCCGGCCGACTCACCCACCGTCGGGCGCCGGGTCGGCGACGTGCCCTGGCCGCCGGACACTGCCCTGGTGGCCATCATCCGCGAGGGCCGGCCGATCGTGCCGAGCGCCGACGACCCGCTGGAGGCGGGTGACGAACTGCTGTTCCTGGCGACGCCCGAGATGGGCGCAGCGCTGGAGGACCTGCTCGCCCCGCACTCGCACTGACCCGGCAGCCCCGCGCCCCGGGTGGCCAGAGATCGCCGCGATCGTGCAATTGTGGCAACCGTGAAGGGCTCGGCGCGGCGCCTCCCGAGGTGAAACACACCCTGACGAGGCGTCGACGCCTTGTCCGGCTAACTCAAAGCCTCGGTAGGCATGCAGAAGGGGTGCGGTCTAGCCCTCGGTGGCCGGCGGGACCGGCACTTCGAGGGGCGTACGGCCACGGGCAAGCACGTAGGCCATCGCCGAGAGCGTCGCCACCTGCAACGGCCAGCCGAGGGCGATCTTCGTGAATCCCAGCCAGCCGACCTCGTTGGCGAGATAGAGCGGCCACTGCACCGCGAAGCGCACCGCGCACGGGATCACGAGCAGCCAGGTGAGCTTGCTGCACAAGCGCACGATGCCGGGGTCCCGGCGCCAGCCGGTGGGGTCGCCGGTGACCGAGCCGATCATGAACCCGACGATTGGCCAGCGCACCAGGACGGACAGCGTCATCAGCGCGGCGTAGCCCGCGTTGTAGATGATGCCGGGCAGGAAGACGTCCTCGGCCTTGCCCGAGCGAAGCGCGAAGACGGCGGCGATCGCGATGCCGACCAGGGAGTTGACGACGAACTGCACCGACTGCCGCTGCGCCAGCCGTACGGCAAGCAGGACCACGGCAAGGGTGCCGCCGACCACGAGTGCGGTGCGCAGTTGGTGGGACAGCACGTAGGTGGCCGTGAACCCGATGGTCGGGACGGCGCCCTCGAGCATGCCGCGGGGACCGCCGAGCGCCTTGCCCAGGTGGTGACGCACCACTTCCTCGACCGTCTGCGCGTCCACCCCGGGTGTCGAGGACGGAGCCGACAGGGCGGCTCCCGGCGATGCCGGCTCGGTCATTCGGCGCCGGCGGGCCGCAGCTTATAGCGCGGGTTGAAGATCACCGGTCGGTCGTGGTCCAGGGTGACCCGCCCGTAGCAGACGAGGCGCCGGCCGGGGTCGATGCCGGGGATCTGGCGCCGGCCCAGCCACACCAGCGAGATCGAGCCGCTGCCGTCGTAGAGGTCGGCAACCAGAGCAGGCACCCCGGCGCGTGGGCGCAGCGTGACGGTGCGCAGGGTGCCGGTGACGGTCACCCGCTCGCGGGCCGTGATGTCTGCGACCGGGGTGGACCCGGTGAGCGTGCAGTGCTCGCGCAACTCGGCTGCCTCATGGTCCTTGGCCGAGGCCGCGAGGCGGGTCATGGCTCGGCGCAGGACACCCGTGGACGGCTGGCTCATGCCTCCAGGGTATGCCAGCCGCGCCACCGCTGCCGCCCCTCACCAAACTCACCACGATCCCCAACCCAACCGCGACGATGCCCAACCCAACCCCACCACGATCAAGCAAGAATGGCTGCGATCAGTGGATCTCGGTGATCTCCGGCCCGCGCTCGAACGGCTGCAGATCATCGGCGTGCTCGGCGTGCTCGGCGTGCTCGGCGTGCTCGTCGTAGCCCTCCCCGTCGTCGGCGGCATCGGCGGCGGCGTCCGAGTCGAGGGCCGCCGCAGGCAGCCGCAGCGGGATCGGCTCGCGCGGCGCCATCGGCAGGGCGCCGCGGACCACCACCACCTCACGAAAGAGCCCCAACAGGGCCTCGTCGGCACCGGCCACAGCGACCGCCCGTCCGGTGAGCACACCACGCAAAAACCATCGTGGTCCGTCGACCCCGATGAAACGCGCCGACTCGACGCCCGAGGACCCGTCCGGGAGCTGCGCCGGCACCTTGGCGCGCACCTCGCCGCCCAACGGCCCATCGACCAGGTCTGCCGTGCCTCCCTGTGCGGTGATGCCGGCGGCGATCTCGATGCGCACGCCGTCCCAGATGCCTTCGGTGCGCGGCGCGGCAAAGGGCTGCAACTGCAGGCCGCTGTCCTCGAGCACCAGCGTGATCGACGTCACGGCGCCCGTCTCCTGATCCGCCTCGACCCGGATCTCCAGCCCCTCGGCGCCCGGCAGCCACAGGCCGCCGAGGTCCACCAGGCCGCGGTCGGCCGGGTCGTCGACCTCGTCAATGTCCCAGGGACCGTGCTCGCGAGCGCCCTGCCCGCCGCCAGCCTCCCCGTCCCCGTCGTCCCCCGCGCCGGCCTCGTCGCCCGACAGCGCCTCGTCGCCCGACAGCGCCTCGTCGCCCGAGAGCGCGTCGTCGCCCGAAGGCACCTCGTCGCCGTCGGGCACCACGTCACGGCCGCGGCCTCGCCGTCGGAACACGCTCACGCATTTCTCCTGTCGGATTGCTCGCCCTGGCCGCCCGCAGCCGGGAAACCACCGGTGGAGCCGTACCCACCTTCACCCCTGGCAGAGCCGGGAAGCAACTGCACCTCGTGAAACCGGACTCGCTCGACCCGCTGAACGACCAGTTGCGCGATGCGATCCCCCCGGCGCAGACGAACGGTCGCCGAGCGGTCATGGTTGACCAGCAGGACGGCGATCTCCCCGCGGTAGCCGGCGTCGACGGTGCCCGGCGCGTTGACGATGCCGACCCCGAACCGAGCCGCGATCCCCGAACGCGGGTGCACGAACGCGGCGTACCCCTCGGGCAGCGCCACGGCGATGCCCGTGGGCACCAGCCGCCGCTGACCCGGCCCCAGCTCGACATCGCTCGCCGCCATCAGGTCGACCCCTGCGTCCCCGGGGTGGGAGTACGCCGGCAGGGGGAGATCGGGGGCGAGCCGGGTGATCAGGACGTCGACTGGCCGATTCGGCTGGCTGGTCACGCCCCCGCCTCGAAGCGGCGGTGACGGCACGGCGGGATAACGCGTCCGAAGATGGGTGCGGACGAGAGCAGAGGCATGGGCGCAGACGCTATCCGACGGCCGGGATGGCAGGCTTAGGCCTATGCGCAAGACCGGGCCGTCCCGCGGCGAGAAGGTGCCCGACGCCGACACGACGTACGACGAGCGCCTGTGGCCGCCGATCTGGCTCTGGTTCGTCGGCTGGGCGTTCGTTCTGTCGCTGGCCGCCTCGTTCTACGCGGCCCTCGGCCCGATCGGCGGGCTGACGGTCGTGGCCGTCGCCGGCGGCCTCCTGTCGTGGGGACTTGTCTCATCCGCGGCACGGGTTCGGGTCCGTGACGGGGAGCTGACCGCAGGGCGGGCCTTGATCCCGGTGCAGTTTCTTGGCCCGATCGAGGTCCTCGACGCGGACCAGGCCCGCGCCGTGCGTGGCGTGGAGTCCGATCCGGCGGCCTACCACCTGATCCGGGGCTGGGTGGCCGCCGGTGTGCGCGCCAAGGTCATCGACGCCGCCGACCCCACGCCCTACTGGTTCGTAGCGTCGCGCGACCCGGTCCGGCTCGCCCTCGCGGTCGCGGCCGCCCGGCCATCGATCTGAGCCGCCGGTGCGGACCGGTCAGCCCGACGCGCTGCGCAGGTCGCCCCTGATGTCAGCGCCGATCCGGCGCGTCTCGCGATGGTTGACCATGCTTCCTGCGACCGCACCCGACATGAGGGGCCCCATGGTGGCCAGGTTGCGCCCGGCCCGGCGGATGAGGCGGCGCCGGATCAGCCGCTTGGTGGCGCCGCCCATCGCCAGACCCATCGCGCCCGGGGCCAGCGGGTCGATGCCGCGACGGTTGGTCCACGACAACAAGTAGGCAGAACCCCGCTGGGCCGCCGTTCCGGCGACCCCGGCGTCGTAGAGTTCGTGCAGCTCGGCGATCAGCTTGATCTCGACCGCGGCGACCAGCAACGTTTCCGCGGCAATCTGCGCGGGAGCCGACAGCAACGTCGGGGCCGCGGCAAACTCCACGGCGGCCAGTGCCCCGCCAGCCGCACCGACGGCTGCGGTGGCTTTCGCGGCACCGGTGATCAGCGTCTCGGCCAGGTCCTCACGGCCCAGCCCGGGATGCTGGGCCCGCAGGGTCGCCACGTCGCGCAGGGGAAGGCGGGGCGCGAGGTCGATGAGCAGGTCGGTGATCCAGCGGCCGCCGAGCACCGAGGCGCGGCCCGCGCCACGGGCGGAGGTCGCCAACGCCTTGGTGAGGGAGCCGATGGCCTTGCCCTGCGCGCGGCGGTCGAGGCCGCCAACGGTCAGGCGGGCGACCTTGTCGCCGATCTGCCCGTCGCCGAACTGCCCGTCGCCGAACTGCCCGTCGCCGAACTGCCCGTCGCCGAACTCCCCGTCCCGAATCGAACCGTCGCCCATCCCCCCGTGGGACTGCTCGGATGCCGGGGACGGCTCGCTGCGAGAAAAACCCATGATGACAACCGCCTGATCAGGCGGCGCACTCCTTGCAGATGAACTGGTTGCCCTGCTGCCTGGCCAGCTGGCTGCGGTGATGCACGAGGAAACAACTGGAGCAGGTGAACTCGTCGGCCCGCTTGGGCACGACGTGGACGGAGAGCTCTTCGTTGGACAGGTCGGCGCCGGGGAGCTCCAGGGACTCGGCCAGATCCGCCTCGTCGACGTCGACGACGCTTGCTGCCTTGTCCGAACGGCGTGCCTTCAGCTCCTCCAGGCTGTCCTCCGACATCTCGTCGTCGGTCTTGCGGGGAGAGTCGTAGTCAGTTGCCATGTAGGGATGATCGCCCTTTCCGGGGAGATACGTTGTCACAGTGGGCCGGATCACAAACGATCGGTCACGTTGTGCTGGGAAGGTGCAGGGTGCCTAACGCGGCCCGGGGTCGATTTGTGCCCGGTCGGTGCGTGAGCCGTCCAGGTGTCGCGCGGTGGCAGGGGCGGATATTAGCGCATTGCGCCGAACAGTGGGCGAACGTCCGCTGAACGGTGATCTCCCGGGACCGCCGACTCCGACATGGCACCCGAACGGTGAGAGAATAGACCGCATGAGCGAGTTCCGGCAGGAGATCACCGAGCGCATCCAAGCCACCCGGCTGTCCCTGGCCCTGGCGCAGCAGGACGACGACGACTACCTGGTCCAGATCCGGACCGGAGAGCTGGACTCGCTCGAGCGGCTAGCCGGCGAGCACGAGCACGACGACGAACACGAGGACGAAGCGGCCGCGTCCTGACCCCACCCCTCCGCGTCAGCTGTCGGCGGCCAGCCCGCGCAGCAGGGGCTCGAGCAGCGCGAACAACCCGGGGCCCGCGGCGATGACCAGGTCCTCCCCGGCCACCCTGCCATCCAGCCCTTCGACCCGGGCACCCGCCTCGGACGCGACCAGCCCGCCCGCAGCGAGGTCCCACGGCTTGAGCCCCTGCTCGTAGTAGCCGTCGAGGCGTCCCGAGGCGACCGCGCACAGGTCGAGGGCCGCCGCACCAGCCCGGCGAACGTCGCGCACCCGCGGGAGCACCGTCGCGAGCACCCGCGCCTGGCGCGTCCGGCGTTCGGCGGCGTAGCCGAAACCCGTGCCCACCAGCGCCTTCGCGAGGTCGGGCGCATCGTTGACC
>JBBRHF010000087.1:0-16331 GCA_038223055.1 Actinomycetes bacterium | reverse complement strand
TCCGCCCCCGTCGGGGGGCTCATGGCCTCAGCCCACGTCCGGGCGCTCATGGCCGTGGCGCTGGTCGCCGTCACCGCAATCGGAATTGCCGGGATCAGGATGAGCTGAGGACCCGCTTCGCTGCGCAGGATGGTCGGGTCGGTCGACTCGACCAGGAACACCATTGGAGGGAAATGGCGCCCGAGGGGCGCGGCGGGCGCTGAGCACCCGCCGACGGCGCGCAGGTTTCGCCGCGTGAATGACGAATGAAGCGTGCCGGTGGCAGACGAACCGTGACCGGAAGTACCCGAGGCGCCTGCCTCGGTTCGCAGACAACGGAGGGGTGGGGGCATTCAGAGGAAGGTCAAGTATGCGCGATGGGGGGTGGGCGCTTGGCGGCTGTCGTATTGGCCGTGCCGGCTGTCGGAGCGTTCGCCACGGTGATCGTCCCTGTGGCACGACGAACCGGATCGCTCATCCAGGTGGGGCCGGTGTCCTCCGAGAACGGATTCCCGACCTGGTACCGGGACAGTAACGCCGCCATCCCCTCCGCCACGTCACGCCTCGAGATCTGCCTGCCCGTGGCGCCTGCGACAAGTGACCCGTTCTGTGCTCCTCCCGCCTTGCCGGATCCGAACGCGGCCATGGCGTACCCGGACAACTACCCGGACGAGATGTTCTACCAGATGGCCAGCGCAACGATCGCCGACCCGGCCGCTGGGGTCCCGGACCTGCTGGTCGAGATGAACCTGGAAGGGGCCTACGCAAACGGTCCGGTCATCCCCGGCGATGAGATGGTGTTTGGCCGGATCCGGATCCGCGACAGGAAGTCTGGGTTTGCTCCCGGTACAACCTGGCGGGTCACGCATCCCTACGGTCAGGACGAGCTCGTCGCCGACGCCAAGGGCCAGATGAACATGACCCAGGCCGTCGGCACGACTCCAGGCGCATTCGGCGGTGCGCTGGGGAGCCGGATCGGTCCCTTCCTCAGGTGGGATGCCACCGCGCCGCTGGCACCCGCCGGCTACACCGGCGACCCCACCGTCAACCACACGGTTGTCGGCAGCCCCTACGGCACGAACTTCCTGAGGGTGGAGCGGAAGAACGCGGACGGCACCTACACGAAGCTGGCCGAGACCAACCTGTTCTCGGTGCAGGGCCGCTATGCCATCAACAGCGGAGTCGATGCCGACCGAGCCGTCTACTCGCTGCCGGCCACCGGCCCCGGGTCCGTCGACGTGTTTGCGTCCTCCGAGGTCGGCCAGTCGATACAAGCCAGCGCGAACTCCGCGCTCGGGTTCGCCACCACCACGTTGCTCGGCGAGCAGGGTCGGTACTTCGCTCGCCTCCCGCTCACGGTTCCCGCCACGGGCCTTCCGGTAGGCGCGCCGATCGAGGTCATCAACGCCGGAGACAAGCCGATCGCCAAGAAGACGGCCAAGCTGTCGGACCTCGTGACAATCCAATCGGCGATATACACCGTCCCCACCGCGGGTGCCGGTGCCTCCCGACGGCACGTTGGTGGTCAAGGCCTCTTCCAGCGATGAGGTCAACAAGCCAGTGCTCACGGTCACGGGCACGGGCTTTGGCGCGCTGACGGGCGCCGGGACCGCAGCGTCCCCCGCATCGGCGAGCTTCCCGGCCATCGCGGCGCCCTCGACGATCACGGTGACCTCAGCTCGCGGCGGGTCGGCAACGAGCGCAGTCTCGGTTGCCGGAGCTGCGCTCGTCGCCACGCTTCCAGTCGCTGTGTTCACCGCCCCGAACACCGTCTCGGCGGGCCAGCCCGTGGTCCTGGACGGCACGCCCAGCACCGGCGGCCCCCTAACCTATTCCTTCACCCAGCTGTCCGGTCCCGCGGTCGCGCTGTCGGGCGCCACTACGTCGATCGCGACCTTCACCCCAACAGTGGCGGGCAGCTACGTGATCCAGCTCGTCGTGGCGGGTCCCGTTCCTCCCAGTCTCGTGAGCGTCCCCGTCAGCCGCACGATCACGGTGACGCCGGCGGCGGCAACTCTGAAGGCGAATGCCGGTCCCGACCAAACCAAGCAGCGCGGCACGCTGGTGACCCTCGACGGGAGCGCAACGGTTGGCGCGAGAAGCCTCGCGTGGACCCAGACCGCTGGTCCAGCGGTGACCCTGTCGTCGGCAAGCGCCGCCAAGCCGACGTTCACCTACCCGCTGATGTCGTTGCCGACTGCGCCGGTGGGGGCCGTTAACCCCTTCTATGCCGTCAGCAACCAGCCGCTGACGTTCCTCGGGACTGCTACCGGGGTCGACGGATCAACGACAAGCACCGACACGGTCGTCGTCTCACCTCTGGCTGAGTCGATCACGGGGGTCACGGCGAGGTACCGCACGGGCCGCGGCGGGTGGCGGGTCACCGGCACGACGTCGATCCTCGCCGGCCAGCGCGTCACCGTTGTGCTCGGCCCGCTCGTGACCGGCAGGACGATCGGGACCGCGACGGTGGACCCCGCCGGAGCGTTCTCGGTCCGGGCCGGCGCCTCGCCGGACCCACGAGTTCCCACACCTGACGCGAGCCAGGTCACGGTCGTCAGCCAGACCGGCGGGATCGCCACGGCGGGGCTGACCATCACGCGCTGATCGGGGTCGCAGACGGACTCGATCGCACGCACCAGGCCCGCACCCTCACCCGGGGGTGCGGGCCTCTCGCGGTCGAGGGCTGCGCGACGCCCGTCGGGCCGGCGGTGATCGGCCCAGATAGAGGTAGTGCTCCAGCCCGACTGTGGTGCGGGACATCGTCGTCTTGGCCTTCGCGGTGACCTTGACGTGCCTGTCGGCGCGCTGGTGCGGGGGGGCGACCAAGTCATAATCCTTGATCACTTTCGCGCCACGGCGGACCTTCGAGACGAGTTCTGCTGCGGGTAGAAGAAGTTCGTCAGCAGCGTCTGCAGCGCCCAGATCCGGTTCAGCAGCGCACGTTCCGCGTCGTTGTCGTCGCTAGCAGAAAGCGCCGAGGGTCGCCTGTGCCCGCCACCGCGCAGACCTTCACCGGGACCGGCTACAACCTGGTCGAGATGTTCGACTGCCTGCACGACATGGGTGACCCGCTCGGTGCCGCCCGGAGGGTACGGGAAGCGTTGGCGCCGGACGGCACGTGGCTGCTGGTGGAGCCGTTTACCACCGACACGGCCGAGGGTGAGTGCAGCGCAACTTGACCCCGGTCGGGCGGGCCTACGACAGCGCGTCCTCACCGTTCAACCTGGTTTACGAGAGCCGGCCGTAGGGCGCTCGGCGGCGGTCGTCGCCGCTCGACAACGGCCATGCCCCCGATCAGGGAGCCAGAGCCGTTCGTGCGGTCGAGCGAGTCAGCGCCGGACGGTGACCTTCATGACCGGGCTGTGCGCTGCCTTGCTGTCGCGCTTCTCGGTGAACAGCCAACGATAGAACGTGGTGCGCTTCGGTCGCACCGAGACAGCGACCAGAGCGCCGCGGGAGTACTCGTCTGCGCTGCGAGTTGCCACATTCTTCCACGCGCGCCCGAGCAGGTGGCTCTGTAGGGTGGCCCGTGCGCTCCCGAACCCGTCGTAGCCGACCGAGTCGAGCCGGGTCAGGTTCCCGGACACGGCCAGCGCCTTGCCCCGCTTGAGCGTCCGCGACTTGCCGATGCTCAGGTGCGTGGCGCCTCTGATCGTGTATCCCAGCGCCGGCGCGGCGATTCCCTCGTTCGCGTGATGGACGGACTCGTATTCGGCGCCCTCCCACCAGGAGGCCTCGAACGTCCCGATGCCGTACGTTCCGTTGTACCAGTCGTATCGGCTGGTCTCCACGTCCTCGACCCACGTCAGGCTGTCGCCGCTGGGGTGACGCGGGGAAGATGGCTGGTCGCGTCAACCTCGATGCCGCGTGAGGTGTGTGTAAGTGTGTCGGAGTCGGCCATGGATGGGGGTCGCGGTGAAAGACAGGGCGGAGCTTGAGTTCGCGTGGCTGTTCCGTAGCCACTTCGCCTCGATCGCACGCACGGTCAACTTGGTGGTCGCGGATCGGTCCAGGGCCGAGGACCTCACGCAGGATGCGTTCGTGCAACTGTGGCGGAACTGGGCCACGGTCGAGGGGTACGAGCGGCCCGACGCATGGGTGCGCCGGGTGGCGATCCGGCTCGCCGTCCGCGCGGCTCAGCGCGAGCGGCTGCGCCCGTTTCTCGAGCTGCGATCCCGAAGATTGTTCGAAGATCCGGCGCCCGACCCTGACCTCGCCGACGCCATCGCAACGCTTGCGCCGATGCAGCGGGCCGCGGTCGTTCTGTACTACCTCGAGGACCGCACGGTCGCCGACGTCGCCGACTTGCTGCACGTCTCGGAGTCCACGGTAAAGCAGCACCTGCATCGCGCTCGACGCCGGCTCGCCGGACTGCTCAACGAGGAGGTGGCTGAGGATGTCCGTTGAGCAGCGCCTGCGGGACGGTTTGGCGCGCAACGCGGAGGCGTTTCACCCGGATGTGGAAGGCCGCCTCGGCGCCGTTCGGCGAGGTCAACGACACCGATCCCGGGTGCAATGGGCTCTGGCTGGCGTCGCAGTCCTCGCGTTCCTCGCCGCCGCCGCGGCGTTGGCCCCGGCGCTGCTCGCGTCGCGGCACCGGGGCGACCTGCGGATCGACAGCACCACAGCGGCTGGGCAGGTCCTGACGGGTAGCTACAGCACCACCGTGGCGGCCGCGGCCGGCGTGGTCACCGACCGAAACCTGTCCGGCACATGGACCGTGACCTGGAACAACGACGGCCGTATGGGTGTGCAGGCGCCGACCGGCTACACCGGTGTGCTGTCCGGGGCACTTTTTCAGTCCACCCCCGGGGCGGTGCGCACTGATGTGTTTGGACAGGACCTGTGCTCAGGACTGCAGATCGGGCGCTACCGCTGGACCCGCACCGGAAACGCTCTGATGTTCACACTCGCCGATGACCGCTGCGAGGGCCGGGTCGCCGTCCTCACCTCAGCCCCCTGGACCCGGACCCGGTGAACAGCCGGCCGCGACCGCGAGGCGTCCTCACGCGCCGTCCGATCCTGGGTCGGTGCAGGGAAAGGAACCAATCGCGCGCAGTCCCGAACGACCGGGAGGACACGATGCACGATCCCGTTCACACCACTGGCCATGCGTTGGCGGCGATTCTCGCCGGCGCCCTGCTGGCTGGCTGCTCGGCGGGCTCCGGCGGGTCACCCGACGGCGCCGGGGCGGGGGCCCCAGCATCGCCCAGCAGCGCCGCTGCCTCGACGAAGACGGGTCGCCCGGTTCCCGGCAAGACGATCCCCGACGGCACCTACTCGACGGTGGTGCGCAAGTCCGAGGAAGTAAAGAAGGGATTCAAGCCGGAGTTCGTCGACCAGTTGCTCGGCCCGGACGGCCGGATGCCCACCACCCTGAAACTGCAGAAAGGGCTATTCAGCTTCTTCGTCACCAACGACGCCGGCCTGGCCGAGCTCGGTGACACGGGCGCCGCGACCTACGACCCGGCGGGCCTACTCATCATGACCAGCGCCTCTTCGGGCTGCCCCGGGTGCGTCTACTTCTACCGCTGGACCTACCACGGAACCTCGCTGACCCTGGAGATCACCAAGAAGGAGCACGTCCCCGAGCTAGAGGATGGCGCCGAGGTCGTCACCAACCACACCTACCGAAAGATCACGTGATCAGCGTGCGGCGCCCCCTCGCCGCGGCCACACAGCTCGCCGTGGTCGCACTGGTGCTCGTCTCGTGCGGGCCCGATGCCGCCCATCAGAGCGTGTTCCGCCCGACGTTGAGCTGGGGTGCCTGTCCCGCTGACATCGAGGCGACCTTCCTGTCCGCTCACCGCTGCGGGGTCCTGACCGTGTTGGAGAACCGCGCCGAGCCGCGCGGGCGCCGGCTGGAGCTGCTCGTGCTGCGGGTGCCGCCCGTTGGGGACACACCGCCACGCCCAGGCATCGGTGCGGGGCTCGGCGCCAACATCGGGGACCCCTCCGAGCTCAACGGCGGCAACGCGGCAGGTGCAACCCGCTTGCAACGCGTCATGGTGGGGATGGAGCCCCGCGGCGCCGGGGTACACGCCGGCAAGGCGCTGCGGTGCCCCGAGGTCGACATCCTGGGACCGCGTGCGGCGGCCGTCCGTACCGGGGACCCGACGCTGACCGCATCGTTCGTCGGGGCCGTGAAACGCTGCGCGGCCCGGCTGCGGGCGAGCCACGTCGACCTGGCCCAGTACGACACCGTGAACGCCGCGGCGGACTATGAGGACTTGAGGGTCGCCCTGGGGGTAGGTCGCTGGGCGGTCCTGGGCACCTACGGAACCGAGTCACGCACCCTGCTCGAGTACCTACGCCGCCATGACGCCCACGTGGCATCTGCCTACCTGGATTCCCCGGTCTTCCCCGGTAGCGACGACCTCACTGCCGGGGTCACCGGGACCCGCCGCGCACTGCACCAGCTTTTCGCCTTCTGCGCCTCCCGACCTGGGTGCGCGGGCGCTCACCCTCACCTGCAACAAGCCTGGCAGCGTGCGCTGACCCGTCTCCACGCCAACCCGCTGCGGGGCACCGGGCGCAGCACCAGCGGACGCGCGGTCCCCGTCCTCGTCGATGCCGGTAAATTGCTGCGCTTCGCCCGCTTCGCGCTCGGCGGCGACGGTCCCACCAACCTGACCCAACTCCCCGACATGATCGAGGCCGCCGCCGCCGGCCGTCTCGCCCCCCAATTGGGCACCCTGGTCGCCGAGGACCCGGTCTTCTGCGCCGGATACCGCCCGCTGTGCACCGGGCAGAACTTCAGCCTCGGCGTGTTCCTCACCCGATTCTGCCGCGAGCAGGCGCCGTACATCAATCGCAACGCCCTGCACACCGCCACCGACGGAGATCGCGTCCTGACCGCGGTCTTCGAGCACAGCCCGTACGTCGCCGCCTGCACGGCATGGGGCGTCCCAGCAGCCGCACACCCACCCACCCCGGTGCGCACCCATGTTCCCGCACTGCTGATAACCGGCCAATTCGACTCCTACAGCGACCCGGCCACCGTCCAAGCCCAAGCCCAAGCCGGGCAGCTCAGCCGGGCGTGGCAGGTGACAGTGCCCGGCCAGACACACAATGTCCTCGGGTTCGCCGAATGCGCGATCACCACCCGCAACCAGTGGACGTTGCGCCCCACCCGGCCTCCAGCCACCGATTCCTGCGCAACGGCGCCCGGGCCGCAGTTCCGACGTTGAGCCCCGGACCCCTCAAGATAGGTAGCCGAACCACCACTTGTTCAGGTGACCGTCCGCGCTCGTTCGGGCTGGCTGCCCAGTAGGCCAGCCAGCGGCGCGCCAGCAAACGCATTTATCTGCATGTTCTGCCGGTGATCGTCTACCGGATCTGCCCTGCGCGTGTTGCGTTGACTCGCGCCGACAGGCGGCACCATGGACCTTGTCCTGCCCGCGGCGCCCTTTAGGTTGATCCAACGTGCGCCCGGCTGTACGCCCATGCCGCTGATTGACTCCGTGTGGGCTGTGGCGACTGGCGTCATTGATCTTGAGTCAATCGTCGAGTAACCCCGGCTGTGCGTCCGGCTGGTCCCGTAGTCAACGGCGCACAATGAGGTTGGCAGGCAGATCCGTTGCCAATAGCGCCAATGCTGCGAACGCATGTGCCGGAGTGCCGGATTTCAGCGTCACCTCTCGTAGAGTGCCAACGTGGAGGGCCACGGAATCGACCTGGAGCGCTTGGCAACTCGGCAGCTCCTTCGCCTCCATTCCGAGATCCTCACCGAACTGCTCAACCGCAAAGTCAGCAGGTGCGCAACGCACCGGCAGGCGACTTGGCGGAGCATCTGGTGGCGGTGGCGGTGGCGGTGGCGGTGGCGGCGGCGGCGGCGGCGGCAGCATATGAGGGCACCCTCGCTGGTGCCTCCGAGAAGAGTTGGGACGTCCTCCTTCCGTCAGGCGCCAAGATCCAGGTCAAGTGTCGGGTCATCGCAGGCATCGGGCCGATCTGATCAGAGGGCACTTGTACGTCTACGACACCCACCGCACCGCGCTCTAACGCCGACCCGGTGATGGGGTGTCCAGGTGTCGCTCCCGTCGAGTCGGCCTTGGTGGTGGCATCACCAGAGTTGGCCGTCGTGGTCGACGGCGTAGATGATGCCGGAGTCGTCGAGGCGTCGTCGGCGTGACCGTAGAAGACGTGGGCGAAGTCCCAAGTCGCCGTTTCGTGTCCGCCGGCGGCATGGGTATCGTACGGTGTCGAGCGGAGAGTGGGCTGGTGGATGAGCGGCGGCTGGCAACGGTCCTGGTGGAGTTCGCGCGCACGCTGACCGGCGACTTCTCCATCCAGAAGATCCTTGACCACCTTGCTGCCCGCGTCTCGGAAGTCATTCCGGTGGATGGCGCCGGGGTGCTGCTGATGGACAGCGAAACTGAGCACCATTTCGTCTCCGCCTCCGACGATGCGATCCTCGCAGTCGAGACTCTGCAGATGGACCTGCAAGAGGGACCCTGCCTGCAGGCCTACCGGACCGGCCGGCACGTCGCGGTGCGGGACCTCTCGAAGGACACCACCTTCACCCGGTTCTCCCCGGCCGCTTCGCAGGCCGGCCTTGGGGCGGTGTACAGCTTCCCGCTGTCCCTCGATGACCGCCAGATCGGAGCCTTGGAACTGTACGCGAAGGAACCCGTGGAGCTCTCCGAAGCCGATCTCGTCGGGGCGCAGATCCTGGCCGATGTCACCGCCGCGTACTTGTTCAACGCGCAGGCGCGTGAGGTCGCCCGCGAACTTGCCCGGACCAGCGCCGAGCTGGCGGCCACGCTGCAAGAGAGCCTGCTCCCCCCAGCGCTCCCCGAGGTTCCGGGACTCACGGTCGCTGCCCGCTTTCTGCCGGGGAGCGGGGGCACCCTCGTCGGTGGCGACTTCTACGACGTCTTTCCGCTGCCGGCCCGGCGCTGGGGCGTCCTCATGGGCGACGTTGTGGGCCACGGCGCCCGCGCCGCCACGCTCGCCGGGTTGGCCCGCTACACGGTGCGTACGCTCGCGGTTCTGCACGCCTCCCCGCGCCGGGTGCTCGCAGCGTTGAATGACACCGTGTTGGCCCGCGGAGAGCCCGAGCGCTTCCTGTCGGCCGTCTACCTGACGACGCGTAAGACCGCAGATGGCGTCGAGGTGAAGGCGGCCAGAGGCGGCCACCCCGCGCCGCTGCTGCGCAGGGCCGACGGCACGATGGAGATCCTCGACTCGCCTGGCGGGCTGCTGGGTTGTCAGCCCGAGCCGGGCATGAAGGACATCCGCCTGCAGCTGGCCCCCGGCGATCTGATCGTGCTCTACACCGACGGCGTGACCGAGGCCCGCTGCGGCGACGAACAGTTTGGTGACGCCCGCCTCCACGCCTTGGTGGCCACTAGCCAGGACGCGCGCAGCCTCGTTGAGGACACCATCGAAGCCGTGCTAGCCCACTGCAACGGCGACCTCGCCGACGACGTTGCCGTCCTCGCCCTGATGGCCACCTAACCGACACGTGAGGTCCCGCCGCCCTGTCGGGGCCGAACCGAGCACCGCCGAACCCCGGCTCTGCGGACCGACTCGTCCCTGCTGACGACCCCCTGGTAGCGCGAACTTATCGAATCGCGCGGTCCTCACGTGAGTTAGCAGGTCGGTGTGCCGGGCGTCGACGGGTTCCACCAGGAGGTGAGTCACCCCTCGAAGAGCCGTTCGCACGCTCCTAGCGCGACCGGGGCGATGTGCTGTACTCCGCCGCGGGGCTCCGACGAGCTGTGGCGGTCGATCCCTTCGGTGACGAGAGTGAACATCGTGCCGCCCCTATCGTCAGAAGGCTCGCCCGGGTGGTGGCGACGAATCCGTCGACGGACACCGGGGCGATGCCGCCGGTCGCCAGTGCGGACGGCGTGGAGGAGGACAGGGATGACCAGGACGGCGTCTCCGGCGTCGAAGCGGAGGGCATACCCGTTGGGACCGAGCCGCGGCGCGCAACTCACCGATCCAGACCGCAGCGGGCCGCCTGCACTGAACGCGCCGATGAGTTTCCCTGACCAGTAGCCACCGCGGGTCGTTGTCGATCTGGACCCAGCCCTGCTCGTCGATTCGCCCGATCACCGACCGGTGCAAGTGCAGATCTGTCGGCGTGCCGGGGACCACGACGGCCCGGACCCAACCCGGTGCACGAACTCGGTGACCGTCGAGCCCTCGCCTGTTCGTGGGTGGGCGCACCGGCCGGTACCGGCCCAAGATCACCACGCGCCTGCCGCTGCAGATCCCGCCGGGCTGGTCGCGCTCGTAGTTGCGGACGCCCGAGGTAGCCGATCAAGGCGGCCCGGCAAGGCGCTGGTGACCGAGTATCGCAATCCAGGTCCGGGTCGCCGACGTCGAGCCTGGCCGGGGTGAACGAGTCCGGGACGGCGGCCTGAACAATCTGACCCCGGAACGGGCTGACAGCTGAGCTCCTACGGCACGCCGTGGCCTCTGTCCTCATCTCCGATGGGAGGTCCCGGCCGCGCAGGACCCGCCACGTTCCCAAGGGCGGATGCCCGAGTCGGCAGCCGCTGAAGGGCAGCGGCGTCGGAGGCGGAACCCGCCGACCCACCATGGCCGGCGGACGTGCCGTCACCGGCTGAGAACGTCCCCGGTGTAGCTGCCACCGACTCCCGCGACGGCCTGCACCTGCAGGAGCGACGCGGGTCGCGCGGTGATCATCGTGCCGGTGACCTGCCCGGTCTTGGCCGTCTGCCCTGCGTACACCAGCGCCGTCGCAGTCGGCGCCCCAGCGACAGTACCCCGGAACGTCAGCCGGGCGAGGAAGGCGTCGCCCGCCGTCGGCGGCTGGTCGCAGGGCGCCTTGGACAGGACCGTGATCGGTCCAGTGGCGCCTCCGACCAGGGTGCCGTGGAAGGTGAGCGTGACCGTCGCGCTGAGAAGGCACTCGAATCCGCCGACCGGTACTGCGCTCCTCACCTGCACGCTGTCGACGGTGAAGTTCCCGCCAGCGCTAACCACGGTCGCGGCAGACGCCGTCGCCGGTCCGATCACGGCGAGAGACACGACGCTCACCAGAACCAGCAGGCTGCGGCGAATCATGGTCGCTCCTCGCTGCCGTCGGCACTGGCACTTTCACGCCGCGCCGGAATGATCCGTTCACAGCCACGATGCTCCGGGAGCGTGGGCCGGTCAAGAACACGGTCGGGTTGCGTCCAGAAAGGCGCGTTCGGGTACCCGGACGTTAGGCGCAAACCAGTTCGGAGTGACGTTGAGGTTCGCCGCCCGGATATGTCTGCAAAGTCGCTGCCCTCGTGGCATCCGATGCGAAGACATGCGCGGCTCCGTGTGACGAGTACCCCCTCATGCCTGCCGACGATGGCCAGCGAGCCCGCTTGGCCCTCGCATCCTGCGCTGGTCAGATCGGGCAATCCGGTGGCACATTCGAGCGGTGAACCCCCGTGGGCGGAATGCTGCCGTCGCCGTAGCTGTCCTCGGGACGGCGCTGGTGGCGGCGTTGACGCTGCTGCGGCCCTCGGGTCCGACCTGTCGCGGAGCTTCCCGTCGCTGGCCGCCGCTGCCGTCGGGCTGACCCTGGTCGCGTTGTGGTGGGACGGGCGCCGCGACTACGGCGCGACGCACGTGACGGTACGAGCCGTGGCCTACGCCGCCGTCCTCTCGCTGGTGGCGTGGGCTTACGTCGTGGCCGACCGCACGCGCACGCGTGTGCGCCTCGCCGACACGTGGGTCGAGGAGACGACCCTGTCGGGTCTGCCCGGGCTGACGGTCGCACTCAGAGAGGCGGTCGGCGACCCGACGCTGCAGGTCCGCGAGGTCGACGATGCGCTGGACGCCGGCGCTGCGCCGCAGGCGCGGCGGCTGCTGCCGGTGGACGACGCGTCCGGCCGGATCGCGGTGGTCGACCACGACGCGGCAGCGTCGGACGACCCGGTGATGGCGTCGGCCGTTGCCGACGCTGTGCGCCTCGTCGTGAGCAACGCGCGGCTCACCCGCGAGGAGCTGTGCCGGCTTGGTGACCTGGAAGCGGCACGCGCCCGCCTCGTGGCCGTGACCGACCGGGAGCGCGCGACGACGGCCGAGCGGTTGCGCACGCAGGTGGGCGCTCCCCTGCAAGGCGCCGTGCTGGCATCTCGGGCCGCCCGCACGTGCGACGGCGCGTCGGTGGCCGACGCACTCGACGTGGCAGTCGGCGAGTTGACCGCCGCGGACCGCGAGATCTCCGCTGTCGTCGCCGGGGTCCCGCCCGCCGGCCTCGGTTCCGGCCGCCTCGTCCAGGCGCTGCGTGCGATGGCCGACCGCAGCCCGGTGCCGGTGCACGTCTACGTCGCCCCCAACGCCGCAGCGGCCGCCGTCGTGGAGACGGCCCTGTTCTACGTCTGCTTCGAGGCGGTGACCAACGCGATCAAGAACGCGTCGGCGGCTTCGGTCGACTGTCGGGTGGAGCGTGACGGCGACCGAGTCGTGTTGCGGGTCCGCGACGGCGGCACCGGGGGCGCGGACCCTTCCGGGTCGGGGCTGCTGGGACTTGCCGACCGGGTCGCGGCAGTCGGTGGCCGGCTCCGGGTGGACAGTCCCTCCGGAGCCGGCACCGAGGTGGTGGCGGTCCTGCTCGCGCAGCTCTAGCCGATCTTTCGCCAGGGGTTGATCAGATACTGGTCGTTGCTGCCCTCGGCCTGGTAGTCGCCGAACGTCAGCGTGTCGCCCTTCAGCGCCCAGCTCATCCGCACCGGCACGCCGGCGAAGCAGCGACCAGGGATGCTCTGTGACACCGGCAGCGAGCAGCCCTGGATGCTCGCCAGCCGCGTGGCGTCGTACACGAAGAACGCGACGTGACCGTTGCCTCGCACGTCACCGACGTCGACCGCCTTGTCCATGGGCGTCTCGCCGCAGTCGGCGCCGGGTTCTCCAAGGCTTGGCAGAACAGCTGGTAGGTGCCGTGGCTGATCCGCAAGGTCCAGGTGCCGACCGGGCCGCCACCGCCGGAATAGCCCTTGTCGGCCACGTCCTTGCTGGTGATCTGGGAGCGAGAAACGCCGTCGGGCAAAGCCGAGACGGACTGGGGGATCGAGCCGACCTTTCCCGACGCGGCCGAAGCGAGTGTGCAGCCTCGTCCCCCGACGACGCGCCGTACCGGGCGGACCACCGATGCTGACATCCGCCGTCCGCCTCGGCCTGGCGAACGCGCGGCTCGCGGCGGTGACGGTGGCCAGGCAACGTGACGTCCAGCGTCCCAGCGTCGGCTCGTCTCCACCGCCGCCGCCGAGAGACGTCGGATCCAACGCGACCTGCACGACGGGGTCCCGCAGCGACTGGTCGGCGCTGCGCTGCACCTGCGCGTCGCCCTGGCGACGGTCGACCCTGCCGTCGACGTGCAGCGATTGCAGACCGCGTTCACCCAGGTCCACCAGGCGCTAGCCGCGTTGCGCGAGTTGACGCACGCCATGTCGGCTGACGTGCTCGCGGACGAAGGGCTGGCCGCGGCGCTCGAGGACCTCGTGGCTGCATCCGCCGTGCCGACCGCCCTGTCGGTCGAGCTCGTCCAGCAGCCGCCGGTCGACGTGTCGATGGCGGTGTACGCCGCTGTCGCCGCGGCCCTCGACAATGTCGCGGAGCATGCCCGGCCCGGTAGTGCCGTCGTCCGCGTGTCGGGAGACGGGTCGAGGCTGGTGCTGCGGGTCGAGGACGACGGGCGCGGCGGGGCGGTGCCCGGCACCGGCCTCACGGAGGTCGCAGACCGGTCGGCGCCCTCGGTGGGACGCTTCGGGTCGGCCCAGCTCGCGGGCCAGTGTTGCGGCGAGACGGGTCGGCGACAGTTGCCTGTGGCGCGATGTGCCCGCTGAGCCCCTCGGCCGGGGGGTCGCCGCAGCGGTCACCGGTCGGTCGATCGACCTGCAGGAGCACACGTTTCCGCCTAGCGCGCGGCACTGCGCGCCTTGCTCGACCCCGCAGTGGTGCGGGAGGTCTCCTGCTGCGCCCCCGTCGCTGTGGAGAACGACGAGGACGAGGTCGTGGCCCGGCTCGGGCGATGACGGTGTCTCAGGCGGGCTGGGTGGGCAAGGCCAGGGTGATCCAGTCGTGCAGGCCTCCGCGGTAGTAGGCGAGCTGTGCCGCGGGAAAGCCGACGTCGACGAGCTGTGCGAGCGCATCGGGGGACTGGGGGCACTGGGGACCGTTGCAGAACAGGATGCTCACGGACGCGTCATCGAACTCGCTCCGTCGCTCCAGGACCTGGTCGTGGGGGATGTTCACGGCGCCGGGCAGTGTGCGCCCACCGAAGGATCCGGGCACCCGGCTGTCGATGAGGGTCGCGCCCGCTGCCACCAGCTCCAGGACCTCGAGCTCGGCCACGGTGCGGACGCTGGGCACAGGGTGCAGGGGCTGGAGCTTGCCCCAGGTGGTGTCGACCACGACCAGGTCGGCCTCCTGCTCGAGCGGCCACGGCACGCTGCGTGGGTCCTGACTCCGCTCTCGTGGCGCCCTGCTCATCGTGTGATCCGGGCTGGTGGTGTGCATGTCACCGTCTCCTGGGGGTCGCGTCGCCTGGGCCGGTGCCGGCTCCGGCCATCATCCCCCAGACGGGAGGCTGCACCGCCAGAGGCTCTGGGCCGTCCGGGAGGGACCTATCGACTGCAGGTAAGAGCAGGCGACGCTGTGGCCACGAGAGCTCGGGCTCAGGAAGGAGCAACCGGCTTGATTGGACCGTCCCGTGCGTGGGCCGAGCCAGGACCTTTGGTCCTGCCGGGAGCGGGTGGCCCGACCTACCTCTTGATGAGCGCCGGAGGACCGGCAGACCCGCCCCGCCGGCAGCGGCCCACACGGCTCGGAGCAGGGGTTGATCGGGATGGATCACGGCAAGGACACCGTCCAGCGGGGTCTCGGCCGATCGCCTCGGGCATTGTCGACCTACGAGCGGAGCGCGGCTCGGTATGAGCGGGTCTGGCGGCCGCTATGGCTGTGGTTCGCGGGCGGATCCGCGGAGACTGCCATGCTGCGCGCGGTCGTCGGTGCAGCCTCAACGATGGACGGCCCACGTGTCCTCGACGCGGGTGCTGGCACCGGTGCCCTGTCGCGGCGCCTGACCTCGGCGCTGTCCGGATTGCGCCCGGTGCTGGTGGACCGCTCGCAATGCTCGCCCACGCCGCGGACCTTCATGCCCCGCGTGTCGTCGCCTCGATGCAACTCCTGCCGTTTGCCGACAGCACGTTCGACGTCGTGATGTCTGCCTGGGTGATCGAGACCGTCGACAACCCCGGGGCGGCCGCGGCGGAGATGCTCCGAGTCCTGCGCCCCGGCGGGGCGCTCGTCTACTCGTTCTGCTCCAGGCCGATGGGCCGGCTCAACCGGTGGCGCAGCGGTCCAACCAGAGCAGTTGTTCACGCGCTCTTCGCTGGGCACTTCCTGCGTGACGAGCAGACGCCGTTCCACGACGGCGACATCTCGCAGCGGAGCTCATTCGCCGGAGGCGCCGCGACTGTGATCGTGCTCGGCAAGTGCTGCACCATCGACATGAGCCGCCCGACCTCGAACAGTTCGACACCTTGCGCCACGACCTCGGCGTGCCCTCGAGAGGCGGGGGCGTGTGTCCTTCACGAGGTGGCCGCCCACGCTGGTGCGTCAGTGGCGCCCCAAGCCTCGCGGGAGCTAGCCAGACGAGCACGAGCGCGGTTACCCTGCCGTGGCGTTGAACGGCTCGGGCGAGCGCAAGACTGCCGCCGGCCCACAGGACCGGCCAATCCAGGTAAGTTCGTCGCCGTCCGTACGAGACCGAATTTGCGACGGACGCGTCGTCGGGCTATCTCCGTCGATCCTGTCGCTGGTCGCGTTGAGGAATCTGCTGCGCGGTACCCCATGGGGGTACATCCTGATCGATGTGGTCCGGTGAGCTTGCTTCCTCGTCCGGACGCCTCAGCGGCCAGGTGCGACGTGTTCTGCAGCGACCTAATCGCTCCAGCGCGGCGTGATGGCCGACGAGGTTTCGCGTGGGCCGGGGTAGTAGGCGCGGCCCTCGGTGTCGTTGCGCAGCTGGACGATGGCCATGATGTGCAGCACCCGGTTGATCCGCCGGCTGCCGGCCGGGACAGCCGGTGGCGGTTCTGCTCCCCGGAGGAGGCGTCGATGGGTGCGGTGCCGTTCCAGGATGCGAAGTGCCCGCGGGTGGGGAATCGGGACACGTCCCCGATGTCGCCGAGCAGTCGGGCCGCCCCGGAGGGGCCGATCCCGTGCAGCTCAAGCAGCGTGCTGCCGGTGGCTCGACGAGTTCGTTGAGCTCGTTGCTCGCGGTCTTGATCCGCGTGTCGGTCCGGTCGAGCTCGGCGATCAGTTCGGCGGCCAGCTTGCGTCGAGTCTTGCCCACTACGGCACGCGGGCGCACCGTCGCCAGTAGTGCC
>JBBRHF010000086.1:0-16438 GCA_038223055.1 Actinomycetes bacterium | reverse complement strand
CGGTGGATTCCCGCCGTCGGTGCCGTGGTCGTCGTCATCGGGCTCGCCGCCGGCTTCGGCCCGGGACTGCTCTCCAGCCCCGGGCGCCATCGCAGCGCCCCGCAGCCGGCGCCGGGCCAGACCGCGCGGGGGGCGGGGGGTGGCGAGCCCTCGCCCGACGTGCCGGCGGCGTTCGGCTGGCCGGTCCGCGGCGACCTGGCCGGCGACGTCGGGTTCGGCAGGGCCGTGCTCGGCAGGTTCCGCCGCGACCAAGAGCTCCGCCGCGACCAAGAGCTCCGCGGCGACCAAGAGCTCCGCGGCGACCAGCCGCTCCGCGGCGGAAAACCGCCGCGGCTGATGTACGCCGGGACCTTGCCCGACGGCAGCCGGCTGGCCCTGTCCGCCGTCGGGCACGACGACGAGCTGTACGCGAGGGTGCTTTCTCTGCACGTCCCGCGGGGCTCGTTGCCGCAGTCCGTCGACGTCCACGAGGTCAACCCGCTTGTCGACGGCCACTCCGTGACCGGCTGGGTCGGGCACCTACGCGACGGCTTTGCCCACGCCGTCGTGCTCGCCGCACCCGGGAAGCGACGGGCCGAGGTCTCCGGTGAGATCCGATACCTGCCCGACGGCTCGACTCGGCGGGTCTGGCGACCGGTGGAGTCGGGCACGGGAGCCGCCGTCGTTGCCCTCGGCCGGCCGCTCGACCCGTTCGTCGCCGTGCGACTGCCAGGCGACCCGTCGAGCGCCCCGGTCCTGCTCCCCGTCGATCCGGACCGCCCGATCGAGCCCCCGATAGGTCAGATCGGCGGCCTGCGCTCTGCCTCCTATCGCGGCCCCGACCCGGGACTCGTGGCGGACGACCTGACCCGCTGGGTGTCTGACACTTTCGGCCGCAGGCGGCTCGCGGTGTCGGTGCTCTGGAGTGGGCAGCTCACCATCACCCGCCGGGTTGCCGTCCTGCTCGTGCGGCGCTCGGACGGGCCGACCCTTCAGGTGACGGTTTCGGAGGAGGGCGACGGGAGCTCCACCGACGCCCGGTCGGTTGCCTGGGCGACGGGGGCGCTCGTCCCCTGGCTGTTCGTGCCGAACGCGTCGGAGGGCCACGTTAAGCTGATCAACCCCGCGCCGGGTGCGCGAGGCGGCACGGCGGTGGTCAAGGGTCCAGCGGGCCTGGTGCGGCGGTTTGACATCGGACCCGACGGCGTCGCCGACCTAGCCCGGGACCAGACCCAGGCCTACGGCCTCTACGGCGCGCCGGTGACGGTGCTCTCGGCGGCGGGGCGCGTCGTCGTACGCGGTCGGCTCGCCAACCCCGACGGCGCGAGCCTGCGCCAGGTGCTGCGGGACTGACCGCCGACCGCATCGTGATCCCGTCCGCGGGTCGCGCGAGCCGCGGCCTACGCTGCGGCGGTGACACCGACGACACCAACGACAGCCACGACACCGACAACTCCGACGACCCGGCCACCGGATCTGAAGCCGCGTAGCCGCGACGTGACCGACGGCATGGAGCGCGCCGCCGCGCGCGGCATGCTCCGAGCCGTGGGGATGGGCGACGACGACTGGGCCAAGCCGCAGATCGGGGTCGGGTCGTCCTGGAACGAGATCACGCCGTGCAACCTCTCGCTGGACCGGCTGGCTCACGCGTCCAAGGACGGGGTGCACGCGGCCGGGGGCTTCCCGTTGCAGTTCGGCACGATCTCGGTGTCCGACGGCATCTCGATGGGCCACGAGGGAATGCACTTCTCGCTGGTGTCCCGGGTGGTGATCGCCGACTCGGTCGAGGTCGTCATGCAGGCCGAGCGTCTCGACGGATCGGTGCTGCTCGCGGGCTGCGACAAGTCGCTGCCCGGCATGATGATGGCCGCCGCCCGCCTCGACCTCGCCTCGGTGCTGCTCTATGCGGGCTCGATCCTGCCCGGGCGGGCGACGATGCCTGACGGCACCGACCGCGAGGTCACGATCATCGACGCGTTCGAGGCGGTCGGGGCCTGCGCCCGCGGCCTGATCACCCGGGCCGACGTCGACGCCATCGAGCGGGCCATCTGCCCGGGGGAGGGCGCCTGCGGCGGCATGTACACCGCCAACACGATGGCCAGTGCCGCCGAGGCACTCGGCCTTTCCCTGCCCGGCTCGGCCGCGCCGCCGGCCACCGACCGGCGCCGCGACGGCTACGCCCGCCGGTCCGGCGAGGCAGTCGTGGGGATGCTGCGCCAGGGGATCACCGCCCGCCAGATCCTCACCAAGCCGGCCTTCGAGAACGCCATCGCGGTCGTCATGGCGCTCGGCGGCTCGACCAACGCGGTGCTGCACCTGCTCGCGATCGCCCGCGAGGCCGACGTGGACCTCGAGCTCGCCGACTTCAGCCGGATCGGCGCCAAGGTGCCGCACCTGGCCGACGTCAAGCCATTCGGACGCCACGTGATGACCGACATCGATCGCATCGGGGGAGTTCCCGTGGTGCTCAAGCTGCTGCTGGACGCGGGGCTGCTCGACGGCGACGTGCTCACGGTCACCGGCGCCACCATGGCCGACAACCTCGCCGCGCTCGACGCCCCCGCCCCCGACGGCACCGTGATCCGGGCGCTGTCCAACCCGATCCACAGAACCGGGGGCATCACCGTGCTGCACGGCTCGCTGGCCCCCGACGGCGCCGTCGTCAAGAGCGCGGGCTTCGACGAGGCGGTCTTCGAGGGGGTGGCCCGGGTGTTCGACGGCGAGGCAGCCGCGATGACGGCGGTTGAGGACGGCACGCTGACCGTCGGCGACGTCGCGGTGATCCGCTACGAGGGACCTAAGGGCGGGCCGGGGATGCGCGAGATGCTCGCCGTGACCGGGGCGATCAAGGGCGCCGGGCTCGGCAAGGACGTGCTGCTGCTGACCGACGGGCGCTTCTCCGGCGGCACGACCGGGCTGTGTGTGGGCCACGTGGCGCCCGAGGCCTTCGACGGCGGTCCCATCGCACTGGTTCGCGACGGAGACCGGGTGCGCCTGGACGTCGAGGGAGGCCGGCTCGACCTGCTCGTGGACGACGAGGAGCTGGCTCGGCGCCGGGCCGGCTGGGTGGCGCCCGAGCCGCGCTACCGCACCGGTGTCCTGGCGAAGTACGTCAAGCTGGTCGGCTCCGCGGCCCAGGGGGCCGTGTGCGGATAGGCCTCCGGACACACGCACCCGGACACACGTCCCCGGACACACGCACCCGGACACACGTCCCCGGACATACGCCCCCGGACACGTTCCCTCGCGTAGCCTTTGGCCGTGAGCCCACCGAGCGTCGTCGTGCTCGACTACGGCTCGGGCAACCTGCGCTCGGCCGAGCGGGCACTGGGCCGCACCGGTGCACGGGTGACCGTGACGAGCGATCCCCGCATCGGGATGGACGCGGACGGGCTGGTCCTGCCCGGGGTCGGTGCGTTCGCCGCGTGCATGCAGGGCCTGCGCGCGGTCCACGGTCCCGAGCTGATCGGTCGCCGGCTCGCGGGCGGTCGGCCGGTGCTGGGCATCTGCGTGGGCATGCAGATCCTGTTCGAGGTCGGCCTCGAGCACGGTGACAGCAGCGATGGGTGCGGCGAGTGGCCCGGCTCGGTGGAGATGCTCCAGGCCCCGATCCTGCCGCACATGGGGTGGAACACCGTGGCGGCACCGGCCGGCAGCACCCTGTTCCGAGGGGTCGAGCAGGAGCGCTTCTACTTCGTGCACTCCTACGGCGTACGACGATGGGAGCTGGCTCCGTCCGAGCACCTCGAAGCGCCGCTGGTCACCTGGGCGGTGCACGGCGAGCCGTTCGTGGCGGCGGTGGAGAACGGCCCCCTGTCGGCGACCCAGTTCCACCCCGAGAAGTCCGGGGCCGCCGGCCTGGCCCTGCTGGACAACTGGGTCGCCTCGTTGGCGGGGGCGTGAGCCGGTGAGCAAGCAGCGAGCCGTCCGTCGCGCCCAGCGCGAGCAGGCCCAGGCCGCGGCAGCCGCCCGGCTCGAGCGTCGCGAGCGGAGTGCGGCGCGCCGCCGGGGCGCCCGCGCGACCGTTGCCCGGACGCTGCCCCGGCGCACCCGCTGGCGCCGCCAGCAAGGCCTGCTGGCCCGTCGCCGGCGGGCCCAGAACGCCACCATCCTCGGGCTGTTTCTCGTCGTGCAGGTCGTGGTGTGGCTCGTCACCGGCGACCCCTGGCTGCGGGCGACGGCGGCCCTGTTCGGCCTAATGTCGCTGCCCGTGCTCGTCACCCTCGCCCTGGACCGGAGGTCCTGACACCCATGCCGACAAACCCCCATCCCCTCGTGCTGTTGCCGGCCGTGGACGTCTCCGACGGGCGCGCGGTGCGGCTGGTGCGGGGCGAGGCCGGCACCGAGACGGCCTACGGCGAGCCCCTCGCAGCGGCTCGCGCCTGGGCCGACGCCGGCGCGGACTGGATCCACCTGGTCGATCTGGACGCTGCGTTCGGGCGCGGCGGCAACGCCAGCCTGCTCGCCCGGGTCGTGTCCAGCGTCGACGTACGGGTGGAGCTCTCCGGGGGAATCCGTGACGACGACACGCTCGCCGCGGCGCTGCGCACCGGGTGCGCCCGGGTCAACATCGGCACCGCGGCCCTGGAAGACCCCGAGTGGTGCGCGAAGGCGATCGCCACCCACGGCGACCGCATCGCCGTCGGTCTCGACGTGCGGGGCACCACGCTGGCCGCCCGCGGCTGGACCCAGGAGGGCGGCGAGCTCTACGACGTGCTGGCCCGACTCGACCGCCACGGCTGCGCGCGCTACGTCGTCACCGACGTCGGCCGGGACGGCACGATGACCGGGCCCAACCTCGACCTGTTGCGCGACGTGTGCGCCGCGACCGACCGCCCGGTCGTGGCCTCCGGCGGTGTGTCCAGCCTGGCCGACCTGCAGGCCATCGCGGAACTCGTGCCCCTCGGCGTCGAGGGCGCGATCGTCGGCAAGGCCCTCTACGCGGGGGCGTTCACCTTGGAGCAGGCCCTGGCGACGGTCACGTGACATCCGCGCGCACCCGCGGCGGCCGGCGGTGAGCGTCGCCGTGCGGGTTATCCCGTGCCTCGACGTGGATGGCGGCCGAGTGGTCAAGGGCGTCAACTTTACCAACCTGCGCGATGCCGGCGACCCGGTCGAGATGGCCCGGGTCTATGACGCCGAGGGGGCCGACGAGCTCGTGTTCCTGGACATCACCGCGTCCAGCGGTTCGCGCGAGACGACCTACGACGTGGTGCGGCGCACCGCCGAACAGGTGTTCATCCCGTTGACGGTCGGCGGCGGGGTCCGTGCGGTCGAGGACGTCGACCGGCTGCTGCGCGCCGGTGCCGACAAGGTCGGGGTCAACACGGCGGCGGTGGCCCGGCCCGAGCTGGTGAGTGAGATCGCGGCCCGGTTCGGCAGCCAGGTGCTGGTGCTCTCGGTCGACGCCCGGCGCTGCCCGCCGGGCACCATCACGCCCAGCGGTTTCGAGGTCACCACCCACGGCGGGCGCGAGGGCACCGGCATCGACGCCCTGGAGTGGGCGCAGACATGCGCGCAGGCCGGTGTCGGCGAGATCCTGCTCAACTCGATGGACGCCGACGGCACCCGCGCCGGGTTCGACCTGGAGCTGATCCGGGCGGTGCGGGCGCGGGTCCGCGTCCCGGTGATCGCGAGCGGTGGCGCCGGCCGGCCCGAGGACTTCCCCGCGGCGGTCGAGGCGGGGGCCGACGCGGTGCTGGCGGCGAGCGTGTTTCACTTCGGGCAGTTGCGCATCGGGGAGGTCAAAGCCGCCCTGTCCGCCGCCGGGAGCGAGGTGCGCTGAATCACGCTCCCGCGACGTTCACGCTCCCGCGACGTTCACGCCCCCAGCGACATCCCCTCCAGCGCGGCGCGAGCCTCGGGCGGACCGGTGATCGCGACCCGGGCGTGGGCGCGGCGGCCGAAGACGTAGAGCAGCAGTTCCTGCGGCGCTCCGGTGACGACGGCGACGGGTGAGCCGGCCCTTGCGGTGACCGAGGTGGGGGCGTCCGAGCGTTGCAGCACCACGCCGCACCCGGCGCCCCGGAACATCATCTTCGAGCGCCAGGACGCGACGGTCCACAGCGCGTCCTCGACGGCGGCGGGCAGCTCGCGCGGGGCCCACCCGATCTGGGCCCGGCGGACATCCTCGTGGTGCACGAAGAACTCGGCCGTGTTGACCAGGCTCTCGACCTTGGGCAGGCCCATCGGCGACCACAACGGCGGACCGCCGCGGACCAGCTCGACCAGCTCGTCATAGGGCTTGGCCGCGAACCCGTCCTGCACCGAGGCGGTGTGCCCCGCCAGGCTCTTGAGGAACACTCCGGGCACGGCGTCCGGGCGTCGCTCGCGGGTCGCCAGGTGCGCCGCAAGGTCGCGGGTGTCCCACCCCTCGCACAGGGTCGCCGCGTCGGGGCCGAGCTCGAGGAACAGGTCGCACAGCGCTGTGCGCTCGGTGCGGGACAGGGTGGTCATGCCCCCCAGGTTAGGCGAAGGGTTAGGCGAGTGGTCAGAGGTCCACCTGCGGCAGCCGGGTCAGGGCTTCGCCGAACCGCTCGGCGGAGAGCTCCTCGTCGACCATCCGACCACCGAGGAAGGCGTCGTACGCCGCCATGTCGAAGTGCCCGTGCCCGCACAGCGCGGTGAGGATCACCTTCTGCTGCCCCGTCTCCTTGCACTCCAGCGCCTCTCGGATGCAGGCCGCGAGCGCGTGGGTGGGTTCGGGTGCCGGCACGATGCCCTCGCTGCGGGCGAACGTGATCCCCGCCTGGAAGCACTCCACCTGCGGGATGGCAAGGGCCTCGACCAGCCCGAGCTCGTAGATGTGGGACAGCAGCGGGCTCATGCCGTGGTAGCGCAGGCCGCCGGCGTGGATGGGGTCGGGGACGAAGTCGTGGCCGAGCGTGTGCATCTTGAGCAGCGGCGTGAAGCCGGCCATGTCGCCGTAGTCGTAGGCGTAGGTGCCGCGGGTCAGCGAGGGGCACGCCGCCGGCTCGACCGCGCGGATCACCGGAGCCATCCGCCCGGCCAGTTTCTCCCGCAGGAACGGGAACGACAGCCCGGCGAAGTTGGACCCGCCGCCGGTGCAGCCGACGATCAGGTCGGGTTTCTCCCCGACCTTCGCCATTTGCAGCAGGGCCTCTTCCCCGATGATCGTCTGGTGCAGCAGCACGTGGTTGAGCACGCTGCCCAGCGCGTAGTGCGCGTGCTCGTCCGCGGCGGCCACCTCGACGGCCTCGCTGATCGCGAGGCCGAGGCTGCCCGGGTGCGCCGCGTCCTCGGCGAGCGCTTTGCGGCCGGGTCCGGTGAGCTCGGACGGGCTGCGGTGCACCGAGGCCCCGAAGACCTCCATCGCCGTACGGCGGTAGGGCTTCGCGTCGTAGGACGCGCCGACCTGCCACACCTCGCACTCGAGGCCGAACTGCGCGCAGGCGAAGGCAAGCGCCGTCCCCCACTGCCCGGCGCCGGTCTCGGTGGTGAGCTTGGTGACCCCGCTCCGGGCGTTGTAGAACGCCTGTGGCACGGCGGTGTTCGGCTTGTGCGATCCGGCGGGGGACACGCCCTCGTACTTGTAGTAGATGTGGGCCGGAGTGCCCAGCGCCTGCTCCAGCCGGTGCGCCCGGTAGAGCGGCGAAGGGCGCCACAGCCGGTAGATGTCGAGCACCTCGTCGGGGATGTCGACGTAGCGCTCCTGGGTGACCTCCTGCGCGATGAGGTCCATCGGGAACAGCGGCGCCAGGTCCTCGGGGCCGACCGGCGCCAGCGTCGCGGGGTGCAGCGGCGGCGGGGGAGGGGCGGGCAGGTCGGGGATGATGTTGTACCAGCGCGTCGGCAGCTCGGACTCGTCGAGCGTGATCTTGTGCTGCAGCGACACGGCAGACCTCCACGGACCTCGACCGGCACCTTGCTGGTCGGCGCAGCGAACCCTAGCCGCCCGCCGGGCGCACGGGCGTCAGAATGGGCGGCATGACCCGCACCCCACCGGCGTCCGCTCCCGTCCCCGCGTCCGGCCTCGACCCCGCCGTCGCGGCCCGGATCACTCGCGACCGGGCAGGGCTCGTCGCTGCTGTCGTACAGCAGGAGGGCACCAGGGAGGTCCTCATGGTGGGCTGGATGAACGACGAGGCGCTGCACCTGACGCTCACGACCGGCCGTGCGACCTTCTGGAGCCGGAGCCGCCTGGAGATGTGGCGCAAGGGCGACACCTCCGGTCACGTGCAGCATGTCCGTTCGGTGAGCCTTGACTGCGACGGCGACGCCCTGCTCGTGGTCGTCGACCAGGTCGGCCCCGCCTGCCACACCGGTGCTCACAGCTGCTTTGACGCCGACCCGTTGCTGGCCCCCTGAACCGCCGGCGGGGCGAGGCAACCACAACAATGGGCCGGGTGACCTCGATGCGCCCTTCACCCGACCTCGAGACGTTCCGACGGCTCGCCCGCGACCGGCGGGTCATCCCGGTGACCCGCCGCCTGCTTGCCGACGGCGAGACACCCGTGGGGGTCTACCGCAAGCTCGCCGCCGACCGCCCCGGCACCTTCCTGCTGGAGTCTGCCGAGCACGGCGGGGTCTGGTCGCGCTACTCCTTCATCGGCGCCCGATCCCACGCCACCCTGACCGAGGTCGCCGGCCAGACCCACTGGCTCGGCGACCCCCCGGCCGGGGTGCCGACCGCCGGCGACCCCCTCGAGGCGCTGAGGGCAACCGTGGCCGCCCTGCACACCGAGGCGCTGCCGGGGCTGCCGCCGTTGACCGGGGGGCTGGTGGGATACGTCGGCTACGACGCCGTACGCCGGTTCGAGCGCCTGCCCGAGCACGCCGAGGACGACCTGCACCTGCCCGAGCTCGCGATGATTCTGGCCACCGACCTCGCCGTCCTCGACCACGCGGACGGGTCGTTGCTGCTGATCGCCAACGCCATCAACTACGACGACACCGATGACCGGGTCGACTGGGCCTACGCCGACGCGCTGCAGCGCCTCGACCGGATGACCAGCGAGCTGGCGGCGCCCGCCCCGTCCACCACCGCCGCCTATGACCCGCACGCCGAGCCCGACTACCTTCGCCGCCGCTCGCCCGAGCAGCACGCCGCCGCAATCACCCGGGTGATCGAGGAGATCAAGGCCGGCGAGGCCTATCAGGTAGTGGTGAGCCAGCGGTTCGAGGTGAGCACGTCCGCCGATGCCCTCGACGTCTATCGGATGCTGCGGGTCACCAACCCCAGCCCCTACATGTACCTCCTGCGCCTCGAAGGCTTCGACGTCGTCGGCTCCAGCCCCGAGGCCCTGGTCAAGGTGACCGACCGGCGCGCGATGCTGCACCCGATCGCGGGCACCCGGTGGCGCGGGGACACCCCCGAGCAGGACGCCGAGCTCGCCGCCGACCTGCTGGCCGACCCCAAGGAGCGGGCCGAGCACCTCATGCTGGTCGACCTCGGGCGCAACGACCTCGGCAGGGTCTGTACGCCGGGAAGCGTGGAGGTCATCGACTTCATGTCGGTCGAGCGCTACAGCCACGTGATGCACATCGTGTCCACCGTGGTCGGCGAGGTGGCCGAAGGCCGCTCGGCGTACGACGTGCTGACCGCCTGCTTTCCCGCGGGGACGCTTTCCGGGGCGCCCAAGCCGCGGGCCATGGAGCTCATCGACGAGCTCGAGCCCACCCGGCGCGGTCTCTACGGCGGCTGCGTCGGCTACCTCGACTTCGCCGGCAACCTGGACACCGCCATCGCCATCCGCACGGCCCTGATGCGAGACGGGACCGCCTACGTTCAGGCCGGCGGGGGCATCGTCGCCGACTCCGACCCCGCCGCCGAGGACGACGAGTGCCGCAACAAGGCGATGGCCGTCCTGCGGGCGGTCGCGACGGCCGAGACGCTCCATGCCGCGACATGACGGCCGCGACATGACGGCCGCGACATGACGGCCGCAGGCAGATGACCGAACCTGCGCCGCGCTCCCGCCGCGAGATGGTGTTCGCCCTCGTCGTCCTGGTGCTGGGGGCGCTCGTGACGCTGGTCGCGGCCGGCCAGTCACGGGTCACCCTGGGCCTGGTGGGCGAGCAGATCAGCGGAGGGCGCACCCCGGCCGGGCGTGCGCTGGCGCTGGTGGCGCTCGCCGGCGCCGGCGCTGTCATCCTGGCCCGCTCCTGGCTGCGGGTCACGCTGGGGCTGCTCCTGCTGGCTTGCGCGGCGGGCGGCGCCGCCGCGTTCCTGAGCCGCGACGCCGGGGCCGTCGGTGGGTTCGCCTTCACCCCGGCCAGCAGCGTCATCGCGTTGCGCCGCTCGACGTGGGCGTGGACCGGGGCCGGCGGGTGTCTCATGATCGGCCTCGCCGCGGCGGCCGTCGTGCTCCGCGGCCGGCACTGGCCCGGATCGCGCCGCGGTTTCGACCCGCCGTCGCCTCGACCGGGCCCGGCGGCGCGGCCACGGGACCCCTGGGTCGCCCTCGACAGTGGCGAGGACCCGACCGTCTAGGCCCGGCCGCGGGGGCCGGGCGAGCACTGGCACAATGTTGCCACCACCCACGTCGCCACCACCCACGTCGCCACCACCCAGCACGAAGGAGGCACCCGATGGCCCAGCAACGCGGCCACCACGGTCACACGCCGGCCGCCTGGACGGCCGTCGGCGTCATGTTCGTGGGTTTCCTGATCAGCGGGTTTGCGCTTCCCCTGGCGCTGCCGTGGCTGTTCTTCCTCGGCCTGGCCGTGGTCGCGGTCGGAGTGGTCGTGGGCAAGGTCATGCAGATGATGGGCCTGGGCAACACGGTGACCTACCAGGACTCGAACGACCCCGACTACGACGAGACGCGGGCCGACGCAGGCCACGGCTGAGCCGCCGGCGGGACCACCTACCATCGAGGTAGCCCACCCATCAGCCGGGGGCGCAGCGGGAGAACGAGGGGACCGACGTTGTGAGCGTGCTCGAGGACATCCTGCTCGGCGTGCGAGAGGACCTCGCCGCGCGCCAGCAGCAGGTGAGCATCGACGCGCTCAAGATCGCGGCCGCGGAGCAACCACCGTGCCAACAGTCCGTGTCCGTGTTGCGCGCCGACGGCGTCGCGGTCATCGCCGAGGTCAAACGAGCGAGCCCCTCCCGAGGCTCGCTCGCCACGATTGCGGACCCTGCCTCGCTCGCCGCGGAATACGAGGCAGGCGGCGCGGCGGTGATCAGCGTGCTGACCGAGCAGCGCCGGTTCGGCGGCAGCCTGGCAGACCTCGTCGCGGTGCGCCGGGCGGTGGACGTCCCTTTGCTGCGCAAGGACTTCATCGTCTCGAGCTATCAGTTGTGGGAGGCGCGGGCCTACGGCGCTGACCTGATCCTGCTCATCGTCGCGGCCCTGGAGCAGGAGGCCCTCGTCTCCCTGAACGAGCGGGCGCAGTCCCTGGGGCTGACCGCGGTCGTCGAGTGCCACACCGTCGAGGAGGCCAAGCGCGCCGTCGACGCCGGTGCCCTGGTCATCGGCGTCAACGCCCGCGACCTGCACACCCTCGAGGTCGACCGTGGCCTGTTCAAGCGCCTCGCGCCGCACATCCCCGCCGGCATCGTGCGGATTGCCGAGTCCGGGGTCCGGGGCCCGCACGACGTGATGGACTACGCCCGGGACGGCGCTGACGCGGTGCTGGTCGGCGAGTCGCTGGTCACCGGACGTGATCCGCGCTCGGCCGTCGCCGACCTCGTCGCCGCCGGCGCCCACCCGGCGCTGAAGCACGAGCGATGAACCCCGACGCGACGGGGCACTTCGGGCGCTACGGCGGTCGCTTCGTGCCCGAGGCCCTCATGGCGGCACTGGACGAGCTCACCGCCGCCTACGAGAAGTGCAAGACCGACGAGGCGTTCCAGGCCGACCTGGCCGGCCTGCTGTCGTCCTACGCCGGGCGGCCCAGCCCGATCACCGAGGTGAAGCGGTTCAGCGAGCGGGCCGGCGGGGCGAGGGTGCTGCTCAAGCGTGAGGACCTCAACCACACCGGATCGCACAAGATCAACAATGTCCTCGGGCAGGCCCTGCTCACCAAGCAGATGGGCAAGACGCGGGTGATCGCCGAGACCGGCGCCGGACAGCACGGCGTTGCCGCCGCGACGGCCGCCGCGCTGCTCGACCTCGAGTGCGTCGTCTACATGGGCGAGGAGGACACCCGGCGGCAGGCGCTCAACGTCGCACGAATGCGCCTGCTCGGCGCCGTGGTCGTGCCGGTGACCTCCGGGTCGCGCACGCTCAAGGACGCCATGAACGAGGCGATGCGCGACTGGGTCACCAACGTCGAGCGCACCCACTACCTGATCGGCAGCGTCGCGGGACCGCACCCGTTCCCGGCGATGGTGCGCGACTTCCAGCGCATCATCGGAGACGAGGCGCGCCAGCAGGTGCTCGACCTGACCGGCGCCCTGCCGACCGCGGTCGCCGCCTGCGTCGGCGGCGGGTCCAACGCGATGGGCATCTTCGCTGCCTTCCTGGATGACGTCGACGTACAGCTCTATGGCTTCGAGGCCGCCGGCGACGGCGTCGAGACCGGCCGCCATGCGGCGAGCATCGCGGGTGGCTCGCAGGGCGTGCTGCACGGGTCGCGGTCCTACGTGCTGCAGGACGACATGGGCCAGACGATCGAGAGCCACTCGATCTCCGCCGGCCTGGATTACCCGGGCGTCGGCCCGGAGCACGCCTACCTGCACGACACCGGGCGCGCGACCTATCGGGCGATCACCGACACCCAGGCGATGGACGCGTTCGCCCTGCTGTGCCGCACCGAGGGCATCATCCCGGCCATCGAGAGCGCCCACGCGCTGGCCGGCGCGCTCGACCTCGGCCGCGAGCTCGGACCCGAGAGCGTCATCCTGGTCAACCTGTCCGGGCGCGGCGACAAGGACGTCGACACCGCCGCCGCGTGGTTCGGGGTCGTCTCCGAGCAGGACATCGTTGCGTCCGCCGCCGCGGCCGTGGAAGCGCCGTTGCAGGATGGCTCCGGTGAGGGCTGGTGAGCCGCCTCGCTGACCTGCTCGCGGCCACCCGCGCCGAGGGCCGGGCCGCGCTGATCGGCTACCTGCCGGCCGGCTACCCCACCGTCGACGGCTCGATCGCGGCGATGATTGCCTTGGTCGAGGCCGGTGTCGACGTCGTCGAGGTCGGCCTGCCCTACTCCGACCCACTCATGGACGGGCCGACCATCCAGGCCGCAGCCGAGGCGTCGTTGCGGGGTGGCACGACGACCGCCGACGTCTTACGCGCCGTCCGCGAGGTCGCCGCCACTGGTGCCCCGACCGTGGTGATGAGCTACTGGAACCCCATCCTGCGCCACGGCGTGCAGCGCTTCGCCGACGAACTCGCCGCCGCGGGCGGGGCCGGCGTGATCACCCCCGACCTGACGCCGGACGAGGCTGGTCACGAGGACGCCGACTGGCTCGGGGCTTCGGACAAGGCCGGCCTGGATCGCATCTTCCTGGTGGCTCCGTCCTCCACCGACGTGCGGTTGCGCTACACCGCCGAGCACTGCACCGGCTTTGTCTATGCCGCTTCGACGATGGGAGTGACCGGTGCCCGCTCGGCGGTCGGCGGCGCGGCGGAGACGCTCGTACGCCGGGTGCGCGCCGTGACCGACCTGCCCGTGTGCGTGGGCCTCGGGGTCTCGACCGGAGCCCAGGCGGCCGAGGTCGCCGGGTTCGCCGACGGGGTCATCGTCGGTTCGGCCCTGGTCGCCCGGCTGCTCGACGCCGCAGACCCCGAGGCGGGCCGGCGTTCGCTGGCTGCCCTTGCCGGAGAGCTCGCGGCGGGTGTGCGCGCCGGCGTTCGCGGGTGAGCGGCGCGTTGCGCGGTTGGCCGAGACATCCGTCACGGACCTGCGCTCGGACCTGACGCGGCTGGTCCGGGCGAGCGACTAGCCGCAGGTAATCTGCACGGGTGACCTGGTACGCCTCCATCCCTAGCCCCTCGCGGGGCGTCTGGCACCTCGGTCCGCTGCCCATCCGCGCCTACGCCCTCTGCATCATCCTCGGCGTCGTCGTCGCGGTGTGGCTGGGGGAGCGGCGCTGGGTGGCTCGCGGCGGCCAGCGTGGCGAGGTCACCGACCTCGCCGTGTGGATGGTGCCGTTCGGCGTGCTGGGCGGGCGCATATACCACGTGATCACCTCCCCGCAGGCCTATTTCGGTCGCGGCGGGCACCCGATCCGGGCGCTCTACATCTGGGAGGGCGGGCTCGGCATCTGGGGCGCGGTCCTGCTCGGCGGGGTCGGCGCCTGGATCGGCTGCCGCCGGCGCGGCATCCCGCTGCCGCCGTTCGCTGACGCGATCGCGCCCGGAATCGTGATCGCTCAGGCGATCGGCCGGTTCGGCAACTACGCCAACCAGGAGCTTTACGGACGCGCCACCGACCTGCCCTGGGCCCTGCAGATCGACCCTGCGCACCGGCCAGCGGGCTCTCCCGATCAGCCGACCTATCACCCCACGTTTCTCTATGAGTCGCTGTGGAATCTCGGCGTCGCCGCCCTGGTGATCTGGGCCGACCGGCGCTTCCGGCTTGGCCACGGCCGGGCCTTCGCCCTGTACGTCGGCGCCTACACGGTGGGTCGCGGCTGGATCGAGGCGCTGCGGGTCGACCCGGCCAACCGGCTGCTCGGCCTTCGGCTCAACGAGTGGACCAGCCTGGTCGTGCTCATCGGGGCCGCCACCTACCTTGTCCTCTCGGCCCGGCTGCGGCCCGGCCGCGAGGACGTCCACCGCGCGGGGCCCGCTCCGTCGCCCACCGACGAGGAGATCACGGCATGACGGCGGTCGACGGCAGCCCGGATCACTCCGACGAGCGCATCGAGCACGAGCACGGCGACGTCACCGGCGGCTGGCTGCGCCCGGCCGTGTTCGGGGCGTCGGACGGTCTCGTGTCCAACTTCGCCCTCATTGCCGGGGTCACCGGTGGCACCTCGGACAGCAAGATCGTGCTCCTCGCTGGGTTGGCCGGCCTCGCCGGGGGCGCCTTCTCCATGGCCGCAGGGGAGTACATCTCGGTGCGCTCCCAGGCCGAGCAGGCTCTCGCCGAGATCGAGGTCGAGCGGCTCGAAATCGAGCGCCGGCCCCGGGCCGAAGAGCGAGAGCTGGCCCAGATGTACGTCGCGAAGGGGCTCGAGCTCGACCTGGCGCAGCAGGTGGCCAAGCAGCTGTCCCTGGACCCGGCCAAGGCGCTGGGCGTGCACGTGCGGGAGGAGCTTGGGCTCGACCCGGCCGACCTGCCCTCAGCGCAGCTCGCGGCGGGCTCGTCGTTCCTCTCGTTCGTGGCCGGCGCCGTGCTGCCGGTGCTGCCCTACCTGTTCGGGGCGACCGCCCTGTGGCCCGCGCTCATCCTCACCGTCGTCGGGTTGTTCCTGTGCGGCGCGGTCGTCACCCAGATGACCCCGCGGCCCTGGTGGTACGGCGGCACCCGCCAGGTCCTCATCGGCGCCCTGGCCGCAGTCGTGACGTTCGGCGTCGGCTTCCTATTCGGCGGCAGTTCGCTGAGCGGCGGTTGACCGCATCGGGTCCAATCCCGGCGAGCGTGGCGGCGGTGGACGGAGCGGGGGTACTGTTCTCGGCGTACCGCAGGGCCAACGTTGTCCCTCGGTCGATGCTCACGACGCCATCGACGAGGAAGGACACCCGATGACGCCCGCGCTCCACCCAGTCGGCACCGCGGTCCCCGGCCACCCCGCACCCGCCGGCCACCCCGCCCCCACCGCACCCGCCGGCCACCCCGCCCCCCAGGGCCTCTACGACGGCCGCGACGAGCACGATGCCTGCGGCGTGGCGTTCGTCGCGACCCTGTCCGGCGAGGCCACCCACCTGGTGGTGGACCAGGCGCTGACCGCGCTGCGCAACCTGGACCACCGGGGTGCCTCGGGGGCCGAACCCGACTCCGGTGACGGTGCCGGCATCCTCGTGCAGATCCCCGACGACTTCCTGCGGGCCACCACGACGTTCGCCTTGCCCGACCCGGGTGGCTACGCCGTGGGCTGCGCATTCCTGCCCGACGACGACAGCGCCGAGCGCGAGGCGCGCGCTGCGATCGAGACGATCGCGGCCGAGGAGGGCCTGCAGGTTCTCGGCTGGCGGGAGGTCCCGGTCACCCCCGAGTTGCTCGGGGCCACCGCTCGCGGTGTCATGCCGCGGTTCCGCCAGCTGTTCGTGACCGCGGCTGTGGGCCGCGTCGTCGGCATGGCCCTGGAGCGGATGGCCTACTGCCTGCGCAAGCGCGCCGAGCACGAGACTGCCACCTACTTCCCGTCGTTGTCGTCCCGGACCCTGGTCTACAAGGGCATGCTCACCACCGGCCAGCTCGAGCCGTTCTTCCCTGACCTGTCCGACCGCCGCCTGGTCACCGAGCTGGCGCTGGTGCACTCGCGGTTCTACACCAACACCTTCCCGTCCTGGCCGCTCGCGCACCCCTACCGCCTCGTCGCGCACAACGGCGAGATCAACACGGTCAAGGGCAACCGCAACTGGATGGCGGCGCGCGAGAGCCA
>JBBRHF010000085.1:0-16485 GCA_038223055.1 Actinomycetes bacterium | reverse complement strand
TCACGAACGCGGCGGTGCGCTGGAGCCGCCCGGTGGGGTCCTCGCGGTAGGCCGAGTGCTGGTCGAAGCCGGCGAGCACCGTCGGGTGCGTTGCCTGCACGAGCAACGCCCGGATGCCGCCCACGAGGGTCGCGGCGTCGGCGTGCACCCGCCAGGTCGTGGACCCGGGGCCGAACCACCCGTCGTCGCCGGGCGCACCGAGTTCGCGCACCCAGGGAGCGGCCCCGTCGGCATGTCCGGTCAACAGCATGCGCGTCGCCTCGCGGGGCGAGCGCAGCCGCACCGACCGGGCCCAGTCCCGCAGCAGCATCAGCACACCACCATTGTGTCGGTCCGCCATCGGCAACCGGAAGGTCAGCCCTCGATCCGCGCCATCGCCAGGGTGACCAGGGTGATCAGCGCCTGCTTCGTGGCCGCGCGGGACCGGGCATCGGTGTAGAAGACCGGCGTCTCGGGCCGTACGGCGAGCGCCTCGCGCACGTCCTCGATCGCGTGGCGGGCCACACCGTCGAAGCAGTTGACCGCCAGCACGAACGGGATCTGGCGGGCCTCGAAGTAGTCGACCGCCGGAAAGCAGTCCTCGAGCCGTCCGGTGTCGACGAGCACGACTGCGCCGACGGCCCCGGTGACCAGGTCGTCCCACATGAAGTGGAACCGGTCCTGGCCGGGAGTTCCGAACAGATAGAGCCACAGGTCGCCGGGCAGCGCGATGCGTCCGAAGTCCATCGCGACCGTGGTGGTGGTCTTGCGGTCGGTCACGCCGCCGGCATCGTCGACACCGACGCTGTGCTCGGTCATCGCGGCCTCGGTCGAGAGCGGCTCGATGTCGGAGATCGACCCGATGAAGGTCGTCTTGCCGACCGCGAAGCCGCCCGCGACAACGATCTTGACGGTGGTGGGAACGGCAGCGGGTGAGGCGGGGGGCGGCGCCATCACGTCAGAGAGCGGAAATGCCATCGAGAACACTCTCCAGAACCTTGAAGTTTTCGGCGGGGGTCTGCTGGGACGGTGGGCGACCTGCGTGCACCACGACGCGACCGCAGTCGGCGAGGTCGCCGACAAGGACCCGGACCACCCCGAGGGGCAGCGCGAGGTACGCCGAGATCTCAGCCACCGACAGGATCGCGTCGGTGGTCAGGTCGAGGATGCCTCGCCGCTCCGGGCTCACGGATGCCGCGAGTTGGCCGTCCAACCCGTCCGTGGGTCCGGTGCCCACCCGGCGTACGAGCGCCTCGATCGGGAGGTAGGCGCGCCGGGGTCGGGTCCGACCGCCGGTCATCGTGTAGGGACGGACCGACCGGGTCTCGGGCAGTTCCGGGTCGGGACGGTCGGGTTCGGTGGTCGTCATCATCGTCCCTAGCGCCCCACACCGACCGGCCGGGCGACCCCGCCGGTGCGCAGGCTGGCGCGCATCTCGCTGACGAGCGCCGGGGTCATGGTTGTCTCGGCGCGGCTGACCAGCAGGGTCATCTCGTAGCCCACGAGGCCCACGTCGCAGGTCGCATCGGCGGCCACGGCAAGCACCGAGCCGTCGCTGATGCTGGTGGTGAAGAGGAACAACCGATCCATCTCGACGATGGCCTGCAGGACCTCGCCGGCCTTCAGCTCGCGGGCGGCGCCACGGGTGAGGCTGGCCAGGCCGGACACGATCGCCGCGAGCTGGTCGCCCTGGGTGCGCTCCATCCCGTCGGACATGGCCATGAGCAGGCCGTCCGCGGACACCACCAGCGTGTGACGCACGCCGGGAACACTCTGCACGAAGTTGCCGAGCAGCCAGCTGAAGTTTGCCGCCTCGGGGCTCAGATTGCTCACGATTCCTCTTTCCTCCGCACGGATCCAGCTGATGGTCGGTGTTGCGATCCGGCCTGCGCCGGAGGTTTGTCGACGCGGGTCGAGCCGCGCTCGGCCGAATCGCCGGTCGAGCGGCCCCGCTCGACGCCGGCTCGGAAGCCGGTGAGCATGCCGCGCACCTGGGTCGCGCTGCGATCCCTGGCGGGCATGGCCGCGGCCGGCGCGACCGAAGCGACGGGGGCAGGTGCCGTGCGCTGCCGGCGAGTCAGACCACCCGGGACCGAGAGGGGCGTGAGTGACACCGGTGCGTACGACGGCTCGTACAGCCCCCGCAGCTCGGAGATCGCGTTGTGCGCTTGCTGGGACCTCTCGTCGGCGTCAGAGGTGTACGAGTCGAAAGGCGCGGCACCGAAGGCCGGCTGGGACGGGAGGAACGGAGCGACCATGATCGGGGGGCGTCCCTCCGGAGGAGCCGGCGCGAACGCTGGGGACATCGCCGGTATGGGGGGCGCTTCCGCGACGGGCGCGAACGGGTCGGGGGTCTCGGCCATCGTTGCGAACGGGTCGGGTTCGGCCGTGGTTGCGAACGGGTCCGGCGGCTCGGCCGAAGGTGCGAATGGGTCCGGCGCCTCGGCCGCGGATGCGAACGGGTCCGGCGCTTCCGACATGGAGGCAAAGGGGTCCGGCGCCTGCGCCATGGAGGCAAAGGGGTCCGGCGCCTGCGCCATGGAGGCGAACGGGTCCGGGTCGGCGGGCGCGACCTCGAGGTCGGGTGTGGGTCGGCTCGGCAGGCCGCTCGGCAGCCGCGCCGAAAGCGCCACGGTTGGGTGGGACGCCAGCGCGGCAGGGCGAGCCCCGACGGGGCTCGCGAGGACAGGCTTCTTGCCCCGACGGCCGAACGCATGCTTGCGCGCAGGTTCCGCGCTTCCGGCTCCAGGCCGCGGGCCGCCCGGCAGGATGTCGATCGTGGGCCGGTAGGCCGCTGCGTGCCGTGCAGGCTTGGGGGCGGGGACTGCGGGGGAGGGCGGGACTATGGGAGCAGCGACGGGGAGCCGCTGGCTGGCGAACGCCTCGGCAACGGATTCGCCGAACACGTCAGGACCGGGCGGGTCGACGGTTGTGTCGACCGGCGAATCGACCGGGGCATCGACCGGGGATCGACCGGGGGATCGACCGGGGGATCGACCAGAGCATCGACCGGCGGATCGACCAGAGCATCGACCGTCGGATCGACCGTCGGCTCGACCAGAGCATCGACCGGGGGATCGACCGTCAGCTCAACCAGAGCATCGACCGGCGGATCGACCAGAGCATCGACCGGCGGATCGACCGTCGGCTCGACCAGAGGCTCGACCGTGGCCAAGCCCTCGAACACGGTCGCCGGAAGGCTGACGGTGACGACGATGCCGCCGCCGTGACCGGAGCCGAGCACGACCGCCGCCCCGAGGCGCGCAGCCAGCCGCCCCACGACGTACAAGCCCAGCCGTTGGGAGACCGCGATGTCGCCGACCGGTGGCGCGGCGATGTGCTGGTTGGCTTCCGCGAGCTCTTCCTCGCTCATGCCGAGGCCGAGGTCGGTGACCGACACGTCCACGCCGTTCGCGGTGACGACGGCCGACACGGCGACACGCGTGTCCGGATTGGAGAAATGGGTCGCGTTCTCGAGCAGTTCGGCCAGCAGGTGAGCGGTCGTGAGAGCCAGCCGGCCGGCGACGTCGGGGTCCGTGGGGAGGGCGAGGTCCACCCTGTCATAGGCCTCGATCTCGCTGACTGCAGTGCGAATCACGTCCGAGAGCGGCATGGCGTGGCGCAGACGACGGGTCGCGTCGAGCCCGGCGAGCACCAGCAGGCTCTCGGCGTTGCGGCGCATCCGCGTCGCGAGGTGGTCCAGTTTGAACAGGCGTTCGAGAACGTCGGGATTCTCCTCGTGACGTTCCATCTGGTCGATCTGGGTGAGCTGGCGCCCTAGCAGCACCTGGTTGCGCCGAGCCACGTTGACGAACATCTCGGCGATGCCCGCGCGGAGCGCGGCCTGCTCCTGAGCGACCCGCACGGTCACCTCGTTGACGGTGTTGAACGCAAGTGCGAGTCGCCCGATCTCGTCACGGGACTCGACCGGGATCGGCTCGAGCCCGGCGTCTGGCGCGGCGCCCGGTGTCTGCATCCGCTCGACCATGGCGGGCAGCTCGGCGCCGATGTGGCCAGCCGCGGCGGTGAGCCGTTGGAGTGGGCGGGCGATGCGGCGGGCCAGCGCGACGGCGAGCGCGATCGCGAGCGCAAGTCCGAGCAGGGCGATCGCGCTCAAGAGGTAGGCACGGCGGGTCTGGTCGCTCTGGGTGGTCGCCGCGGTAGTGGCGATGTCCTGCACGAGGTTGGCCTCCGAGCGCACCATCGGCCCGATCCGGGTCGACGCGGCGCCGACCCAGATGAGCGCACCTGCTGCGTCGGGCTTGGTGCCGGTCAGCAGGTCGAGAGCGTGGCGGCGGCCGAGCTCGACGCCGGCGTTGTCGGCTCGATCCAGGGTCCGCGCCAGGCTGGTGGCGAGCACGGTCGGGGCGACCTGAGCAAACTGCGTCAAGGCTTGGTCCTGCTGTACGCCGAGTGCCACGAGCTCGGCGTAGTCCGGTGTGAGCAGCTTGCCGCGCAGGTAGCTGATCTCGAGCAGGTCGCGCTCGTGCGCGGCGTACTCGATGGTGGCGGACAGCACGCCGTAGGCCCGGAGCCGCGCAGCCAGTTCCGGCGAACCGGACTCGGCGACGGCGCCGGGCAAGGCCAGGTCGGTCTGGATGACCTTGCCGTAGAACGCTCCCGCCTCGGCGGCGGAGGATGTCTGGTTGTCGATCGAGCCGCGGGCGGCAGCGAGCCGGGCGTGCGCCCGGGCCGACCGGGTGGCGGCCGTAGCGACGGCTGCGGAGATCTCTGTCAGGGGCGAACCGGCCACCGAAGCACGCAGTTCGCCGAGCTCGCGGTCGACGAGCAGCCGCTGGCTGCGCATCCGGTGGGTCGTGGTCTGGGTGCCGTCCTGGAGGAACTGCAGCGTGGCCCGGCGCTCCTGCTGCAGGCCGTGAACCAGCAGGTTGACCTTGACAGCGACGTCGGTGAGGGCGTTGACCTGGCCGGCCTCACGAGCCGCCCCGACCTGGGCGCCGACCAGCAGCGTGGTCGCGAGCAGCAGGAGGACGGTGGGGATGGCCAGGACGGCGAGCAGCTTGGTGCGGATCCCGACGTTGCGGAGCATGGGGGCCTTCTACTCGTCGACGAGGCAGCGGTCGCCGGACGTCCGCGAATGACCGTGGAAGAACGACTCGATGGATGTGATCGGCCCATGCCGGCCCCGACTTGAGATGCCGACTTGAGATGCTGACCCCATGGGAACCCCTGCGCCGCTGGAACACTGGACCACCACGCTGGCCGACCGGCTCGCCGAGGAGCTCGAGGTCGATCCGGCCGTGCTGCGTGACGTGAACGTGAAACTGCTGCTCGACGTCGCACGCGACGCCGCGCATCACGTCGTACGGCCGGCGGCCCCGATCACGACCTTCCTGGTCGGCTATGCCGCTGGCTGCGGCGGCGGCGGGAAGGATGCGTTGGCTCGGGCCGCCAGGGTGGCCATCGACCTCGCGGCGGAGTGGGGAGCCGACGAGCCGCCGGCGTAGGTCGCTACCCCAGGCCCACTCGCTACCCAGACCCGCTCGCTACCCAGGCCCACTCGCTACCCAGACCCGCTCGCTACCCAGACCGCTCGCTACTCCATGTCCTCGAGCTGCCTGCCTTTGGTCTCGGTGACAAACTTGGCGACGAACAGGAACGACACAACCGCGAAGGCGGTGTAGAGCCCGTAGGCGACGGCCAGGCCGATGCTCGCGAGAGTCGGGAAGGTTTGCGAGATGATGAAGTTGCTGACCCACTGGGCGGCGGCGGCCAGACCGAGGGCGCCGGCCCGGATGCGGTTGTTGAACATCTCGCCGAGCAGCACCCAGACGACCGGACCCCACGAGACTCCGAAGAAGACCACGAACAGGTTGGCCGCGAGCAGCGCGGTCAGCCCCGCGGTGTCGCCGAGCACCGGGTCACCCTTGACGACGGTCGCGGTGCCGAACACGACGGCGAGGGTGCCGAGGCTGAGCGACATCCCGGCCGAGCCCACCAGCAGCAGCATCTTGCGGCCGAGCTTCTCGATCGTGCCGATCGCCACGAGGGTCACGACGATGTTCACGATGGACGTGATCACGGTGATCTTCAACGAGTCCGACTCGCTGAAGCCGACCTGCTGCCACAGCGCCGAGCTGTAGTAGAAGATCACGTTGATACCGACAGCCTGCTGGAACACCGAGAGCAGGATGCCGACCCAGACGATGGGCTTGAGCCCCAACATCGGGCCGCGCAGGTCAGAGAAGTTGGCTCGGGTCTTGCTCTCGGAGTCCACGGTCCGCTGGATCTCGGCGATCCGCTCGTCGACGCCGCTCTCGAGGACGCTGGAGAGGACCTCCTTGGCCCGCTCCGGCTCGCCCTTGGCGACGAGGTAGCGCGGGGACTCCGGGATAGTGAGAGCGAGGACGGCGTACGCCGCGCCCGGCACGGCCAGGCTGAAGAACATCCACCGCCACGCCTCCTGGCCCAGCCAGAGCTCCTTGCCCGCGCCACCGGCGATCTGGGCGAACGCGTAGTCGGTGAGCAGAGCGACGAAGATGCCGGTCACGATGGCCAGCTGCTGCAGCGAGCCGAGCCGCCCCCGGATCGAGGCGGGGGATATTTCAGCGATGTACGCCGGGGCGATGACCGATGCCGCCCCGACGCCGATGCCGCCCACGACCCGCCACAGGATCAGGGTCGAGGGGCCGCTCGCGAGGCCAGTGCCGGCCGCGCTGATGATGAACAGCAGCCCAGACGCCACCATCACCTTGATCCGGCCGAAGCGATCCGCCAGCTGTCCCGCGGCCCACGCGCCGAGCGCGGCGCCGAGCAGGGCGGAGGCCACCGAGAACCCGGTCAGCCCCGAACCCATCGAAAAGCTCTTGCGCAGTGCGGTGACGGCGCCGTTGATCACAGCGGTGTCGAAGCCGAATAGGAAGCCGCCGAGGGCCGCGACCGAAGAAAGGTGGATCGCCTTCCTCGTGTTGAAGCGCTCCTTGTGCTGCGAGGCGGTGTCCATGGCGTTCCTCTTTCCGAGGGTTCCGAGCATGTGGGCCTGTTCGGCCCGCTGTGTGCCGACTCACATCTACCCACAAAGGGTGAGTTTGACGCTAATCCGGAGTAGGAGAAACGGGTGCGTAGCGGGTCGCCCGAGCCGTTGGCCGGCAGCCCGACGCCGCTGGTTAGGCTTCCCGGCCATGAAGGCCATCGTGATCACCGAGCACGGAGACGCCGACGTCTTGCAGTGGACCGAGGTGGAGGATGCGAGCGCCGGTCCGGGTGAGGTCGTGATCGACGTGGCCGCCTCTGCGGTCAACCGGGCCGACCTGTTGCAGCGGCAGGGGCGCTACCAGCCTCCGGCCGGCGCGTCGACGTACCTGGGGCTGGAGTGCTCTGGGGTCGTGTCCGAGGTGGGTGCAGGGGTGCAGGGCTGGTCGGTCGGGGTGGAGGTGTGCGCGCTGCTCGCCGGCGGCGGATACGCCGAGCGCGTCGCCGTGCCGGCCGACCAGCTGCTGCCGGTGCCGCCGGGCGTCCCGCTGGTGGAGGCGGCGGCACTGCCCGAGGTCGTGTGCACGGTGTGGTCCAACGTGTTCATGCTCGCCGGCCTGCAGCCGCACGAGACGCTGCTGGTGCACGGCGGGTCCTCGGGGATCGGGACGATGGCGATTCAGCTGGCCCACGAACTCGGCGCCCGCGTCATGGTCACCGCGGGGTCCGCGGACAAGCTGACCCGGTGCCGCGAACTGGGTGCCGACGTGACGATCAACTACCGCGACGAGGACTTCGTGGCGGCCGCCCGGGCGGCCACCGACGGGCGCGGCGTTGACGTCATCCTGGACAACATGGGTGCGGCCTATCTCGGGCGCAACATCGAGGCGCTGGCCGTCAACGGTCGGCTGGTGGTGATCGGGCTGCAGGGCGGCGTCCGCGCTGAGATCGACCTCGGGATGTTGCTCGGCAAGCGGGCAGCGGTGCTCGCGACGTCCCTGCGCGCTCGGTCAGCGCAGGAAAAGGCGGCGATCGTGGCGTCGGTGCGGGAGAACGTCTGGCCGCTGGTGGGGTCCGGCGCGATCCGGCCGGTGATCGACCGGGTGCTGCCGATGGACCAGGCCGCCGAGGCGCACCGGGTGCTGGAGGGCAGCACCCATATCGGGAAAGTGCTGCTCGCCGTCGGGCGCTGACGCCGGCCCGCCGGCTGACCCTGCTCGTAACGTCCGAACATGCGGAGTGCAGGGACTCCGCTTGTTCGGACGTTACGTGTCTACCGGCCCCTGCCATCCCCAGCCATACTCGGCATACATACTCCAGACTCGGTCATCCGGGTCAAGGGGTTTCCGGACAGTGGGCGTTGACGCGGTCGCGACTCCCCCTGGAACGGTCACCTCGAGCGAGCCACCGGCCACCGCGGCTGGTCCAGGGAAACACCTGTGGGCGAGGATGGGTGCATGAGCGAGTCGAGCGAACACAGGTCGGGTCACATAGCCGGGGACGGCGCCGAGGACCATGAGGTCGTCGTCGTCGGCAGCACCAGCATGGCGGTCGAGGGGCCACCGGACGAGGACGGCGAGCCGCGGCAGCGTCCGGTCACCGAGCTGGTCGACCAGCCGGCGAAGGTCATGCGCATCGGCAGCATGATCAAGCAGTTGCTGGAGGAGGTGCGCGGCTCGTCGCTGGACGAGAAGAGCCGGGTCCGGCTCAAGCAGATCCACACCCGCTCGATCATCGAACTCGAGGAGGGTCTCGCGCCGGAGCTCGTCGAGGAGCTCGAGCGCATCTCGTTGCCGTTCACCGAGGACGAGATCCCCAGCGAGTCCGAGCTGCGCGTGGCCCAGGCCCAGCTGGTCGGCTGGCTGGAGGGGCTGTTTCACGGGATCCAGACCGCGCTGTTCGCCCAGCAGATGGCGGCCCGGGCACAGTTCGAGGAGATCCGCCGTCGGGCCCTCCCGCCAGGCATGTCCTCGATGGGCGACGGCTCGGGCGAGCCGGGGGGACCCGGCGGCCCCGGTGGACCGGGTCAGCCGCATCAGGGCATGGGCACCGGCCAGTACCTCTGAGGTGAACCGGTCCGCGCCCGGATGCTGACCGGGGTGCGGCCGACCGTCCGCTACTCCTCTTGCGGGAAAAGTCAACCACCTTCTCTTGGGGGTTGACCGCCTCGACCACCTAGTACGACGTCACGGTGTCAGATTCGAACGGCGCATCGACAGGTGCGTCCAACTGGGGAGTCGGCCATGACAGCACCACGCAAGTCCGCAACGAGCCCTACCGCAAGATCTGGACCGAGGGTCACCAGGTGGCAGCGGAAATCCCTTCGGGGCGCAGGAGTTCTTAGCTGTCGCGTTGACCGTTGCGACGATTGGCGCCACCTCGGGCGCCGCCGACGCCGCGACCGGCGGCCATGACCGCAAGGACGCCTTCCGGCAGGTCAACCTGGTGTCAGACCTCGAAAGCACGCATCCGATCGTCGTCGACCCGGAGGTCAAGAACCCTTGGGGGATCGCGCTCGGACCCACGACGCCGCTGTGGGTGAACAACAACTTCAATCCGGCTCTTGCCGATCTCTGCGAGACGTGCGTGCCGGCGCCGGCCGACCTGCTCACGAAGATCACCCTATACAAGGGTGCCAACGGGAAGGAGCCGTTCACCAAGGTGCCGCTCGAGGTGACGGCGTCCTCGCCGACCGGCATGGTGTTCAACCCCACGGACAGCTTCGTGGTAGATCAGCGCGGCGTGATGGCGCCGGCCCGGTTCCTTTTCAACGAAGTCGTCGTCAACGAGGCCGGCACGGACGCGGTGGCTGAGGTGACCGGGTGGAGCAACGCCAGCAACCCTCCCCCGACCATCACCGCTGCCACCAAGGCAAGCCGAGACGGCGCGTTCCACTTCGGTCTCGCTCTGGTGCCGGGGGAGCCCGGCGAGCCCGCGGAGCCCGGCAAGTCCGGCACCTCCGGACCACGCCTCGTCGCGGTCGGTTCGCTCTCAGACGGGGTCACCGCCACCGTCGACATCTACGACGCGGCCTTCAATCGGCTCGACCTGCCCGGCGCCTTCGTCGACCCGGACTCGGACGGACTGGTGCCCTACAACGTCGCCTTCCTCAAGGGACGCGTCTACGTGACCTACACCTCTGCCGATGGCACCGGCGACGCCCTGAGCGTCTTCAACCGAGAAGGCAAGTTCCTCAAGCGCCTCGTCACCGGCAGTCCGTTGGCGGGTCCATGGGGCATGACGATCGCACCCGCTGACTGGGGCGACTTCGGTGGCGCGCTGCTCGTCGGCAACGTCGGCGCCCAGGATGCAAACGGCGTCATCAATGTCAACAGCGGAACGATCAACGCCTTCAACCGCCGCAACGGGCACCTGCTCGGCACCGTCAGCGACGCGCACGGCGACGCGATCGTCAACCCGGGCCTCTGGGGGCTCGCGTTCGGCAACGGGACGATTGGCACGCCGCATACGCTGTTGTTCTCGGCTGGCATCGGCAGCGCGCCGGGCGGCTTCGGCGACGACGGCTACTCCCATGGTCTCGTCGGTCTCATCAAACCCGTGGGTCGCGGCAACCCCTGACAGCACAGCGCATCCTGACGGCACAGCGGCCGGTGCTCGCGCGCCGGCCGCTGTGCTGTCGCCGGCCCGGAGCGCGGCTACAGGTCGAAGACCGACTCGAGCACGCGGGCCACCCCGTCGGCCTCGACCGAGCGAGCCCGGCGCGAGACGGCCGCGAGCACCTCGGGGTGACCCCCGGTCATGGCGTAGGACGTGCCTGCCCACGCCAGCATCGGCAGGTCGTTGGGCATGTCGCCGAACGCGATGACCTCGCTGGCATCGACTCCGAGCTCGGCGCAGACCAGCGCCAGCGTGGACGCCTTGGACACCCCCGTCGCGGAGATCTCCAGCAGTCCCGAGACCGATGAGTGGGTCAGTTCGGCGACGGCGGCCCCGACCGCCTCGTGCGCGGCCGCGAGCAGCGCGTCGGCGTCCATGCCCTCGTGGCGGACCAGCAACTTGGTCACGGCCGCCTGGCCGTAGATCGCTTCGATCGCGTCGACGCGATCGGCGGTCCCGACATCCCAGGTCGCCGGGTAGCCCGGCTCGTGCGCGAACCCCTCGGCGGTCTCGATCGCGAAGAACACCTCCGGGACCGCTGCGCGCAGCCGCCGGGCGAGCTCAAGCCCGACCTCCTGAGCCAGCGGGAACTCCCGCACGACCGTCTCGGTGTGCAGGTCGTAGAGCACCGCGCCATTCGCGCACACGGCCAACCCCGTGTGGCCGGTGCGCTCGGCGACCTCCGCCATCCACCGCGGCGGTCGCCCGGTCGCGAACACGACCGGCACTCCCCGTGCCTCCAGCGCCCGCAGGGCCGCGACCGTCCGGTCGCTGATGATCCCGTCCCACGGCACGATCGTGCCGTCGAGATCAGTGGCGACAAGACGGGGCAGCGGGCGGGATGGAGGGCGGGTCAGCGGGCTCGTCGGGGGGCTGGTCGGGGGGCGGGTCACGCTCCATTGTCTCGCGCCGGACCGTCCTCTGCCGGACCGTCCTCTGCCGGACCGTCCTCGGCCGGACCGTCCCCGCCGGACCGTCCCCCGCCGGGGCGATGAGCCGCTGGACCAGGCGGCGTACGTCGGCGGGGGTGAACTCCATCGTCCCGGCGCCCACCGCGAGCTCCACCCGCTGGCGCGACGGGGCGTCGGTGGGGAAGACCGCGGCCAGGTCCAGACACCCTCCTCGCGCGCCAGGCGGCGCGCCGCGGCCTCGAGCACATCGGCCGAGACGGTCAGATCCAGGTGCATCATCGGCGTCTGCGGCGGGTCGGGGATGACCTCGACCCCCTCGATCTGGCCCAGTTCGGCGGCGATGGCGACCGCGTGATCGACGTACGTCGGCATGAGCGGCAGTTGCTCGCGCAGGCCGAGCAGCGCGCTCGCGGCATAGGGCCACAAGGCGAACAGCGTCCCGCCGTGGCGCGACCGCCACTCCCGGGCCTGCGCGATCACCGCCTCGGAGCCGAGCAGACAGCAGCCGGACAGGCCACCCAGGCCCTTGCGTGACCAGCCGGCGCGCGTCGCCGACCGGGCGACCGACCAGCCCGTGCAGCCGGTGGTAGGGGCCCCGCCCTCGTGCAGCTCCAGGTGGCTCGTCGGGTGGAACGCGACGACCCGCCGGTGCCGGGCGTCGGCGTGGATGCGCAGCGCGATCTGCTGGGCCATCGTGCCACTGGGCATGAACACCGCGGCCGGCTTGCCGAGCAGCGCGGCCACCTCGCCCTCAAGCTCGGTCACCACGCCGCCGTCGCCGTAGAGGTCGGGGTCGATGTCGGGCATCGCCGCGACAAGCTGGCCCAGCCGGCCGCGGTGGTGGATCCGTCCCGGCCAGCGCAGGAACCGGGTGCAGCGGGCGGCGAGCTCGTCGTCGGTCAGCTGGGCGTCGTGGGGTGGCTCGGCCGTCACGGCGTGCGCGCGACCGGCTCGAGCACCTCGCGGCCACCGAGGAACGGCCGCATCGCCGCCGGCACGACCACCGACCCGTCGGCTTGCTGATGGTTCTCCAGAATTGCCACGATCCAGCGGGTGGTCGCCAGCGTGCCGTTGAGCGTCGCGAGCGGCCGCACGCCATCGGCGTCGCGCATCCGGATCCGCAGCCGGCGCGACTGGAACTGGGTGCAGTTGGAGGTGGACGTCAGCTCCCGGTAGCGGCCCTGGGTCGGCACCCACGCCTCACAGTCGTACTTGCGTGCGGCCGAGGACCCGAGGTCGCCCGCGGCGATGTCGACGACGCGGTAGGGCACCTCGACCTTGGCCAGCATCTCCTTCTCCCACCCGAGCAGCCGCTGATGCTCGGCCTGGGCGTCCTCGGGCGCGCAGTAAGAGAACATCTCGATCTTGTCGAACTGGTGCACCCGCAGGATGCCGCGGGTGTCCTTGCCGTAGGTGCCGGCCTCCCGCCGGAAGCAGGTCGACCAGCCAGCGTAACGCAGCGGCAGCGACGCGGCGTCGAGCACCTCGTCCATGTGGTAGGCCGCGAGCGGAACCTCCGAGGTGCCCACGAGGTAAAGGTCCTCGTCCGGCAGCCGGTAGACGTTCTCCGCGGCCTGGCCGAGGAACCCCGTGCCCTCCATGGCGGCGGGCTTGACGAGCACCGGGGGTACGACGGGGATGAACCCCGCCTCGACCGCCTGGGCCATCGCGAGGTTCAGCATCGCGAGCTGGAGCAGGGCGCCGACCCCCGTGAGGTAGTAGAAGCGCGCCCCCGACACCTTGACTCCGCGCTCGGTGTCGATGGCGCCGAGCAACTGGCCCAGCTCGAGGTGGTCACGCGGCTCGAAGTCGAACTCCGGTGGTGTCCCGATGTGTTCGAGCACCCGGGCGTCGTTCTCGCCCCCGGCCGGGACGCCGTCCTCGACGACGTTGGACAGCCGGCCCATGAGCTCGTCGTAGGCCGCGTCGCCGGCGACCTGCGCGGCCTCGGCCACCTTCACCTGGGCCGAGAGGTCCTTGCTATGGGCCAGCAGGGCCGCCTTCTCCTCGCCGGTGACCTGCGCGACCCGCCGGCCCAGGGACTTCTGCTCGGCCCGGATCCGGTCGTAGTGGGCGATCGCGTCGCGGCGGGTGCGATCGGCGGCCAGGACGGCGTCGACCAGCGAGTCGTCCTCCCCGCGGGCACGCTGGGAGGCCCGGACGGACTCGGGGTCATCTCGGACGATGCGGGGGTCGAGCATGCCCCGAGGGTAGCCAGACCCGCGACGGGGTATACCCACCCGGTGCCTCACCCCACCGACCGTGCCGCCCGCCGCCTCAGCGGCCGGCTCGTGCTGGGCGCGGTCGCCGCGTTCCTCGTCGCGGTCCCGTTCACGCTGCTGCTGGTTCTGGTCGAAGGCCAGTGGGAGCCGCTCGAGCGCCTCGACGTCAGCGCCGCGAACCGGCTCACGGCCCTCGCCCGCGAGCATGGCTGGGTCGGTCCCCTCGATGCCATCGCGACCGGGCTGCAGCCGTGGACCTTCCGGCTGATCGTCCTCGCCGTGGTCGTCTGGCTGTGGCACCGGGGCGCGCGGCGGCTCGCCCTGTGGGCGGCGGTGACGACCGTGCTGGGTGGGGCGCTCGGCGTGGTGCTCAAGCTCGTGGTCGCGCGGGCCCGACCGAGCCTGCCCGACCCGATCGCACACGCCAACGGGACAAGCTTTCCCAGCGGCCACGCGTTGAACTCGCTGCTGTGCGTGGGGGTGCTGATCCTGGTGTTCCTGCCGGTGCTGCACGGGGCCGCGCGCGCCGCGGCGTACGGGGTGGGTGGGTTGCTCGTGCTCGTCACCGGCGTGGACCGGGTGGCGCTGGGGGTGCACTACGTGAGCGACGTCCTCGCCGGCTGGGTCGTCGCGGCCGCGTGCCTCGCGGCGACCACCGCGGCCTTCGCGATCTGGCGCCGCGAGGAGGGGATAGCTCCGGCCGACACCTCCGAGGGTGTTGACCCCGAGGCGGAACACGCCATGGCCGGGGACGATGACGACGGCCCCACCGGTCGCCGGAGCGGGTAGCGTGCGCAGATGATCACCAAGATCGGACGCATCACGGCTCGCGTCGTCCTTATGCTGGCCGCGCTGTGGGCGGTGATGGCGGGCCTGGGCCTGCTGCTCACCAAGGTCCTGAACCACTCCTCGCTCATCACCGTCGAGAACAAGGTCAACACGACCCTCGCCGCCCACCGGGACCCGACGCTCAACGACATCACCTACTGGGGCAGCGGCCTCGGCAACACGATGGCCATCATCGGCGCAATGCTCGTCGTCGCGGTGGGGCTGCGGCTGGCGTTCAAGCGGTGGAACGAGTCCACCTTCCTGGTGCTGGCCGTGTCGGGTCAGGCGCTGGTGTTCCTGGCCACCACGCTGGTCATCTCGCGGCACCGGCCGAGCGTCAAGCGGCTGGACAAATCCCCGCCGACCTCGAGCTTCCCGTCGGGGCACACCGGAGCCTCGACGGCACTGTTCATCGCGAGCGCGCTGCTGGTGGCGTGGTACGTCCGCAACCGCGCCATCAAGATCGTAGGCCTGACCCTGCTCATCGCCGTGCCGATCTTCGTGGCCTACAGCCGCCTCTACCGCGGCATGCACCACCCGACCGACATCGCCGGCGCCTACCTCAACGGCCTGTCCGCGATCACGATCGCGAGCTTCGCCGTGCTCGGTCACGGCTGGCGAGGCGGTGCTCGCCTGGACCCTTCCCGAGTCCCCGCGGAGAGGGGGATGTCATAGGGCGCGCCGCGATGGTCTACAACCCCACGAAGGTCGGTGACCTTGCGGGTCTGCAGCGCCGCGTCGGCGCCTTCATGGCCCGGGCCGGCTGGGAGGAGCCGCTCTGGCTCGAGACCAGCGAGGACGACCCCGGTGCGGGCATGGCCGAGGAAGCCGTCAGCGAAGGTTGCGTGGTCGTCTTCGTGTGCGGCGGGGACGGCACCGTGATGGCGGCGGCGACCGCGCTCGCCGGAACGGAGGTGCCGATGGCGATCCTTCCCGCCGGCACCGGAAACCTGCTGGCCCGCAACCTCGGGCTGCCCCTGGACGACGAGGACGCCTCGCTGCGCATCGGTACGTCGGGCCGCGACCGGCGCATCGACGTCGCGGCCGTCGATGGCCACAAGTTCGTCGTCATGGCCGGCCTCGGGTTCGACGCGGCGATCATGCGCGACGCCCCCGAGGGACTGAAGAAGATGGTCGGCTGGCCGGCCTACGTCGTGTCCGGAGCCAAGCACCTGCGCGGGCGCGGCATCCGGGTCAAGGTGACCATCGACGAGCAGGAGGTGCAGCACCGCCGGGTGCGCACCGTCGTCGTCGGCAACGTGGGACGGCTGCAGGCCGGCGTGCCCCTGCTGCCGGACGCGCAACCCGACGACGGCCTGCTCGACGTCGTACTTCTCGCGCCGGGCGGGCTGCTCGACTGGGCCTGGGTGGCCGGGCGCGTCCTGACCCGGGGCCACAAGCCGGACCGGCGGCTCGAGCGGTTCCGGGGCAAGCACATCGTGATCGAGGCGTCCCGTCCGCAGCCCCGCCAGCTCGACGGCGACCTGATCGATGACGGCACCACCCTGGACATCGAGGTCGAGCAGGCCGCGCTCGTCGTGCGGGTCAAGCCCTGACGGCTGGCGTTGCTATCGGCAGCTACGGGCGGCCGTCGCGGATGCGCCCCAGCCAGGCGGCGGCGTCGCGATAGCCCCGGTCGGCCTCCTCGTCGGACGGGTGCGCGACTCCCTCGACCGGCTCGTCGGCGCGGGGATAGGAACCTAGGAAACGCACGTCCGGGCAAACCCGCCGCAGCCCCATCAGCGCCTCGCCGACCCGGGCATCGTCCACGTGGCCCTCGCAGTCGATCGAGAAGCAATAGCGCCCCAGCCGCTGCCCGGTCGGCCGCGACTCGATCCAGGTCAGGTTGACCCCGCGCACGCTGAACTCGGTCAGCACCTCCAGCAGCGCCCCCGGATGGTCCTCCGCGATGAAGGCCACCAGCGAGGTCTTGTCCCGGCCGCTGGGCAGCGGCGGCTGGGCCGGGCGGCCGCTGAAGATGAAACGGGTCATCG
>JBBRHF010000084.1:0-16525 GCA_038223055.1 Actinomycetes bacterium | reverse complement strand
GGACGCCTACGGCCACGTCAACAACGTGCAGTTCCTCACCTATCTGGAGGAGGCCAGACTCGACCTGCTCCAGGACCTCATCGCGCGGGCCAAGGCCGACGACGGCCCCGAGGCCGGCCTGCTCGTCGCCAGCAGCGAGATCGTCTACAAACGCCCGCTGGTGCACCGGCACGCCCCGATCCCCATCGCCGTGTCGGTCACCAAGATCGGTGGCGCCTACTTCGACCTGACCTTCGAGGTGACCGACTCCTTCGAAGTGACCGCCGCCTTCGAAGTGACCGCCGCCGAGGTCACCGCCGCTTCCGACGGGGCCGATGAGGACCGCGCGAGCGGGCCCGCGACGGGCACGGTCTACGCCCGCGCCTCCTCACGCCTGGTGACCTACGACTTCGGCGCGGAGCGCCCCCGCCGCGTCCGGCCGCACGAGCGCGCCTTCCTCGAGCGCTACCGCGTCGACGCCTCCCCCACCGTGGCCGGCTGACCCACCGCAGCGAGCCCTGCCAGCACCGCCTCGACCAGCCGCGGCCGCAGCTCGTGGGCACCGATCACGGCATCGACCGAACCCACCTCCACCGCGCGCTCGATGCTGTGCACCCGGTCGAACTCGCCGGCCACCTCGCTGAGCTTCTCCTGGCGCACGCTCGAGCGCAGCTCGGCCAGCTCGGAGGCAAGCGCCGCACGCGCGACGCCATCGGCGATTCGCGCCCGCTGGTCGAGCTCGGTCACGCGAACGTCCCCCGCCGTCCGGGCGTCGACCTCACCGGCGAAGACGACCGCTGCGGCGGGGGCACCGCCGATGACCGACGCGACCGATCCCTCGACGGCCAGGACCGTCATGGAATCGTTCAGCGCCTTGGAGAACACGACGAACGCGCCGCCGTGGTAGCGCGACACCACGCAAAACACGATCGGGCCCACGAAGTTCACCACGGCACGGCCGATCTCCGCGCCGTACTCGAGTTGGAGGTTGCGCATCGAGTCCGGTGACCCGTCGAACCCGGACAGGTTGGCCAGCACGACGAGCGGCCGGTTGCCGCTGGCGGCGTTGATGGCCCGCGCCGTCTTCTTCGACGACCGAGGGAACAGCGTTCCGGCGGTCCAGATGTCGGGTCCGTCGCTGGGCGGGAACCCCAGCCGCGGCACGGACCGCGACTCGATGCCGATCAGCTCCACGGGCTGGCCACCGAGGTGTGCGTCGAACACGACGGAGGTCTCCGCGTCGGCCATGCCCGCCCACCGCTCGAGCACCGGATGATCCTGGTCGGCCACCGCGCGCATCAGGGTGCGGATGTCGAACGGCTTCTTGCGGTCGGGGTTGGACTCCCGGGAGAAGATCTCCCCGACCGTGCGGAACGGGCTGTCGGGCACGTCATGAGGGAACGACGTGACGTCGCGGTCCACGGGGTCGGTCGAGGCGGCCCGTCGCGGCGCCGACTCCCCCGAGGCGACGTAGGTGTGGGCGTAGTGGGAGAGCAGCAGCTCGCACCCGGAGGGCAGGTCGGGGACCCAGTACTGCGCCTGGCCGTTGGGCCCCATGACGCGGTCGTAGCCGCCGATGCCGAAGTTGTCCTCGGCCGAGACCCCGCCGGAGAAGTCCAGCGACTGTTTGCCGGTGAGCACCATGGCGCTGTCCGGGGTCATCACCAGGATTCCCTTGGTGTGCATCAGCATCGTCGCTTCGGCGTTCCAATAGGGCTGCGCGCCCACGTTGATGCCGGCGACCACGACGTTGATCTCGCCGCCACCCTGGGTGAAGGTCACGATCCGGCGCAAAGCCTTCGCCACCCAGTCCATGTTCTCGGTGCCGGATTCCATCGAGATGCGCGCACCGGCCGACAACGCGAACCATTCGACCGGCACGCCGAGCCGGTCGGCGAGGTCGAGCGCGGCGACCACCTGGACGCACTCGGCCTCGGCCAGGGCGCCCAGCGCCTTGGTCGGGTCGCCCAGCAGCGCCACGCGCGTCACGCCGTCGGGATGCCCCGGCGTCGGGGTGCGCACGAGTCCGACGACCAGACCGGACGTGTTGCGCCCCAGGGGACGCTCAACCGGAACGAGCGTTCCAGTGTCATCGAGGTCGTGCTCGACGAAGCTGCCGCCGCTCCCGGTCAGCATTGGCAGCAGCTCGTAGGGATAGACGGTGCCCCGACGCCGCGACCGCAGCACTTTCTGGGCGTAGTCGTCCAGCGGCTTGATCCGGTCCGTCGGTGGCCCGCCGAAGGACGCCACGACCCCCGAGCCGGGCTGGTAGGAGAAGCGGATCGAGGCGTTGTGCACGGTGCCGTCCGCAGCCGCGATGCGCCCCTCGGCAAGGACCTCCTCGATGCCCGCGCCGGCGGTGAGCGGCGCGATGGTGCGCTTCAGGGTGGCCAGCTCCGCGGGCGGGGCGTCGATCACCGGCCAGATGTGCAGCAGGACGTGGTTCATGTCCAGGCGCGAGCCGGCCGAGCCGCGAGCGGTCCGGGCCCGGCGGATCGCCTCGAGGCAGCGGGTGATCGCCCGCTCGGCCTGGGGCAGGGACGCAACCTGCCCCGATCCATCCCGTACGACGTCCAGCTCGCGCACCTGCGAGAGCGCCACGAGGCGCTGGTCGGACTCGTTCTCCGGCGCCACGCACAGATAGAGGAGGACGTCCTCGGGCGCCTCGAGCCGGGTGATCCGAAAGTCTCGCAGGCGCCACAGGTTGAGCCGCCGACCCACCATGGGGTGCACCCCGCGCACCGCCTCGTCCTCCACGATGTGCTTCGAGCCGACACCCTCGGCGCCGGGGCGCAAGGTGACGTAGGACACCCGGCGTCCGCCGCCGGGCACCAACCCGAACGTGAGTCGCCGGACCTGTGCGGAGAACGGGATCTCGGCGAAGCGGGCGCGCAGCGCCTCCACCGACTCGGCTGCCGCGTCGGGCACCTCGGGCCAGTAGAGATAGAGGTCCACGACCGACGCGTGCCCCTCGGGCGCGGCGTCGATTTCGGCCGTCATCGCGTCGAGGACGCGGGCCCGCTGGTCCGGCTGGTCCAGCTCGGACATGTGGGCGACGGTGGTGACCAGGTGCGTGGGGCGCTCGTCGAGGGTGTAGTCGCAGACCACAAACGGGCGCCCGCCGGCCGAGAAGGCACGCAGCCCATGCAGCTCGTGCTCGCGGTAGTGGCGGCGGGCCAGCACGTCGAGCGTGGGTTCGCGCTCGGGGATGCCCCGCTCGAGCCGCTCGGCCAGGAAGCCCGCGACCGGCTCGGACACCGCGGCGAGCGCGTCGAGGCGCGCGGTGTATTCGGGACCTTCGGACTCGGCGGCCAGGGCGTGCAACTCCTCACGCACCCCCACCAGAGCGGCGTCGCGGGCCGCCTCGACCAGGGGTTGCTCGAACCAGCGGAACCGCAGGCTGCGGGCCAGGTCGCCGACGACGGGATAGCGCAGCTGGGTCGCGACGACCAGGCGGTCGAGCACCTCGCGGGCCTCCTCGGCGACCGCATCGACCGGGGCCAGGTCACCGAGCCAGCGCTGGAGCAGGGTCGTGACGACGACTAGGTTTCCCGACGTCGCGTGGTGGGCGAAGAAGATGCGGAACACCGCGTCCTCGAGTGCCGCGTTGCGATCGAGCTCGGTCACGCCGTAGTGCGCGAGCACCCGGCGCAGCCGCTCGCGGAACGCCTCCGGGAGCCGCTCGCGGTCGGCGTCCAGGCTGCGTAGGTAGGAGTGGAAGTGCTCGCGTGGGCTGTGCACCCGCTCGTCGGTCGACTCCTCCGCGGCGGGGCGGTTGCGGGTCAGCTCGCACAGGTCCGCGAACACGCGGACCAGGTCCAGCTCGACTCGGCGTAGAGTCGGGTCTTCCGCGCCGGCCTCGGCGCGGGCTTGCCGATAGTCGGCAAGGGCGGCACTTCGCTCGCCGGGCGACAGGTCGTAGCCGAGCAGCAGGCCCCGGAGGTCCTCCAGCCGCTGGGCGACCCGGGCCGCGGGAGACCTGGCGTCCTGCGCGGGGAACTGTAGGTCGCCGGCCGAGTCGGCCGCTGCCGGTGGCCCTTGATCGGGGCCGGCCGCGTTCTCGGCGTCGTCCTCGACCGGCTCCAGGCGGACTATCGGCATGCCGGTGGCGACCTGGTCACCCGTGGACACCATCAGCTCGCGGACCCGGGCGGGGAAGGGCGCCGCGAGGACCGTCTCCATCTTCATGCTCTCCAGCACCAGGATCGTGGCGCCCGCCTCCACCCGGGAGCCGACCTCGACGGGAACGGCCACCACGAGGGCTGGAGCGGGAGACCGCAGCACGCCACCCTCGTCGCGGGTCACGCGATGGTCGGTGCCGTCGACCTCGACCTGATAGACCGGCCCGTGGGTGGCCCCGACCAGCCGGAAGACGTGGTCGCCGACGGTGAGCCGGCTGGAGAAGTCGTCCAGCCGCTCGATCTGTGCGTCGACTGAGCGACCGGTCGCGCCCCCGGCGAAAGTGACCCGGAACCGGTTGGGCGCCACCTGCGCGACGCCGACGCGGCAGGAGTCGCCGCGCAGCTTGAGGTCGACGTGGCGGTCCGCCTCGTGCTGGGTCTGGGGCCGCCCGCCGTGCGCGGTGGCCAGGAAGTGCTCCCGCTCGGCGTGCTCCTGCTCCTCATAGGCCTCGATGGCCGCGGCCACGATCGCGATGCCCGCGTGGCGCCGGGACACCAGCCGCCCCTCCGCGCGCACCCGGTCGATCCAGCCGGTGTCGGCGGTGCCGTCGATGACCTCGGGCTGGGCCAGCAGGTCGAGGACGAAACTCTTGTTCGTGGTACCACCCTCGATGACCACCGTCGTGTCGGTCATGGCTCGCCGGAGCCGACCCAGCGCCTCGTCCCGGGTGCGGCCATAGGAGATGATCTTGGCGATCATCGAGTCGAAGTCGGCCGGGATCACGTCACCGGCGCTCACCCCTGTGTCGACCCTGACGCCGGGCCCCGAGGGCAGGTGAAGCAGCGAGATCCGACCGGGCGAGGGGGCGAAGTCGCGGTCGGGGTCCTCGGCGTTGAGCCGCGCCTCGATCGCGTGGCCGATCTCCTCGGGCGCGGCCCCCTCGAGGCGACCGCCCGCGGCGACGTGCAGCTGGGCCTTGACCAGGTCCACGCCCGTGGTCAGCTCGGTGATCGGGTGCTCGACCTGCAGCCGGGTGTTGACCTCGAGGAAGGCGAACGACTTCTCCTTCGGGTGATAGAGGAACTCGACGGTGCCGGCCCCGGCGTAGTCCACCGCGAGGGCGAGCCGCTCGGCCGAATTCTTCAGCTCGCGCACCTGGGACTCGTCGAGCACCGGCGAGGCCGACTCCTCGATCACCTTCTGGTTGCGGCGCTGCACCGAGCAGTCCCGAACGCCCAGCGCCCACGCCGTGCCCTGGCCGTCGGCGATGACCTGCACCTCGACATGGCGCGCACCGGTCACCAGTCGCTCGAGGAACACCACGCCGCTGCCGAAGGCGCGCGCCGCCTCCTCGCTGGTGCGCTCGAACGCCTCGGACAGCTCCCGCGCCGAGGTGACCACGCGGATGCCGCGACCGCCGCCGCCGGCGGTCGCCTTGAGCATCAGCGGGTAGCCGATCTCCTCGGCCGCGTCGAGAGCCGCCTCGAGGTCGTCGACCGCACCGCGGCTCCACGGCGCGACCGGCACCCCCACCTCTTCGGCCAGCAGCTTCGACCCGATCTTGTCGCCGAGGCGGAGCATGGCCTTGGCGCTGGGTCCGATGAAAGTGACGCCGATACGCTCGCACAGCTCAGCGAACGCGGGGTCCTCGGCGACGAAGCCCCAGCCCACCCAGGCCGCGTCGGCACCGGTGTCCTTCATCGCTCGCTCGAGCACCGCGTGGTCGAGATAGGGCCGCGCCGACGTCGGCCCGATGCCGTAGGCCGAGTCAGCCTCGCGGACGAACGTGGCCGCATGCTCGCCGTCGGTGTAGAGCGCGATCGTCTCGACCCGCGCGGCGTCGTCCACACCCTGCGCGTTGAGCTCCCGGACGGCGTGGATGAGGCGCATCGCAGCCTCGCCGCGGTTGATGATGGCGACTCGCGAGAACATGGTCGGGCCTCCCCAATCCAGGCGCGCTATCCAGGCGGACCTCACACCCTAGACCGGCGATTCTCCCCCAACCGTTGCCCCCCGAACAGTGATCTTGAGACGACTCGCCCAGGTCGAGGGCGAGTCGTCTCAAGATCATCTACATCGGCGGAGCCGGGACGAGGGCGGCTGAGTTCAGTCCTCGTCGGCGGCGGAGAGCCGAACCACCTGACCCGTCGTACCTGCCAGGACGCCGGTGGTGTTGCCCAGCACGTACAGCTCGCCGCGGCCGTCCTGTGCCCATCCGGTGATGGCGAGGCCCAGGCCGGCGGCACCGGCGATGTTGAGCTCCGAGACCCCGCTGCCCTTGTGCACGAACAGCCGGCCCAATGGCTGGGCGAATGCTCGCGAGTAGTCGCCGAACACATACGTTCCCCGCAGGGCGCGTAGGTCGCGACCGCGGTAGACGAAGCCGCCGACGACGGCAATCCCCTCGCACGAGGTCGGGCCGCCGGTCGGGCAGCGCACGCCGCCCGGCGCGGTGTGGTCGTACTGCGCCACGGGGTCCATCAGCCCGGCGGGCGCGCCGGGACTGTCGGCAGTGACGAAGCCGGTGCCGGCGCCGCCGTTGTCGAACAGGAACGTGCCCTCCTTGACCGGCCAGCCATAGTTGGCGCCCTTGATGACCTCGTCGACCTCCTCGATGTCGTTCTGGCCGACGTCGGCGGCCACGAGCTGGCCGGTGCGCGAGTCGAACGACATGCGGTAGGGGTTGCGGAAGCCGTAGGCCCAGATCTCGTCCGCGCCATCGCGGCCGACCTGCGGGTTGCCGGTGGGGATGCCGTACTGCCCGTTGGCGGAGTCGTGCCCGCGGGGGTCCAGGCGAAGGATCTTGCCGAGCACGTTGCCGGGGGCCAGGCTCTGGGCGTTGCCGCCGGGGACGTGACCGGGTCCCTGATCGTCGGCAGCGCCACCGTCACCGACGGAGGCGTAGAGCATCCCGTCGGGCCCGAAAGCCAGATCCCCGCCGTTGTGGTTGAACTGTGGCTTGTCGATGCGCAGGAGCACCCGGCTGCTCGCCGGGTCGAAGCGCGGCCGGCCCCGGTTCACCCCCTTCACCTTCCACTCGCGGATCACCGACTGCGAGTCGGCGGCGACTCCAGGCGGCTGCGTGGTGAAGTCCGCCGGTCCGGAGACGTTCTCCGTGGTGAATGTGTAGGCCAGCTTCGAGTGCTGGTAGTCCGGGGGGAAGGCGATGCCGAGCAGCCCTCGCTCGTCGTACGGGAGGCCCGGAATGACCTTGCCGAGGTTCGCGACCAGCAAGCCAGACAGGTCGGCGACAAGCCGCGGTGCGCGGGGCGCACGGTCGTCGTCGCCGTCACGGCCGTCCTCCTCGTCGCCGGTGGCAATCGACCAGACCTTGCCGACCTGGTCGATCACCACGAGGTGGTCCTTGTCCCCGGGTGCCGATAGGCCGGCTGTGGGAGCGACCAGCCCGGCGGCGACGACGTCGAGCCCGACGGTGACGTCGCTGGCGGGGATCGGCGCGGGGATCGGATCCAGTAGTCCGGTGGCCGCGTAGGCCGGGGTGGTGGCCAGCGCGGTGGTCGCGCACGTGAGTGCCACCAGGCCGGTGAGCAGACTTCGTCGCACAGTTCCTCCTGCGGGTGGGTGGACCGCGAGTGGGTTCCGTCGCGGCTGTGTTCGCCACCCAGTACGTCGGATTGCCCTGTCTCGTTCACCAGCCGGCTCCCGCGGCCGCGATCTTGAGACGGCACGCCCAGGTGCAGCGGCGTCTTGGGCCGCGCCTCGATCCCACGGTCGGGGGACAGGTCGCGCGCTCGACCGGCGAAGGTGCACTGGATGGCCAGCCGGTGTCTTTACAATCCCCTTGTCAGTTGCCCTCTGATGATGCCGCTGACCTGGCAAGACCTGGCTTGGGAGTTGTTCGTCAGTCACCCCGCGACGGCAGTGACAACTACTGACAAGAGTTTTCAGTAGAGTGCCTTTGTGAGTTCCATCGAGGTGGACGCGGCGCTCGAGGAGGCGCCTGAACGCCCACCAAGATCAGGTCCATGCGCTCATGCAGGCGGGGATCGATTTCACCGACCCGCCGGTCCGCACGGTCTGCCACCAGGTGCCGTGTCTGGCGGAAGGCCGTCGCGACCACCTCTTGGTGATCCGCATCGACCCAGCGGAACGAATCCACCGGATGGCCTCCGGAGACTGCTACCTCAGGATCGGCGACGAGAGTCGCAAGCTCAACTTCGCACAGGAGGATCTCGATGCCGGGCGCATGTCCAACTTCGCTGCGGCCATCGGCCACCCGGCGCAAGATCGCGTCCTTAACGCGAGAAGTCTCGTCACCCGCCAAGGCGCGCTCACCAGCGCCGCTTACCTGCTGATCGCCCGGAGACCGCAGGACCTGTTCGCCCAAGCGTATGTCCGTGTCATCCGCTACCTGGAGCGAACGCGCGGCACCGGATCCAGGATGACTGTGGCGGAGGGGCAGGACGTCCGGCTCGTGGGCCCCAACTCGTGGTCGTCGCGATCCAGAGCGGGCTGGTCCGGCCGGGCCGGTGACCATCGGATGACATCTTGGCGGCAGAAGTGGCGATCGCGGCGGCGCGGGGTGATCCTTGACTTGACATGGACGAGCACCTGGACCGCCGCCGGACGCCCGGCACGAGAGGCGCCCCCGTCGACCGTGCACCCGTCGACCGTGCACCCGTCGACCGTGCACCCAACGACCGTGCACCCAACGACCCGCTGGCCGGCACTCCGATCGGGCGCCGGGTCGTGCTCGGCGTGCTGGGCCTCGGTGCGGTGGGAGTCCTGGCGGGACGCTCGCTGCAGTCTCTTGAGGAGCGACTGCTGCACCCCCTGCAGACCCGCGACCGCACCGGGCTGACCCAACTGCTGCCTGCCGGGGCCGGATTCCGCTACTACTCGGTGACCTCCGACGAGCCGCGGGTCAGCCGCGCGGCCTACCGCCTGCGGGTCACCGGCATGGTCGACCGGCCCGCGACCCTGACCCTCGCCGACCTGACCGCGCTGCGCCAGACCGCGCTGGTGCGCGACTTCCAGTGCGTCACGGGGTGGCGGGTGCCGCAGGTGCACTGGTCCGGTGTCGCGCTGCCCGACCTTCTCGACCACGTCGGGGTGGCGCCCGGCGCGTCGGCGCTGCGTCTGTCGTCCTTCGACGGGCTTTACACCGAGAGCCTCACCCTCGACCAGGCACGCCGGCGCGACGTTCTGGTGGCCACCTCGATGCTCGGCGGCCCGGTCACGACAGCTCACGGCGGCCCCGTGCGCCTCTATGTCGCACCGATGTACGGCTACAAGTCGCTCAAGTGGCTGGGCCAGATCGAGCTGACCGACCGGATTCGCCCTGGCTACTGGGAGAACGAGGGCTACGACGTCGACGCCTGGGTGGGGCGCTCCAACGGACGCGGCGATGCACCCATTGCGTGAGCTGCGGCGGTTCACCACCGCCGAGCGCTGGGTGCATCGGTCCACCGCTGCGCTGATGGGAGCCTGCCTCGCCACCGCCGCGGTTCTCTACGTCGGCCCGCTGGCCGTCCTCGTCGGCCGCCGCTCGCTGGTCGCGCAGGTCCACCTGGTCGCCGGCATCGCGCTGCCGCTGCCGCTGCTGCTCGGTCTGCTGTCCCGCGCGGTGCGCCACGACGCGCACCGCTTGGGCCGCTTCCTGCCGGTCGACTCGGTGTGGCTGCGGGCCCGGGACCGGCGGACCGCTGACCTGCCGGTCGGCAAGTTCAACGCCGGCCAGAAGCTGAACGCGGCACTGAGCTTGGGCGCCATCCTGCTGATGCTCGGGACCGGCCTGACGATGAGATACGCCAACCAGTGGCCGCTCACCGTGCGGACCGGCTCGACGTTCGTGCACGACTGGGTGGCCTTCTTCCTCACCGTTCTGGTCCTCGGCCACGTCCGCCTCGCGCTGCGCGACCCCCAGGCTCGGGCTGGCTTGCGGACCGGCGCTGTGCCGGTCGGCTGGGCGCTGCGGGAGCACCGCGGGTGGGCCGAGGAGGAGCTCGGTTCAGGAGGTGGGGCCGTAGCGCTCGACCCGAACCGAGCCGGCCGGGACACCGAGGTCGACCAGCAACTGTGAGGCGTGCTCGGCGAATGCGGCCGATCCGCACACGTAGCACGTCGCTCCCGGCAGCAGCAGCGGTTCGAGGGTGGCCGCATCCAGCCGGGCAGCGGGGCGGGCCCACCCCGACGGCGTACGACGGGTATAGACGACCGTGGTCTCCTCGGCGTACTCGCCGGCGAAGGGCAGGTCCTGCGGCGATCGCACCGAGACCACCAGGCGCTGGGGCACGGTCAGCCCGCGGCCCGGTGATGGCGCAGCATCGACATGAGTGGCACGACTCCGGAGCCGCCGCCCACGAGCAGTGCCGGCTCGCGACCGCTCCACACGAACCACCCGCCGAACGGGCCGCGGACCTCGAGCTGGTCACCCACGCGCAGCTCGTCGTGCAGGTAGGCGGACACCTCACCGTCGTCGAGACGCTCGACCATCAGCTCGATCTCGCGTCCGTCCCCGGGCGCCGAGGCGATGCTGTAGGACCGGGACGCGGAGTAGCCGTCGGGTGCTCGCAGGCGGACCATCATGTGCTGGCCGGGCACGTGCGGGTGCCCGGCAGGGCAGTGCAGCCGGAAGGTGCTCATCCGGGGCGTTTCGCGGCGCACCGCGACGACGGTCGCGAGCTGCCACTCCCGCCGGGCGCCGCCGGCGGGCGGCCGGCGGGTGACCGGGCCCAGCGCCGGCAGCTCGGGCAGCTCCGGCAGCTCCGGCAGCTCTGGCAGCTCTAGCAGCGGCGGCGGGCGGTCCAGGGGTTCAGTCACCGGAGTAGCGCTGCTCGAGCCACGGATCGCCGCGGTCGTGGTAGCCGCGGGTCTCCCAGAAGCCGGGCTCGTCGTGGTCGAGCACCCGAAGCCCGCCGACCCACTTGGCCGACTTCCAGAAGTACAGGTGCGGCACCAGCAGCCGCGCCGGGCCGCCGTGCTCGACCGGCAGCGGCTTGCCCTCGTGCTCCCACACCACCCAAGCCTTGCCGCCGGTGACGTCGGCCAGCGGCAGGTTGGTCGTGTAGCCGCTGTGGCTCCAGGCGACGACGTGGGTGGCTGCCGGGCGCACCGACACCGCGCCGAGCAGCTCGTCGACCGACACGCCGCGAAACGACGTCCCGAGCCTGGACCAGGTGGTGACGCAGTGGATGTCTCCGTCGAAGCGCGACCGGGGCAGCTCGAGCAGCTCGGCCCACGTCCAGGTGCGCGGCGCCTCCACCAGACCGTCGACCCGAAACGTCCAGCTGTTGGTGGACAGCCGGGGGGTCACCTCGGCGGTGAGGACGGGGAAGGACGAGCCGGTGTCGTACTGACCCGGCGGCAGCCGTGGGTCGCGCTGCGCCGGGCGGGAGCCGGGTCGTCGGAACGGGTTCGCCATCACACCCTCCCATCACACGGTCGGTGACAGGGTCCAGCATGACGCGTGCCCCGGCGGGTTCAGCTGGCGGCCAGCGCGGTCGCGTCGTCGGCATAGATCTGCGCGATGCTCGCGATGCTCGCCACCGCGAGCAGCCGGCGCAGCCGTGACGCCTCGGGCACGACGACGCTCAGTCGCTGCTGGCGGTCGCGCAGCTGGCGGGCGAGGGCGTAGAGCATGCCGAGCCCGGCGGAGTCCATGTAGGTCACCGCCGAGAGGTCCAGCGCGAGCACGGTCACGGTGTTGGGCACGGCGGTCGCCAGCTCCAGAGTGAGCCCCGGCACGTTGGACAGGTCCAGCTCACCGTCCAGCCGGGCCAGCAGGGTGCTGCCGTGGAGCTCGGTCTGCAGGTTGGCCAGGGGCATCAGCCGATGCCCTGCCACAGTTCGAGGGCGGGTACGTCGGCGAGCCGGCGTCGCATCGTCACCGTCGTACCCGTGGTGCCGTGCTCGACCGTCGCCGCGTCGGTGAAGCTGCGGATGACCGACAGGCCGCGACCGCGGTCCTCGCCCCGGGCCGGGCGCCAGGTCCCGTGGTCGGTGATCGTGATGTCGACCCACCGGCCGGTGAGCACCGCGGTCAGATCGAAGCTGGCCATGCCGGGTCCGTAGGCATGCTCGATCGCGTTCGTCGCCGCCTCGCAGCAGGCGACCGTGAGCTCGAAGATCTCCTCGGGGGTCGCCTTCGCCTCGTCCAGCCAGCGGGCCACGGTCCGACGCAGCGACACCAGTTCGGTGAGCAGAGCCGGGACAGTGAGCTGCAGGGTGTCGCCGAGCAAGGACTCCGCCCGCAGCGCGAGAAGCGCGACGTCGTCGGTCAGCTCCCCGTCGATCAGCTGGGCCAGCAGATGCTCGCACAGTGCGTCGACCTCGTCGGGACCGGCGGCGACGGCGCGCCCCAGCCGGTCCAGACCGACGGCGATGTCCTCGGTCCGGCGCTCGATCAGGCCGTCGGTGTAGAGGAGCACCGTCGTGCCGGGCTGCAAGTGGTAGAGGCGCTCGGTGTAGGTGGCTTCGTCCAGACCGCCGACCGGCGGGCAGCTGTCCTCCTCGAGCAGCACCACGCTGCGGTCGGCGCCGACGAGCATGGGCGGCAGGTGGCCGGCGTTGGCGATCAGCAGCGTGGAGGCCTCGGGGTGGAACACGGCGAACACGCAGGTCGCCATCTCGTCGCCGCCGATCTGGCGCACGAACTGGTTCAGCCGGCTCATCGCGTCGGCCGGCGACAGGCCCTCCAGGGCGTAGGCGCGCAACGCGTTGCGGATCTGTCCCATCACCGACGCGGCGCGCAGGTCATGCCCGAGTACGTCGCCCATGACGAGCCCAACCTCGCCGGTCGGCAGTGCGATGACGTCGTACCAGTCGCCGCCGACCTCCACCCCGACCGAGCCGGGTTGGTAGCGCGCGGCGAAGGTCAGCCCGGGCAGGTCGGGCAGCCGGTCGGGCAGCAGGCTGTGCTGCAGCGTCTCGGCCACGCCGCGCTGGCGGGTCATCAGCAGGGCGAGGTTCCTGCCCATCCGGCTGAGCATCACGGTCAGCAGCAGCAGCCCGCCCAGCGCCCCGAAGGAGGCGAGCAGGATGCGCCGCTCGGCGGCGACCGAGGCGCTCTCCGCGCGCGCCTTGGTCTGCGCGGCCGCCGTCGCCACCTGCGCGGTGACCCGGGCCTGCTCCTGCTCGAGCTGGTGGAAGGTGGCGTCGAAGTCGCGCAGCGCGGGCTCCGCCTTGGTGGGGTCGCGCAGCGCCACATCGAGCAGCTGCTCCGACGCGGTGGCATAGACCTGCAACGACTTCCGCAGGCTCGCGAGCGAGCGCCCGACCGGCCCGCTCAGGTTCAGCGAGTCGATCCGGCGCAGGTCGGCTCGCATCGTGGCGATGTGCCGTTGGATGTCACTCTCGGCCTCCGAGCGCAGACCGGGCCGAAACCCGCGGCTGACGAGCAGCGCGTTGTAGACGTCGGCCCGCAGGGCATCGTGCATCATGTCGGCGTCCTGGTGGGCCCGCTGGGCCTGGCTGATCAGGCTGAGTGCACGGTCGGAGCGGTGCACCTGGCGCAGCCCGACCAGCGCCGACTGCGCGATGACGAGAGCCATCAGCACGCCGAGCAGGCCGATCGCCAGCAGTTGCTGTCGCAGCCCCAGCCGGATGCGCCGCCGGCTCATCGGCGGGAGCGCTCGCGCAGCTCGTCCCAGGTCACCCGGCCGGCCATGTCGGCCCGGCCCTGCGCCGTGAACATCACGCCCTCTTGGGCGAGCGCGGCCCGCACCTGCTCGGGCCGGGCCCGCTGGTGGTCGTGGCCGTAGGGGTGAACGACCCCGCCCTCGAGCAGGACCCGGTGACCGGCGGGGAAGTCCGGCAGCTTGGTCGCGGCCCAGCAGACCATCCAGGCCGCGGACGTGTCTCCTCGGCTCGCGATGGACACGTCCGCGCAGGTCGTCCACTCGCCCTGCCGCAGCGTCTCGGCAAGCTGGGTGAAGACGGTCGCGCTGTGCCGGTGGGAGGCGGTGAGCCGCCAGCGCTGCGGGTGGCTGCCCGGCACGACCTCGGCCAGCCCGGAGCGGCTCAACGTCTGCAGCAAGTTGTAGGTGTTGGACACCGAGTAGTCGATCTTTGCCGCGATGACCGCGGGCTTCAGTCCGGCGGCGTCGGTCATCTCCGGCAACGCCAGGATCGCTTCCTGGCGGGGCCCGCGGGCCCGATGGGTGGGGACGTCGGGCTGCGCCGGCCGCGGAGGCCCGGCGGAGCCTGGCGTGACGGTCTCGGCGACGTCACCATCGACGTAGCGGTGCAGCAGTCGCAGCGTTCGCGCCAGCGTCTCCATGTCGGACTGGTCGATCGACTCCACCCTGACTCCCCTCGTCACCCGTGCCCCGGCCGCCTGTGGGCAGTCGCCTGTCGTTCATGTTCCATGGCGAACCTTTGGGGAACCATCCGGTGCCGCCGAACGGCCCGGAGGCGCCAGACGCCGAGGAGTCCGCCCAGCGTATCGCTGCGGTCGGGGTCCGGGAGGGCAGATGGTGGATGGCGACCGCGCCGGGGCAGCGATGGGATCGAGCCGGAGCAGGTGAGAATCTCCTGAGAAATCCCGGTGCTGTTCTGCGGCAATGTCTCAAAGGTTCTGCGCAATGGGCCACTCCCCCGGATCGGGACGCCTATAAAAATAGTCTGAGGTGTAGGTTTTCCCACAGGTCCCGATAGCCATCCCGATGCCAGGGGCATTCACCGGGATGTCGCCGTGACCTGGGCCATGGCCACCGTCACCTGGGCGGGGCGCGACGGCGTGACACAACCAGGCGCCCTGGTCCCATCGGGCCGGGGCCGGTGAGAATCCGCTGAGAATGCCGAACCGGCGGGTGGTTCGGCCGACTCCAGAGCCTCCTCCGCCGACAGTTTTTAGACGAGTCGCCTGCCCAATGTTGGGTTATCCGAGCTGAACAGTCAGCCGGCAAACGGCCGATCCGCGTGCGGACGGCGACGAGGGGGCATTGCATGTTGCTGCATCGATCGGGGTCGGCGCACCGCCATACTCACGCGGGGAGGCGCAAGGGAGCGACCAAGGCCGTAGCCGCGGTCAGTTCGCTGCTGCTGGGAGTGGGTCTCGTACCGGCCGCACTGGTCGCCTCCACGGCCCAGGCCGCGGTGGCACCGGTGGGGCAGGGCTTCACCGTCACGCCGTCGGACCCGGCGTACATCCTCAAGCAGATCAAGATCGCGGAGGCGCACGTCGCGAACACCACGTCCCTCACCGGACCGTGCGGTGCGCTCCTCGGGACGGGTCCGAACCAGCTCGCCAGCCCCCTGCTCTCCTTCGGGCTGCGAACCGTGGACGGGTCGTGCAACAACCTGGTGGCGGGCCAGGAGCGCAACGGCTCCGCGGACCAGGTGTTCCCGCGGCTGACCACACCGGCATTCAAGGCGGCGGGGACCAGGCCGGCGGCGTTCGGTCCCGCTCCGCCCGGAGCCCCGAACCCCTCGACGTACGCGCAGAAGAAGGGGTCGGTCTTCGACTCCGAGCCCCGCACGATCAGCAACCTGGTCGTGGACCAGACCTCGACCAACCCCGCCGCCATCGCGGCTGCCGGGTTCCCCGTGCGCACCCAGGGCAACCCGGGCGTCGTGCCGTGCACCACGGACCCGGACCCGCAGGCTACGCCGCCGGTGCTCGCGGTTCCCCTGGACTGCACCCCGTCACATCAGACACTGTTCATCCCGAACGTGACCACCGACGTCGGCCTCTCGCCGCCGTACAACTCGCTGTTCACGCTGTTCGGGCAGTTCTTCGACCACGGTGTGGACCAGACCGTCAAGGGCGGCGGCACGGTGTTCGTCCCGCTCAAGGCCGACGACCCGCTCATCCCGGGCCCGGACCACATCCTGGCCGACGACCCGGCGACGGCACGCAACGAGGCCGCCGACAACCTGCCAGCCAGTCTGCGGTTCATGGTGCTGACCCGTGCCAAGAACCAGCCCGGCCCGGACGGTGTCGCGGGGGACAACCCCGCCACGGCCGTGGACGAGAGCGCTGACGACATCCAGGATGCGACCAACACCGACTCGCCCTGGGTGGACCAGAGCCAGACCTACACCTCGCACCCCTCGCACCAGGTGTTCCTACGGGAGTAAGTGAACAACACCGCGGGCCGCCCCGTTGCGACCGGCAAGCTGCTGGGCGACAAGCTGCCGGCCGGCGCGCCGGCCGATCAGGACCCGGGCATGGCTACCTGGGCGACAACGAAGACCCAGGCGGCGACCCTGCTGGGACTCCAACTGGCCGACAAGGACGTGCTGGACATCCAGATGCTGGTGGTGGACGCCTACGGCAAGTTCGTCCCCGGTCCCGCCCGCGGACTGCCGCAGTACATGACGACCACCGGCCCGGTCGAGGGCGACACCACGAACCCGGTTGCGGTCCCCGCGAACGCGCTGCACTTCGACACTCCGTTCCTGACCGACATCGCGCACAACGCGGAACCCGCCCCGGGCCTGGTTCCGGACGCTGACACCA